>JAOPZA010000090.1 GCA_025964325.1 Conexibacter sp.
GAAATGAGCGCCGTAATGGAAGCTTACGTCTATGACCATGTTAGAACTCCGCGTGGCAAAGGCCGCCCCGATGGTGCCTTGCATGAGGTCACCTCAGTATCCCTCGTAACCCAGCTCCTGCAGGCCGTGCAGGAGCGGAATAATCTCGACACCGCGTTGCTGGACGACGTCATCATCGGCATGGCGCAGCCGGTGGGCGAGCAGGGGGGCGTACTTGCCCGTGCCGCCCTGCTGCAGGCCGGCTATGCACAATCGGTCGCCGGCCAGCAAATCCACCGCTTCTGCGCCACCGCGCTGGATGCCGTGAACCTGCTAGCAGCACAGGTGCATTCGGGCATGATCCAGGCGGGTGTCGGCGGCGGCGTCGAATCGATGAGCCGCACCGTCATGGGCTATGATTCCGGCGCCTGGACCGCCGATCCGCAGATTGCCTACACCAATCACTACGCACCGCAGGGTATCGGCGCCGACATCATCGCGACCCTTGACGGGTTCAGCCGCGACGATGTGGACAGCTTCGCCGTGGAGAGCCAGCGCAAAGCCGGTCACGCCTGGGAAAATGGCTACTTTAAGAACTCCATTGTGCCGGTGAAGGATGTGCTGGGGGAAGTTCTGCTGGATCGCGATGAGCACATGCGTCCGGACACCACGGTCGAAGGGCTTGCCAAACTGAAGCCGGCTTTCGAGACTTACGGCAAGAATGGCTTCGAGGCGGTTGCCAAGGATCGCTATCCGGAAATCGAGGAACTGAATTACGTCCATCACGGCGGCAATTCCTCGGGCATCGTCGATGGCTCCGGCGTCGTGCTGGTCGGCTCCAAGGAATTCGGCGAGAAGGCCGGGCTGAAGCCGCGCGGCCGCATCCGCTCCTACGCCAGCATCGGTTCCGAGCCGACGATCATGCTCACCGCACCTGCCGCAGTCTCTGATAAGGCACTGAAGGCCGCCGGCATGAGCCGGAAGGACATCGACCTCTGGGAATTGAACGAGGCTTTCGCCAGCGTCGTGATGCGCTATCAGCGCGTGATGGATATCCCCGACGACAGGATCAACGTAAATGGCGGCGCGATCGCAATGGGCCACCCGCTCGGCGCGACCGGCGGCATGATCCTCGGCACGCTGATCGACGAGCTGCACCGCACCGGCGGCAGATACGGGCTGGCGACGCTCTGCGTCGGCGGCGGCATGGGCATCGCGACCGTCGTGGAGGCGATCTAGCCATGGCCGAGAGCACCACGATCCGCTGGGAGAAGGGCGAGGACGGCATCGTCCTGCTGACGCTCGACGACCCGAACCAGTCCGCCAACACGATGAACCGCGCGTACTTCGAGTCGATGGGCGCGACCGTCGACCGGCTCGAAGCCGAGCAGGACGAGATCGCCGGGGTGATCATCACGTCGGCGAAGAGCACGTTCTTCGCGGGCGGCGACCTCAACGACCTGCTCGCCGTCACGCAGGAGCAGGCGGAGGAGTTCGCCGACGGCATCCGCGCCGGCAAGGCGCAGCTGCGCCGGCTCGAGACGCTCGGCAAGCCGGTCGTCGCCGCGATCAACGGCGCCGCCCTCGGCGGCGGGCTCGAGATCGCGCTCGCGACCCACCACCGCGTCGTCGTCGACGACCCGAAGGTCCAGATCGGCTTCCCCGAGGTGACGCTCGGGCTGCTGCCCGGCGCCGGCGGCGTCGTGCGCTCGGTCCGCATGCTCGGCATCGTCAACGCGCTGATGCAGGTCCTGCTGCAGGGCACGCGCCACCGCCCCGCGAGAGCGAGAGAGGTCGGCATCGTCGACGAGCTCGTCGCCACGCGCGAGGAGCTGATCCCGGCGGCGAAGGCCTGGATCGCGGCGAACCCGGCGGCCGTCCAGCCGTGGGACGTGAAGGGCTACAAGATCCCCGGCGGAACCCCGACGACGCCCGCGCTGGCGCAGAACCTGCCGGCCTTCCCGGCCAACCTGCGCAAGCAGCTCAAGGGCGCGAACTACCCGGCGCCGCACCACATCATGGCCGTCGCGGTCGAGGGCGCGCAGGTCGACTTCGACAACGCGCTGGAGATCGAGGGCCGCTACTTCGTCGACCTCGCCGTCGGCCAGGTCGCCAAGAATATGATCCAGGCGTTCTTCTTCGACCTCCAGCGCGTCAACGGCGACCGCGGCCGGACGAGCGACGTCGAGCCGTTCCGCTCGCAGAAGGCCGTCGTGCTCGGCGCCGGCATGATGGGCGCCGCGATCGCCTACGTCAGCGCGAAGGCCGGCATCGACGTCGTCCTCAAGGATGTCTCGCTGGAGGCGGCCGAGCGCGGCAAGGGGTACTCGGAGAGACTCGTCGAGAAGACGATCTCGCGTGGCCGCTCGACGCCCGAGCAGGGCCAGGCGCTGCTGGCGCGGATCATGCCGACCGCCGACCCGGCCGACGCGGCCGGTGCCGACCTCGTGATCGAGGCCGTCTTCGAGGACCCGGCCGTCAAGGCGAAGGTCTTCGCCGAGATCGAGCCGTATCTCGCCGACGGCGCGCTGCTCGGCTCGAACACCTCGACGCTGCCGATCACCGAGCTGGCGCAGGGCGTCTCGCGGCCGGCCGACTTCGTCGGCCTGCACTTCTTCTCACCGGTGGACAAGATGCCGCTGCTGGAGATCATCAGAGGCGAGCAGACGAGCGACGCGACGCTCCACCGGGCGCTCGACGTCGCGAAGCAGATCAAGAAGACGCCGATCGTGGTCAACGACAGTCGCGGGTTCTTCACCAGCCGCGTGATCGGCACCTTCATCAACGAGGGGATCTCGATGCTGGTCGAGGGGGTCCCGGCGCCGACGATCGAGCAGGCGTCCTCGCAGGCAGGCTACCCCGCACCGGTGCTGCAGCTGAGCGACGAGCTCAACCTGAAGCTGATGCGCAAGATCCGCGACGCGGCGAAGGCCGCGAGCGCAACCGGCTCCGGCTGGGACGCGCACCCCTCCGAACAGGTGATCGACCGCATGCTCGACGAGCACCAGCGACCCGGCAAGCTCGAGGGCGCCGGCTTCTACGAGTACGCCGACGGCAGACGCACGGGCCTCTGGGCCGGCCTGCGGGAGGCCTTCCCGCCGGTCGCCGACCCCTCCGCGATCAAGCTGAAGGACCTCGAGGAGCGGATGCTGTTCATCGAGGCGCTCGAGACCGTCAAGTGCGTCGACGAAGGCGTGATCGAGTCGATCGCCGACGCCAACATCGGCTCGATCCTGGGGATCGGCTTCCCGGGCTGGAGCGGCGGCGTGCTCCAGTACGTCAACGGATACGACGGCGGGCTGACGGGCTTCGTCGCCCGCGCGCGCGAGCTCGCCGAGACCTACGGCGAGCGCTTCACCCCGCCCGCCTCGCTCGTCGAGAAGGCCGAGCGCGGCGAGACCTACAGCGACGAGCGCGCGCTCGCCAGCACGACCTGAGGCGCGTCGCCGAGCGCCGAGCGCAGGGCGGCCGCGAGGTCGCCCCGCTCGGCGACGGCGACATCGTCCAGCCCGAGCCAGCCGGCGACCGACCAGAGCTCCAGCGCGAGCGCCTCGGCGACCTGATCGCGGTCGACGCCCTCCTCGGCGAACGCGGCCTGCACGCGCAGCACGCCGGCCTGACGGTCGGATCTGAGGTCGACCCGCGCGACGAGCGCCTCGTCGAGCAGGAACGGCAGCACGTAGTAGCCGTGGATCCGTCTCTCGACCGGCGTGTAGATCTCGATGCGGTAGCGGAAGCCGAACAGCCGCTCGGTGCGCTCGCGGAACCAGATCAGCGAGTCGAACGGGCTCAGCAGCGCGCGCGCCCGGATCGCGCGCGGCCGCCGTGCCTCCGGCCACAGGTAGGCCGGGGCGCGCCAGCCCTCGACCTCGACGGGCAGCAGCTCGCCCGCGGCGACGAGCTCGGCGACGCGCGCCTTCGACTCGGTCCGCGGCAGGCGGAAGTAGTCGCCCAGGTCGGGTTCGGTCGCGATGCCGCAGGCGCGTGCGGCGACCCGCACGAGCTCACGCTGCGCCGCCGCGACGGTCGGGGTCTCGACGGCCAGCACGGCAGGCGGCAGCACGCGCTCGGGCAGGTCGTAGCGGCGCTCGAAGTTGATCCGCCGGGCAGCGGTCACCCGCCCCGCCCAGAAGAGGTACTCGAGCGCGACCTTGCCCTCGTGCCAGTCCCACATCTCCCGCGCTCTGTGCGCCGCGCGCTCGCCGCTCACGTCCGCCGCGCGGATCGGCCCCTCCGCCTCGACGAGCGCGAGCACGTCCTCCACGAGGTGCGGAGCGTCGCGCGCGAGCGTGCGCATCCGGCCCCACGCCTCGTCGTCGGCCCGCGCCATCCGCCAGCGCAGAAAGGGCTGGAGCTCGACCGGCACGAGCGACGCCTCGTGCGCCCAGTACTCGAACAGCTCGCGGCGCACGGGCCCGGCGGTGTGGGCGCTGAGCCGGTCGAGCAGCTCGCGCGGGTAGGGCCCGAGCCGCGAGAAGACCGGCAGGTAGTGGGCGCGCGAGAAGACGTTGACGGAGTCGAGCTGGAGGATCCCGACGCGTTCGATCACGCGGCGGATGTGGCGGGCGTCGACGCGACCGGCCGGCCGCGGGTCGGCGAAGCCCTGCGCGGCGAGCGCGATCCGTCGTGCCGCTGCCGCGCTCACCTTCGTCACGCTGGCAGCCTACAGCGACGCTCCGCTGCGACCGCCGCGGCGAGCCGACGCGGGCGACGGCGACGCGCTCCAGCGGCCCGATCGCATAGCGTGATGGCATGAGAGCCGCCACCCACAACGGGTCCTTCCACGCTGACGACGTCTTCGCCCTCGCCGCCCTCTCGCTGCTCCACGAGGGCGAGCTGGAGATCGTCCGGACGCGCGACCCGCAGGTGATCGGCGCGAGCGACCTGCGGGTCGACGTCGGCCAGCGCAACGACCCGGCCAGCGGGGACTTCGACCACCATCAGCGCGGCGGCGCGGGCGAGCGGCCGAACGGCATCCGCTACGCCTCCTTCGGCCTCGTCTGGCGCGCGTACGGCGCGCAGATCTCGGGCAGGGCCGAGATCGCGACCCGCATCGACGAGGTCCTCGTCCAGGGGATCGACGCGAACGACACCGGCCAGACGCTGACGCAGTCGCTGATCGGCCAGGTCTCCCCCTTCACCGTCTCGCACGCGGTCGCGGCGCTCAACCTCCAGTGGGACGAGGACGCCTCGGCCGAGGCACGGACGCGGGCGTTCGACGACGCGCTCGCGTTCGCGAGCGGGATCCTCCGGCGCGAGATCCACGCTGCCGCCGCGCAGGCGCGCGCCGCTGCGCTGGTGCGCTCGGCGATCGAGCGGGCCGAGGATCCGCGGCTGATCGAGCTCGACCGCGGCATGCCGTGGCATCGCGAGCTGGTCCCCACCGCGCCGGAGGCGCTGTTCGTCGTCTACCCGCGCGAGGGCGACTGGGGACTGCAGGCCGTCCCGCGAGTGCTTGGCGAGTTCGCCAACCGCAAGGACCTGCCCGAGCGCTGGGCGGGCCTGAGCGACGGCGAGCTGGCGGCCGCAACCGGGGTGCCGGATGCCCGCTTCTGCCACATCGGACGGTTCATCGCCGTCGCCGACAGCCGCGAGGGCGTCCTCGCGCTCGCGCAGCAGGCGCTGGCCGACGGCGACCCGGAGGGGTAGCCGTCGTCAGTCGATGTCGGCGCCGTGCGCCGCGTGCAGCGGCTGCGGGCGCCGGCTGGAGCGCCGGCCGAGGTGCCGTTCCGACCCCGCCTGCTCCTCGCCCTCGGCGGGAACGCCTGCGGCCTCGAACAGCATCATCACGACGCCGACCGGGCTGCCCTGCGCGCCGTCCTGCTCGCGCAGGCGCGCGGTGCTCTCCGCCTCGAGCCGCTCGATCGTGCCGATCCAGCTGCTCGTCATCTCGGCCGCCAGCTCCTTCCAGCCCTGCTCGTCGAG
>JAOPZA010000195.1 GCA_025964325.1 Conexibacter sp.
GCAGCTCCTCGACCTCAGGCGCGGTTGGCGTGTTCGGCCAGGACCGCGGCCGCGTGCTCGGGGACGCGCTCGCGCCCGTTGCTGATGCCGAGGCCGCTCGCGACGCGCGCTCCGAGCTCGGGGTCGACGGCGGCCCAGTAGGCGACGACGCGTTCCTGGATCGACTGGCTGACCTCGTCGCTCGCGTGGCCGACGATGTTCGCGGCGAGGTGGTCGCGGTCGGTGTCGCTCATCACCTCGCGATAGAGCGTCCCTGCCTGCCCGAAGTCGTCGTCCTCGGCGTGGTGCGCGTTGGCGTAGCGCCCGATCTCGGCGCCCTCGACCGACCAGCCGACCTCGGCCGCGCGTTGCGGATCCGCCTCAGGGCCGCCGTAGGAGTTCGGCGCGTAGACGGGCTGGTTGCCGGCGTGGCGATAGGTCATCGCCCCGTCCTTGTTGTAGGAGTGGACCTCGGAGTGCGGCGCGTTGATCGGCAGCTGCTCGTAGTTGGGGCCGATCCGGTGCAGGTGCGTGTCGTGGTAGGAGAAGATCCGGCCCATCAGCATCTTGTCCGGGCTGAGGCCGATCCCGGGCACGAGGTTGGCCGGCGAGAAGCCGGCCTGCTCGACTTCGGCGAAGTAGTTCTCGGGGTTGCGGTCGAGCACCATCCGGCCGACCTCGATCGGCGGGTAGTCGCCGTGCGGCCAGACCTTCGTGACGTCGAACGGGTTGAAGCGATAGCTCGCGGCATCCTCGAAGGGCATCACCTGGATCTCGAGGCGCCACTCGGGCGCGTCGCCGGCGTCGATCGCGCGGCGCAGGTCGCGGCGGTGGAAGTCCGGGTCCTCGGCGGTCATCGCCGCCGCCTCCGCGTCGGTGAAGTTCTCCGGCCCCTGGACGGTCTTGAAGTGGTACTTGATCCAGAACTTCTCGCCGGCCGCGTTCATCCATGAGAAGGTGTGGCTCCCGTAGCCGTTCATGTGGCGATAGGTGCGCGGCGTGCCGCGATCGGACATCAGGATCGTCACCTGGTGCGCGCTCTCCGGCGAGAGCGTCCAGAAGTCCCACTGCATGTCGTTCGAGCGCATGCCGGTGTCCGGCAGCCGCTTCTGCGAGTGGATGAAGTCCTGGAACTTCGACGCGTCACGCACGAAGAACACCGGCGTGTTGTTGCCGACGAGGTCGTAGTTGCCGTCCTCGGTATAGAACTTCAACGCGAACCCGCGCGGGTCGCGCACGGTGTCCGCATAGCCCTGCTCGCCCGCGACCGTCGAGAAGCGCGCGAACATCGGCGTCCGCTTGCCGACCGCGCCGAACGGCGCCGCTCTCGTGAACGGCGTGACGTCGTTCGTGACTTCGAAGAAGCCGTGCGCGCCGCTGCCCTTCGCGTGCACGACCCGCTCCGGCACCCGCTCGCGGTTGAAGTGCTGCACCTTCTGCACGACGTAGTGGTCGTGCAGCACCGTCGGGCCCTGCGGGCCGACGGTCAGCGAGAACTCGTCGCTCGCCGCAGGGATCCCGGAATCGGTTGTGGTCGTCGGACGTGGCCGCTGCTCGCTCATGCGGAGCCTCCTAGGAAGACGAGGATGAGTCGCGGGGCAAGGCGGCACACGGCGCGTCGCCGTCGCCGACCCGCGTCAGGTTGTTCTTCCCACCATGCCGTTCGACGACTCCGCCGCAGCGCCGCCGGCCCTACCCGTCGGTCGTCTGACGTGTGCGGTGGCGAGGTCTACGCGCGGCCGGCGCGGCGCCAGTTGAGCGACGTGATGCCGTGGGCGCGCTTGAACGATCGTACGAAGTACACGGGGTCGCGGTAGCCGCTCCTGTGGCCGAGACGAAGGCGGACACACGGCACAGGCGGCGCTCCCGCGGCGTTGCGTGCGACCTGTCACACATGCACCGGGGGAGTTCGTCTTCCATGAAACCGGCCGCTATCGTTGCCCATCTGCGGCATTGGCAGCGAGCGCGCCGTGTGAAGACCCACGGCAGCGGCGCTCGCGCGAACGCCCACACATCGATCTCGACTCGAAGCGACCCGCGCGCGTCCGCGCGCCCGCCGTCGCTGCAAGGAAGGTTCTCGTGCTGCTGTCTGCCGTGCCCCGGCGGCGCGCCACCGCGCGCCGTCAAACATCCCGCGCCGCCGTGCTGCGGCTCGCGATATCCCGTTTCGTCTCGATGGCCGGGACGGATGCGTCCGGCGTCGCGATCGGCTTCGCGCTCTACGCCCAGACGCATTCCGCGACCTGGCTGTCGCTGTCGCTGATGCTCACGATCGGGGCCGGCGCGCTGCTGGCACCGCTCGGCGGCTGGGTCGGCGACCTCGCCGACCGCCGCAAGCTGATGATCGGCGCCGAGCTCGCCGCGTGTGCCGTCTTCCTCACCTTGGCGATCGCCCACACGCCCGTCGCGATGCTCGCGCTCGGCGTGCTCGCCACGGCGATCGGCACCGTCTTCGGCCCGGCATCCGGCGCCGCGATCGCCCACGTCGCCGGGGAGCGTCACCTGACGTGGGCGAACGGCGTGATCGCCACCGGCTCCAACGTCGGCAAGACCGCCGGGCGGTTGGTCGCCGGTGCGCTGATCGCGGCGCTGGGCGTGAGCAGCGTGTTCCTGGTCGACGCGATGACGTTCGTCGCCTCGGCCTTGCTGATCGCGTCGGTGCGGAGCGCGTTCTCCGCGCCGCGACCGCCGGCCGATGTCGATCCGCAGGACGAGACCGAGGCCGAGCCCGAGGCCGAGGCCGGCCTGCGGGCCCTGCTCCGCCATCGGGTGCTGCGGCCGCTCGTGGCGACCGCCTGCATCTCGACCTTCGCCACGTCGTTCACGATGACCGCCGAGGTGCCGCTGATGTTCGACCTGCACGCCGGGGCGATCGGCCTCGGCGCGCTGACCTCGTGCTGGGGGGCGGGCATGGTGCTCGGATCGTGGTACGCCGCGCGCGCTCTGCATCGCGACAACGAGGCGACCGGCGTGCTCGTCGGGCGGCTCGCGATGGCGACGGGCGTCGCCCTCGTCGCCGCGGCTCCGTCGCTCCTCCCGATGCTCGGCTGCTACCTGCTCGGCGGCGTCGGCGGCGGCTTCATGGGCGTCGCCGCGCAGTCGCTGATCGTCCGCCGGACGCCCGATCACCTGCGTGCGCGCACGCTCGGGACCGTCGACGCCTGCCGCAACCTCGCGTTCGGCCTCGGCGTCATCGGCGCCGGCGCACTCGTGGGCCTGGTCGGCGCGCGCCCGGTCTACGCCGCGGTCGGCCTGACGATGGCGGTCGGGACGCTGCCGGTCGCGGCGCTGGTCCGCCGCCTCGGCGGGCTGCGCGCGTTGCGCCCGGCGCTGGAGCAGTACTAGC
>JAOPZA010000149.1 GCA_025964325.1 Conexibacter sp.
AGATCGCGGTGGCAAGCCCCCGGTCGGGCAGGTAGCGCTCCCGCTGGAGCGCGGCCTCGACATCCTCGATCGAGGTGAAGCGCGTGACCTCGGGCGTTACGGAAGACACATCTGACCCTTCTCTCGAGATGACAACAGGTGCGACGACACCGACCACGTGTGCGAGCGCCCCGCCGGAGGGCGGCGGGGCGCTCGCAGGTGGTGGCGTCAGTCGGGCTTCCCGACGGCGACGCCGCCGGAGCTGACCGGGGCGCCGTTCCCCGCCGGCGCGTCCGCGCCGGAGCCGTAGCCGGTCAGGATCGCCTCGACCGGCTCGGGCGGCGTCCCCCAGAGCGCCTCGTCGAGGCCGATCAGCTCGTCCTCCTGCTTGACGCGCAGGCCGATCGTCTTCTCCAGCAGGAGCACGAGCACGAGACCGCTGATCGCGGCCGTCGCGATCGTCACGCCGAGCGCCGCCAGCTGCATCCACGGCGTCACCTGCGCGTGCTGGAAGCCGTAGGCGCCTCTGAGGCCGAAGTAGCCGCCGGTCGGCGTGTGCCAGGCGACGAAGCCGGACACGATCGCGCCGTAGACGCCGGACCCGAGCCCGAGCGGGACGACCTTCTTCTCGTCGATGCCGAGGCGGTACAGGATCGAGTAGACGAGCCAGAACGCGAACGGCGAGCCGAACGCGACCAGGACGCACACCCACGGGTGCACGACGTCGAGACAGGCGGCGCAGCCGATGTAGCCGGTGACCGGGCCGATCATCGCGAACAGCGGGTTCTTCGTTCTGTAGCTGATCAGCAGGCCGCCGAGGATGCCGCCGAAGTACGCCGCGCCGATGTTGAGCGCGACGATGCCGAAGCCGCTCGTCGACATCGAGATGCCGAAATAGCCGCCGTCGGCGACGAGGTAGCCGCAGCCGACCGCCAGGAACGGCACCGCGAACAGCACGATCGCGACGCCGAGGGCGCTCGTCCCAAGGTTGCCGGGGAAGACCCCGGCCGCCTGCGGGTGCGGCCTGAACGCGCCGAGCCGCGGCTTGACGCGCCAGGCGATGATCAGGCCCCAGACGCCCGCCAGGACGTAGCAGGAGAACAGGCCGAGGTAGTCGTGCGACCCGTTGTTCGTCAGGAAGCTCGCCGAGCCCCACGTCAAGTAGGCCTCGAACGGCATCACGATGCCGCCGGCGACGATCGCGATGATCATCATCGGCGCGGCCTTGATGCGCTCGAGTCCGGCGGAGTGCAGCAGCGCGCCGATCACGGCCGCATACGCGAAGAAGAAGAACCCGAAGACCTGGAACGTGTCGGCCTCCGGCACGATTCTCGGGTCGAGGTTCTGCGAGAACGTGTTCATGACCGTCCCGCCGATCCACCAGGTCTTGATCGCCTCACCGAGTGGATTCGGGACCCCGAGCGCCTGGTTGAACTGCCAGTTCCAGATGCCGTAGCCGACGATCAGGAATGCACCTCCCGCCAGGACCGCGGCGGCGATCTTCTGCAGCCACGTGTCGAGGATGTTGCGTCGCCGCACGAGGCCGGCGTCGATCAAGCCGATCGCTCCCACGATCAGCAGCAGCGATACCGAGGCCATCAAGTAGAAGATGTCACTGGTGAAACTGAAACTGCTGACTTGGTCTCTGAAGAATTGCATGTGGGCCTTCCGCTCCTCTCACAACTGATTGATTCAGCGTGTGCCGGCGACGAGCGTCTGTACCGCCGGCATCTCTCCTCCCTCGCCCCCGGACGGGCGGCTCGACGAGCCCGCCCGTCCGCATCCGTCACCTCCTCCAAAGGCACGGGGCGACACGCGGGTGGTGCCCTACCACCCGCGCTTGCGTCACTTGCTTCCGCTGCCGTTCGCCTGAGCGTTGCGGATCATCTCGCGGATGTCGTTCGGGCCGATCGGCGACTTCATGATCTTGATGTCGCCGAAGGGGCTGATCGCGTCGGCGATCGCGTTCAGGCACGCGACCGGGGACGAGATCGTGCCGGACTCGCCCATCCCCTTGATGCCGCCCTCCGTCACGGTCGAGGGGGTCTCGATGTGGGAGATCTCGATGTTCGGGACCTCCGTGGTCGCCGGGTAGAGGTAGTCCATCAGCGAGCTGGCGAGGAACTGCCCGCTCGCGTCGTAGGCGAGGTCCTCGTACATGCCGCCGCCGATGCCCTGGGCGATCGCGCCCTGCATCTGGCCGTCGATCACCATCGGGTTCAGCATCGTCCCGCAGTCCTCGCACGCGGCGATGTGCTGCAGGTGGACCTTGCCGGTCTCGATGTCGACCTCGACGATCGCCACGATCGTGCCGTTGCTGTACGTCTCCGGCGGGTCGTAGGAGCGCGTCGCGGTCAGCGACGGCTCGACGTCCGGGATGCGGTTCGGGCCGCCGTAGTAGGACAGCATGCCGAGCTCCTGCATCGTCATGACTCTGTCCGGCACGCCTCTGACGCTCGCCTTGCCCTCCGCCAGCTCGATGTCCTCGGGGCTGACCTCCATCGCGTGGGCGGCGAGGCGGATGATCTTGTCGCGCACCTCGCTGCCGGCGCGCATGATCGCGCCGCCGGCGACGACGGCCGTCCGGCTGGCGTAGGTGCCGGTGCCGTAGACCGCGGTCGCGGAGTCGTTCTCGATCACGCGGATGCTCTCGAACGGCACGCCGAGCGTGTCGGCCGTGACCTGCGCGAGCGTCGTGTAGTGCGCCTGGCCGTGGTTGTGACAGCCGGTCGTCACCGTGACGGAGCCGTCGGGCTCGATCGTGACGCTGGCCGCGTCGAAGAACTCGGCCGCGAAGCCGTTGGCCTTCGCGACCTCCGAGCCCCACGCGCACGGCTCGACCCACGGGCTCCAGCCGATGCCGATGTATCTGCCCTCTCTGCGCAGCTCGGCCTGCTTCTTCAGCAGACCGTCGTAGTCGATCATCTCCTTCACTCTGTTCATCGAGCCGCTGTAGCTGCCGCCGTCGTACTTCATCCCCGTGACGCTGACGAACGGCTCGGTGTCGGGGATCGTGTTCTTGAGGCGGATCTCGAGCGGGTCGATGCCGAGCTCGCGGGCGACGTCGTCGATCATCGTCTCGCGGGCGCTGTGCCCCGGCGTCCAGCCGACGCCGCGATAGGCGCCGAGCGGGCAGCGGTTCGTCATCGGCGCGTCGATCGAGGTCTCGACGGCCTCGATGTCGTAGAAGCTCGGCAGCAGCGAGGCCGCCGGCAGCGGGTCGATCAGCGACGTCCACGGGTGGGCGGGCCATGCGCCGCCGACCCCGACGTAGTGACCTCTGAAGGCGAGGAATCTGCCGTCGTCGTTGACGGCCATCTCGAGGTAGATGATCACCTCCTTCGAGTGCAGCGAGGCCGCGAGGTTCTCGTAGCGGTCCTCGATCCACTTGACCGGCCGGCCGACGAGCTTCGAGGCGGCCGGGATCAGCACCTCCTCGTCGAAGACGTGCGCCTTCATGCCGAAGCCGCCGCCGACGCCGTCGGAGATCACGCGCATCTTGCTCTCGGCGATGCCGAGGGGACCCGCGGTGTAGGTGCGGACCAGGTTCGGGACCTGGCTCGAGCTCCAGACCGTCAGCTCGCCGGCGGCCTCCTCCCAGTCGGCGATCACGCCGCGCGCCTCGAGCGGCGCGGCCATGAAGCGGCCTGCGTGGAAGCGCTTTCTGAAGACGCGGTCGGCGCGCTCGAAGGCGCCCTTGACGTCGCCGCGCTGGAACTCGATGTGCGCGAAGTTGTTCGTGCCCATCTCCGGGTACAGGAGCGGCGAGTCCGCCTCGAGCGCCTTCTCCGGGTCCATGATCGGCTCGAGCACCTCCCACTCGACGTCGAGCGCGTCGACGCCGTCCTCGGCGATGTAGCGCGACTCCGCGACCACGATCGCGATCGGCTGGCCGACGTAGAGCGCCGTCGTCGAGTTGAGGATCGCGCGGGTGACCGTCTCGACCTCAGGGCGCGCCACCGTCGTCGAGAAGGGGCCGATCACGCCCTCGAGGTCGGACTCGACGATCACGTCGATCACGCCGTCGATCGCGAGCGCCCGCGTCTTGTCGATGCTGAGGATTCTCGCGTGCGGCTGCGAGCTGCGCAGGAACGCCGCGTGCACCATCCCCGTGAGGCTGACGTCGTCGGTGTATCTGCCCTTGCCGGTGAGGAACGCCGGGTCCTCGGTTCGCAGCACGTTCATGCCGATGTACTTGCGCCGGTCCATGACCGCGCCCGCCTCGGCTCTGGTCTGGACGTTCAGACCGGTGTTGAGTGTCTCCGTGGTTGCCACGTCGCTCCTATCAGGCCTGCGGCCGCGTCTTGGCGGCCTCTTGGACGGCGTTGACGATCCCCACGTAGCCCGTGCAGCGGCAGACGTTGCCCGAGAGGTACTCGCGGATCTCCAGCTCGGTCGGGTTGGGGTTCTCCTCC
>JAOPZA010000153.1 GCA_025964325.1 Conexibacter sp.
CGCGCGCCGCGTCGCGCGCCGCCGCGACCGCGTCGGCGACGAGGTCGCACGCGACGACGTCGGCGCCGCGCGCGGCGAACTCCTCCGCCATCGCCCGCCCCATCCCGGAGCCCGCCCCGGTGATGAAGGCGACGCGGCCGTCCAGCCTCGCGCCGCCGAGCGCCTCGAGCTCCGCCGCTCTTGTCGCCATCGTCCGTCTCCTCCTCGGTCGTTGCTCGCGAGTCTCGCGTCCGCGGCCGGCGCGGGGAACCTCCATCTGGAGGTTGTCGGCGCGCGCGTCAGGGATCGCCGCCGTCGAAGGGCCCGAGCCGGTCGGCGGCGCGGCCGACGACGATCCAGACGGCGGTGGCCGGTTCGTCGCCGATCGTCCAGAAGCGGTGCGGGACGGCCGAGTCCGAGGCGATCGCGTCGCCCGGGCCGAGCTCGTAGGCGGCGGCGCCGAGCGTCGCGCCGAGGCGCCCGCTCAGCACGACGCCGTACTCGTGCCCGCGATGGCGCATCAGCGCGCCGGCCGGGCAGGAGGCGCCGCCGACCGCGTAGGTGACGAGCAGGAAGTCGACGTCGGGATCGGTCGCCGGCGTGAGGCGCTCCCAGCGCACGCCGCCGGCCAGCTCGACCGTCGGGCGGTCGACCGGA
This sequence comes from Conexibacter sp., assembly GCA_025964325.1. GTDB lineage: Bacteria > Actinomycetota > Thermoleophilia > Solirubrobacterales > Solirubrobacteraceae > Conexibacter. Next base: position 637 of record JAOPZA010000153.1, read on the forward strand.
TGCAGCACCGGGCCGGACGGAGGCTGCGGCGAGGGCGGGTCGCTCGCCGCGGCGCCGGGATCCGAGAACAGCTCGTCGAGCGAGATCTCCAGCTCGGAGGCGATCGCGTAGAGCGTGCCGACTGAGGGGTTCGTCTTGCCGTTCTCGATCTGCGAGATGAGGCTCGCCGAGACGCCGATCGTCCGCGCCAGCGCGCGCAGGCTCATGCCGCTGTGCTCGCGCCCGTCGCGCAGGCGCGCGGCGACCGACTCGGGGATTGATTGAGCGTCTGCGACGTTGCGCTCGGTATGGGAGTGAACGCCCATGAGGACCGGTCGCACTTTAACTCGGTGTCGGGTGAGTGAAAACCTCCGTTCGGACCATTGTCGGGTCTGAACGACGCTGCGAAGCTCGCTCACGATGACCGCCGCGACGACAGCCGACGTGCTCGAGCGCACCCGCGCGTTCGTGCGTCGGGTCTGCCTCCCGGCGGAGGCGCGCTTCGGCGGTCACGACGTCGACCCGGCGCTGCGGGCGGAGCTGCAGGAGGCCGCCCGGGCGGCCGGGGTGTTCGCGCCGCACGTCGGCCGCGAGCACGGCGGCCTCGGCCTCGGGATCGCCGACTGGCCCGGCGTCTTCGAGGCGGCGGGCTACTCCCTGCTGGGCCCCGCGGCGCTCAACTGCGCGGCGCCCGACGAGGGCAACATGCACCTGCTCGAGCTGACCGGGACACCCGCGCAGCAGGCCCGCTACCTCGCGCCGCTCGCGCGCGGCGAGCTGCGCTCCTGCTTCGCGATGACCGAGCCGCACCCGGGCGCCGGCTCGGACCCCGACGCGCTCGCGACGACCGCGCGGCGCGTCGACGGCGGCTGGCGGATCGACGGCGCCAAGCGCTTCATCTCGGGGGCGGACGGGGCGGCGTTCGCGATCTGCATGGCGCGCGCGCCGGAGGGCGCCACGATGTTCCTCGTCGACGCCGGCACGCCCGGGTTCGAGGTCGGGCGGACGATGCCGGCGACCGACACGATCGTCGCCGGCGGCCACTCCGAGGTCGTCTTGCACGACTGCGTCGTGCCCGAGGAGGCGGTCCTCGGCGAGGTCGGCGAGGGCTTCCGCTACGCGCAGGTGCGGCTCGGCCCGGCGCGCCTGACGCACTGCATGCGCTGGCTCGGGCTCGCGCGCCGCGCCCACGACGTCGCGCTCGACCGGACCGCCGAGCGCGAGCTGTTCGGCGCGCGACTCGACCAGCTGGGACTTGCGCAGGGTCTGATCGCCGACTCGGTGATCGACCTCGCCGCCAGCAGTGCGCTGATCCAGACGGCGGCCGACGCCCTGGCGGCCGGGCGCCGCGCGGCGCAGGAGACGTCGATCGCGAAGGTCTTCGTCTCCGAGGCCGTCTTCCGCGTCGTCGATCGCTCGATCCAGCTGCTCGGCGGCGACGGCGTCGTGCACGACCTGCCGGTCGCGCGCTTCCTCACCGAGGTGCGGCCGTTCCGCATCTACGACGGGCCTTCGGAGACGCATCGCTGGGCGATCTCGCGGCGCGCGTCGCGGCTGCGCGGCGCAGAGCGCGAGGCATGAAGCCGCTCGACGTCGAGCCGATGCCGCTGGCGGGGATCGAGGCGTTCCTCGACCGCCACGGGCTCGGCTCCGGGGCGGTGCGCGCGGAGCGGATCGGCGAGGGCGCGTCGAACCTGACCTACCGCGTCGAGCGCGACGGCGCGCGCGTCGTCGTGCGGCGACCGCCGCCGCCGCCGCTGCCGCCCTCGGCGCACGACGTCGTGCGCGAAGCGCGCATCCAGCAGGCGCTGATCGGCGTCGGCGTCCGCGTGCCGCGCGTGCTCGCCATCTGCGACGACGAGGGCGAGATCGGCGCGCCCTTCTACGTCACCGAGGAGATCGACGGGGTCGTCGTGACGGACCAGCTGCCACCCGCGCTCGAGCCGCCGGCCGAGCGTCGCCGGCTCGGCATCGCGCTCGTCGACGCGCTCGTCGAGCTGCACCGGGTCGACTGGCGCGCGCTCCGGCTCAAGCGGATCGGCCGGTCGCGCGGCTACCTCGAGCGCCAGCTGCGCCGCTGGACGGGGCTGTGGGGCGTCAATGCGACGCGCGAGCTGCCGGCGTTCCACGCGGTCGCCGCGCAGCTGCGCGCGGCGATGCCGGAGAGCCCGGCGGCGACGGTCGTGCACGGCGACTACCGGCTCGGCAACGTGATGGTCAGCGCGCGCGCGCCGGCCGACATCCTCGCGATCCTCGACTGGGAGCTGGCGACCGTCGGCGATCCGCTGGCGGACCTCGGCTACCTGCTCGCGACCTGGTCGGAGCCGGGCGCGGCGGAGCACCCGCTGCTGCTCAGCCCGGTGACGGCGGGGGCGGGCTTCGCGACGCGGGCGGAGCTGGCGCGCCACTACGGCGAGCGCACCGGGCGCGACCTCGGCGCGTTGCGCTGGTACGAGGCGATGGCGCTGTGGAAGTCGGCCGTCTTCTGCGAGGCGATCCACGCGCGCTTCCTGCGCGGCGAGCGCGACGACGCGTGGGCGGGCGGACTGGCCGGCGGCGTGCCGCGGCTGCTCGAGGTCGCGGCGGCCGGCCTCTGACGCCCGGACTGGCGCAACGTCCAGTTCCATCCTCGTCGCACAGCGTCGAGACTGGGCGTCGACCCCGGCCGGAGATCTCCACGATGCCCTTCACGACCATCAGCTACGACGTCGACGACGGCGTCGCGACGATCACGCTCGATCGGCCCGACAAGCTCAACGCGCTCGACTCGACGATGGAGCGGGAGCTCGTCGAGGTGTGGGATCTCGTCGACGCCGACGACGCCGTGCGGGCCGTCGTCGTCACCGGCCGCGGCCGCGCCTTCTGTGCCGGCTACGACCTCTCCGAGGGAGCCGGCGGCTTCGACGTCGTCGCCCGCGCGCAGATGCGCGGCACCGAGGAGCTGCGTCCCGGCGACGTGCCGCGCGACAGCGGCGGCCTGATCTCGCTGCGGATCTTCCGCTGCCTCAAGCCGATCGTCGCCGCGATCAACGGCGCCGGCGTCGGCTTCGGCGCGACCTTCTCGCTGCCGATGGACGTTCGCCTCGCCTCCGAGCGGGCGCGCTTCGGCTTCGTCTTCAGCCGTCGAGGGATGTGCCTCGACGGCGCGGCGAGCTGGTTCCTGCCGCGCGTCGTCGGCATCAGCACGGCGCTCGAATGGGCGACGAGCGGCCGCATCTTCGACGCCGCCGAGGCGCTCGACGCCGGCCTCGTGCGCTCGGTCCATCCGCCCGCGGAGCTGCTGCCCGCCGCCTACGCGATCGCGCGCGAGATGACGGAGCAGAGCGCGCCCGTCTCGGTCGCCCTCAACCGTCAGCTGCTGTGGCAGATGGCGGGCGCCGCCCACCCGATGGACGCACATCGGATGGAGTCGATCTACATCGAGCAGCGCGCCTCCTCGGCCGACGCGAGCGAGGGCGCCGACTCGTTCCTCGAGAAGCGCCGGGCGCAGTTCGCGCAGACCGTCGGCGGCGACCTGCCGAGCGGCTTCCCGCCGTTGCAGGAGCCGCCGTTCGAGCCGCCGACGTCTCTTAACTGATCCCACACCAGAACGAGTTGTTCCCGGCCGCTCCGGTCGTAGTCGATACGGGATCGGATACGTATCGAATCGAGGTGGGTATACGCAGGCGGGAAGATGGAGGGGTCTGGTCGCGCTGCGAAATGGTCGCTCCTGTGATTCTCGGGAAGAGGGGTTCTGGATGCATCTGGCCACGATCGTCGACGCTGCGCGCAGGCGGGCTCGACTGCTGACGACGCCGCTGCTCGTCGTCGCCGCGCTGTTCGTCCTCGCCGGATGCGGCGGCGGCTCGAAGCAGGCGGCGACGACGTCGGGCGCGAGCGCGCCGACGGCGCCCGCCACGACGGCCGGCACGCCGACCACGTCAACGCCGACCGCGCCGGCCGGCACCGCCGCCGGCTGGACGATGCCGAACGCGGATGCCGGCAACACGCGCAGCGTGAGCGGGCAGATCAGATCGGGCAACGTGTCGCAGCTCGGGGTCGCCTGGACGGTGCCGATCCGAGGGACCGGCGCGTTCGGCAACTACGCGACGACGCCCGTGGTCGTCGACGGCATCGTCTACACGCAGAACCTGACCTCCGACGTCCAGGCGATCGACCTGAGAAGCGGCAAGGTGCTGTGGACCAGAGCCTATGGCTCGACCAACGAGGGCCCGGACGGCGTCGCCGTCTCGGGCGGCAGAGTCTATGGCGCGACCGCGACGAGCGCCTTCGCGCTGAGCGCGAGAACCGGTGAGCAGCTCTGGAGCAGAAGACTGGTCCGCAACGCCAGCGAGGGCATCGACATGGCCCCCGGCATCAACGACGGGACGGTCTACATCTCGACCGTGCCGGGCAACGCGAGAGCGTTCTACGCCGGCAACGGCCAGGCGATCCTGTGGGCGATGGACGCCGCCACCGGCGCGACGAGATGGAAGTGGGAAGAGGTTCCCGCCGACCTCTGGGGCAACAAGAAGATCAACTCGGGCGGCGGGCAGTGGCAGCCGCCGTCGTTCGATGCCGCCGGCAACGTCTATCTCAACGTGGCGAACCCGGCGCCGTTCGTCGGCAGCAGCCCGTCGAGAGCGTCGACGAAGCAGTCGCTGGCGTTCGGCGGCTCGCGTCCCGGCCCGAATCTCTACACCGACTCGGTCGTGAAGCTCGACGCGACGAGCGGCAGAATGATGTGGCACTACCAGCTGACCCCGCACGACGTCTACGACTGGGATCTCAACAACGCGCCCGTCCTCGCCCAGGCCAACGGCGTGCAGGTCGTGCTCTCCGCCGGCAAGGGCGGGATCGCCGTCGCCAACGACGCGACCACCGGCAGAATGCTGTGGAGAACGGCGATCGGCAGACACAACGGGCACGACGACGACAACCTGTACGCGATGCACCGGCAGTACGACAAGCTGCCGAGAGCGAGCAGCTCCTACGCGCTCTACCCGGGTGTGCTCGGCGGCGTCGAGTCACCGTACGCGTCCGACGGTACGACCCTCTACCTGGCGGTCAACGACCTCGCCGGAACGGTGAGAAAGCAGATCGAGGGCCTTGCGCCGCCGGCGTCGGGCACCGGCGAGATGGTCGCGCTCGACATCGCGACGGGCAGAGTCAAGTGGGACCACAGACTCGGCAGCTCGCCCTACGGCGCGGCATCTGTGACGAACGACCTCGTCTTCACGACGACGTTCGACGGTCACGTCTACGCGCTCAACACCCAGAGCGGTGACGTCGCGTGGCAGGCGAGACTGCCGGCCGGCACGAACGCGCCGGTCGCGATCGACGACGACACCATCATCACGGCGGGCAGCTTCCCGTCGGGCAGAGACCAGAAGCCGGCGATCGTGGCGTATCGGCTCGGCGCGACGGGCGCGACGACGACGCCGAGCACCAGCGCGACACCGCCGCCGAAGAAGGCCGCGGCCGGCGCAGGCGGCGGCAACGTCGCGGCCGGCAGAACCGTGTTCACGTCCTCGTGCGCGAGTTGCCACACGCTCGCGGACGCGGGCGCCAAGGGCAACGTCGGGCCGAACCTCGACAACCTCAAGCCGAACATGGCGACGGTGCAGAGACAGGTCACCAACGGCGGCGGCGGGATGCCGGCGTTCGGCGGCCAGCTGTCGAGAGCGCAGATCGCCGACGTCTCGAGATACGTCGCGGCGGTTGCCGGCAAGGGCGGCAAGAGCTCCGCTGGAGGCGGCGCCGGGACCCCCTGAGCGGAGGCCGGGAGCGGGGCGGCTCCTCGCGGAGCTGCCCCGCCTTCCCGCAGCGCGGCGGGTTCGTGCATCGACCGATGAGTTCTGCGGTCGCGTCCGGTCTGTACTGGACACGACGGCGACCTCGAGGAGACGACGATGTTCGAGCACACCAAGGCGTTCAGCGGGTTCGCGGTCGACGACGTGCCCGCGGCGAAGCGCTTCTACGGCGAGACGCTCGGCCTGCCGGTGACGGAGGCGAACGGCATCCTGACGCTGCACATCGCGGGCGAGCGTCCGACGATCGCCTATCCCAAGCCCGGCCACGTCCCGGCCGAGTTCACGATCCTGAACTTCCCCGTCGACGACATCGACGCGGCGGTCGACGCGCTGGCCGCGCGTGGCGTGCGCTTCGAGCGCTACGACGGCATGGAGCAGGACGAGAAGGGCGTGATGCGCGCCGGCGGTCCGTACATCGCCTGGTTCAAGGATCCGGCCGGCAACGTCCTCTCCGTGCTGCAGGAGCGCTGAGTCGCGCTAGGTTGCCCGCGGTGAGCGAGCAGATCGAGGACGGCGAGGGGAAGGCGCGGGAGCTTGCCGCGGAGGTCGAGCGCCACCGCGCGCTCTACGCGCGCGGCGTGCCGGAGCTGGTCGACGCCGACTACGACGCGCTCGAGGACGAGCTGCGGGCGCTGCTGGCCGCCCATCCCGCGGTCGCGTTGGCGGACGACCCGCTCGAGCGGCCTTGGGCGCCGGAGCTGGTGCCGGGGCAGACGATCCGCCACAGCCGGCCGATGCTCTCGCTGGAGAAGGCGAGCAGCGCTGAGCAGCTGGACGCGTTCTGCGCGCGCTTCCCCGGCCAGCCGTTCCACGTCACGCCGAAGCTCGACGGCATCAGCCTCGCGGTCGTCTATCGCGACGGCGCACTCGAGCACGTCGCCACGCGCGGCGACGGGCGCGACGGCGAGCGCGTCACCGAGAAGGCGCGGCTCGTCGTGCTGGGGCTGCCGCAGACGGTCGCGGCCGACGGGCGCGTCGAGATCCGCGGCGAGGCCGTGATGCTCGACTCGGTCTGGCGGGCGTACAACGACACGCACCCGGACCGATCGCTCAGCAACCCGCGCAGCGCGGCGGCCGGGACGTTCGTGCACAAGTCCCCGGAGGCGTGCGTGACGGAGGGTCGCACGCTGCGCTTCTTTGCGTTCGGATCGGACGAGCCCCAGCCGGGCGACGGGGACGTCAGCGGTCGCTTGGTCCAGCTCGGCTTCGACGTGGTGGACGTGTTCGCGGCCGCCGACGCGGAGGAGGTGCGCGCCGCGATCGAGCAGATCGCCGCGCGGCGCCCCGGCTACGACTTCGGCATCGACGGAGCCGTCGTGCGGCTCGCGTCGCGGCGGGCGTTCGAGGCGGCGGGCGCGACCAGCACGGCGCCGCGCGGGGCGCTCGCCTGGAAGTACCCGGCGGAGGAGCGCACGACCGTGCTGCGGGCCGTGACCTGGCCCGTCGGCAAGATCGGCCGCGTCGTGCCGCGCGCCGAGGTCGATCCGGTCTTCGTCGGCGGCACGACCGTCACGTTCGCGTCGCTGCACAACCCGCGGCTCGTCGCCGAGCGCGACATCCGCCTCGGCGACACGGTGCGGATCATGCGCCGCGGCGACGTGATCCCGTTCATCTCGGGCGCGGTCGTGGAGCGTCGCACGGGGGAGGAGCGGCCGATCGAGCTGCCGACGCACTGCCCCTCGTGCGCGACCGAGCTGGTCGTCCGCGGCACCGGCGAGGAGCTGTGGTGCGAGAACCTGCAGTGCCCGGCGCAGGCGGTGCGCCGCCTGATCCACTGGGCCTCGCGCCACGCCGCGGACATGGAGGGCGTCGGCACGACCTGGATCGAGAAGCTCGCCGAGGACGGCGTGTTGGAGCGGCCGTCGGACTTCTACGCGCTGACGGCCGAGCGCCTCGTCGGCTACGAGCGGATGGGCGAGACGTCGGCCGCGGCGATGGTCGCCTCGATCGAGCGCGCACGCCGCGTGGGGCTGCGCCGCGCAGTGATCGGGCTGGCGATCCCAATGGCATCCGAGGGGGTCGCCAAGCGCCTCTGCCTCGCGGGCTTCGAGCGGCTCGAGCAGATCGCCGAGCTGAGCGCCGAGCAGCTCGAGGCGATCCGCGACATCGGGCCGAAGGTCGCCGCTTCGATGGTCGCCTACTTCGGGCGTTCGGAGGTGCTCGCGGAGATCGCCGCGCTGCGCGCCGCCGGCGTCGACCTCGACGTCCGCGACGAGGACCGCCCGATCGCGGTCGCCGACGCCGCCGAGACGCCGCTGAAGGGCGCGACCGTCGTCGTGACCGGTGGGTTCTCCGATCCCGACAGCGGCGCGAAGGTCGCGCGTCCGGCGCTCGTGCGGCTGCTCGAGCAGGCCGGCGCGACATCGGCCTCGTCGGTCAGCGCCGCGACGACCTTGCTGATCGCGGGCGCCGACGTCGGCGCCGCCAAGACCGCGAAGGCCGTCAAGCTCGGCGTCGAGGTCGTCGACCAGGCGCAGGCCTGGCGCTGGCTCGCCGACGCCGGCGTGCGGTGAGGTCGGGCTCGCGCCGTACGGTGCGCGACCGCCCTGGTCCTGCTCCGGCCGCGAGCGCGGGTAAGGTGAAGCCCCCGTCACCGTCGAGAACGCCGTCGCGTCGCTGAAAGGAAGATCGACCTTGAGTAGGAATGCACCCGACCTCCCTGCTGACGGGCTGTCGCTTGACGACCTCGTCGCGCAGGTCGAGGCGCGTCTCGAAGCGTTGCGCCCGTTCGTGCGTGAGTTCGAGCAGCTCCGGATCGCGCGGGACGCGCTCGTCGCGGGCACTGCCGGTGTCGCGGCGTCGCCTCGCCCGCGCGAACGCCGACGCGCTGCGCCGGCCGAGCGGGCGAGACGCGCGCCGCGCGGCGCGAACCGTGAGGCGATCCTGAACGTCGTGCGCGATCGGCCGGGCGTGAGGGTTGCGGAGATCGCGCAGGCGACGGGGATCGGCAAGCCGACGGCTCACTCGACGATCTACGCGCTGAGGAGAAGCGGCGTGCTTGAGGCCGAGGGCGACGGCGTCCGGCTGGCGGGCGCGAGCGCTGCGCCGGCGCGGACGGCGCCGGCGGCGCCGGCGGCGCCGGCG
>JAOPZA010000173.1 GCA_025964325.1 Conexibacter sp.
CCCCGCGCGCGGCTCCGCGGTCCAGGTCGGGTCGAGGTCGGTGGGCGGGCGGGACGGCACGAAGGCCGCGCGCCGCGATCCGTCGGCGAGCGCGGCGAGCAGCTCGGCGTCGCCGCCGTCCTCGTCGAGCAGCGCGGTCGCCGGCAGGTGGCCGAGCAGCGGCACGGCCGCGAGCACGCGGCCGGTCTCGGCCAGCACCAGCATCGCGTCGAGCGCGCCGAGGCCGGCGCCGCCCTGGTCCTCGGCGATCAGCAGGCCGGTCCAGCCGGCTTGCGTCGCGGTCGGCCAGAGGTCGGGCAGCGCCGTCCCCTCGAGCGCCTCGCGCGCCGCCTCGACCGTTCTGACGCGGCCGAGCGCGCCGCGCGCCGCCTCGCGCAGGAAGACCTGCTCGTCGGAGAGCTCGAAGTTCATGCCCCCACCTCCTGACGTTCCTTCGCCCGCAGCTCGGAGAACGGGATGCCCTTGTCGAGTCGCGGCTCGGGCGGCAGCCCCAGCACGCGCTCGCCGACCGTGCTGCGGAGGATCTCCTCGGTGCCGCCGGCCGACTTCAACCCGGGCAGGAACGAGATCAGATACGACCACTCGCCCCCCGCGAGCGCCTCCGGGCCGACCACGTCGGCGATCAGGTCGCCGGCCTCGATCGCGGCGTTGACGGCGGTGACCTTGCCGAGCCCGGCCTCCGGGCCGGGGATCTGGCCGCGCGAGAGGGCGGTCAGCAGGCGGTAGCCGGTGAAGCGCAGCGCGAGCAGCTCGGTCGAGAGCGCGCCGAGCCGTTGACGCACCTCGGGATCGGCGGCCGCGACCTCGTCGGCCGCGATCGCCTTCGCGAAGCGGTCGCCGGAGTAGCCCAGCCCCTCGCTGCCGGCGCCGATCGTGAGCCGCTCGAACATCAGCGTCGTCAACGCGACGCCCCAGCCGCCGTCGACCGCGCCGACCTCGCTGCCGGGCTCGAGCAGCACGTCGTCGAAGAAGACCTCGTTGAACTCCGGCTCGCCGGAGATCTGCCGCAGCGGCCGGATCGTCACGCCCTCGGCGTCCATCGGCACGACGAACATCGTCAGGCCTCTGTGCTTCGGGACGTCCGGGTCGGTGCGTGCGAGCAGCAGGCCGAAGGCCGCGAACTGCGCGTTCGTGGTCCAGACCTTCTGGCCGGACAGGCGCCAGCCGCCGCCCGTCTCGCGCGTCGCGCGGGCCTGGATGCCGGCCAGGTCCGAGCCCGCCGCCGGCTCGGAGAAGAGCTGGCACCAGACCTCGTCGGCGTGGAGCATCGGGCCGAGGTAGCGCTGCTTCTGTTCGTCGCTGCCATGCGCGATCAGCGTCGGGCCGAGCATGCCGACGCCGATCGTGTCGAGGATCCCGGGCACGCCGGCGCGCGCGATCTCCTGGTTGACGACGACCTGCTCGAGCGGGCCTCTGCCCTGACCGCCATGCTCGGCCGGCCAGGTGACGCCGACGAAGCCGGCCTCCGCCAGTCGCCGCTGCCAGGAGCGATGCGCCTCGACGGCTGCTTCCTCGTCGCCGCGGCCGTGCCCGTCCGGCGCATGCTGCTTGTTCTGCTCGAGCCAGCCGCGCACGTGCTCGCGGTAGGCCGCCTGTTCCGGCGTGTCGTTGAGATCCACGGCGTTCCTTCCTGGCTGACCGGCCAATCAAACGGTCAGACCACCATATCGCGACGCCCCTGTTCGGCTGTCGCTTCGCGGTGAACGCGGGGCGCCGGAATCATCGCTGGAGCGATCGTCGATATGGCGCGACTGCATGATAAAGTCGACTAACCCGATAAGTCCGCTCGGCTTTACCACGACGCATGACGGCGCCCGCCACGATCCCCCAACCGCTCTCGCTCGTCGCCGTCCTCGGCAGCGTCACGCCGCCCGGCCGGTTGCGCCACGCGCTCGCGGGCGCGCTCGATCGCGCGAGCGCGGCCGGCATCGCACGGACGACGCTGATCGACCTCGCCGACGTTCGCATCGCCTTCGCCCACGGCCGTCCGGCTGCGGACCTCGGCGACGACACCGCCGAGGTCGTGCAGGCGATCGCCGACGCCGACGCCGTCCTCCTCGCGACGCCGGTCTATCGCGGCTCGCTGACGGGCGCGCTGAAGAACCTGCTCGACCACGTGCCGGTGGCCGCCCTCGACGGCACCCCGACGGCGATCGCCGCGATGGGCGCGACGCCTCACCACTTCCTCGGCGCCGACCGCCATCTGCGCGACCTGCTCGCGTTCTTCGGCGCGACCGTGACGCCGGTCTCGACCTACCTGACCGCGCGCGACTTCGCCGCGGGGGCCCCGACCCCGGAGGCGGCCGCGCAACTCGACGCGCAGCTCGCCGGCCTCGTCACGTTCGCCGACGCCCTGCGCCGCGCGGGCGGTCCGCTCGGACCGCCGCCCTTCGCCCGCCCCTCCGCCTGAGGGCCGCGGGCGAACGCGCTAGCGCGTTTGCGCGAAGCCGGCGTCCAACAGTCGCTTCGCCTGGGCCGTCGGATCGACGGAGTTGAGGATCACGACGAGCAGCCGGGTGCTGCCGCGGTGCGCGGCGGCGACGAGGCAGCGGCCGGCGGCGATCGTGTAGCCGTTCTTGACGCCGTCGACGCCGGGGTAGCGCACCCGCATCAGCCCGTTGTTGTTGTAGAGCCAGACCTTGCCGCCCTTGACCGGAAGCGGCAGCACCGCGCTCCGCGTCCGCACGATCTTCGCCAGCCGCGGCTGCGCCAGCAGCGCGTGCGCGAGCAGCGCGAGGTCCGGCGCGCAGGAGCGGTTGCCGCGGTCGACGATCCCGGACGGGGAGGCGAAGCGCGTGCACGTCAGCCCGAGCTGGCGCGCGCGCTCGTTCATCAGCGCGACGAAGCGCGGGAGCGTGTGGGAGACCTTCTGCGCGAGGGCGGTCGCGGCGTCGTTGCCAGATGGCAGCAGCAGGCCGTACAGCAGCGTCTCGAGCGTGACGAGCTTGCCGCGCGGCAGCACGCCGACCTTCGAGCCGTCGGCCATCACGGCGGCGCGCGTGATCGGGACGTGGGCGTCGGCGGGCTCGCGCTCGACCGTCAGCAACGCCGTCATCATCTTCGTGATGCTCGCGATCGGCAGCGCCCGCTCCGGATACCAGCTCCACAGCACCTTGCCGGTCCGCTCGTCGACCAGCAGCCCGCTCGCGGGCGGCTTGGCGAAGTGCACCTGCACCGTCTTCGAGGCGGGCGCGCGGCCGTAGATGTGCGGCGGCGGCGCGCTCGCGCTCGCCGTGCCGGCCTTGGCCGTCCTGTTCGTGGGCGCGCCCGCGAACGGCGTCGGGCCGCCTCCGCCTCCACCGCCGCCGTCGCCCAGGACGACGGCGGTCAGCGCCGCGGCCGCGAGCGCGGCGACCAGCACGAGCGCGCCCAACAGCGTCCCGATCCTGATGCGGCCACGCCGCCGCCGTCCCTGTCGCGTCGCTCCCATCGCCGGCAACCTATCGCCGAGGCGGCTGGGTCAGGGCTCCGACGATCCCGAAGAAGAGCAGCACGAGGATCCCGACCGAGACGACGGCGAGCGGCGTGACGCCGTTGCGGACGACGTCGTAGAGCGTCAGAAACGCGATGCCCACGATGAAGCTGAGGACGACGGCGAGGACGATCCGGCGCGTCATCTAGACGGTCGCCGCCGGCATCCGCGGCGGCACCTGTTTGCGCCGTTGCACGAACAGCCGGATCGTGAGCAGGCCGAAGACGAAGCCGCCGACGTGCGCGAAGTAGGCGACGCCGCCGCCCCCGCCCCCGGCCGGGTTGGCGAGCGAGGTCGCGCTGAAGATCGCCTGCTCGACGAACCAGAGCCCGAGCATCGCCCATGCCGGCAGCTCGATCAGCGTGAACAGCAGCACGATGAAGACGACCGTCACCACGCGCGCCCGTGGGTAGAGCAGGATGTAGCCGCCGAGCACCGCGGCGATCGCCCCCGAGGCACCGACGGTCGGGACGGTCGCGTTCGGCTCGACCGCGATCTGCAGGCCGATCGCCGCCAGCCCGCCGAGCAGGTAGAACAGCAGGAAGCGCGGTCGCGACATCGAGTCCTCGACGTTGGCGCCGAAGATCCACAGGAACAGCATGTTGCCGAGCAAGTGGAGGATGCTGCCGTGGAGGAACATCGCGGTGATCAGCGTGAGCCAGGTCGACGGGCCGGAGGGCGTGTGCTGGACCGTGACCGTGACGCCGGACGTCGTCTGCACGTGCTCGCCCTCGCAGACGACGCCGCCGTGCGTGTCGAGCCGGACGGCGCCCTGCCCGGGCGCCGCGGCAGTCGCGGTCACGCCGCAGTGCTTGCCCGGATGCGTCACCTCGTACGGGATCGCGCCGTACCTGACGACCTCCGCGTCGCGCGGACCGTGCGTGATCCCGCCGTGCTGGAAGCCGAAGTAGACGACGACGTTGATCAGGATCAACGCGATCGTGACGAGCGGGAGCCGATCCGTCGGCAGGTTGTCCTTGAGGGGAAACAGTGCTTTGCATTGCGAGTTCCACGACGGGGCGCGGCGCTTCGCGCCGTCTGCGGGAACTCGTGCTTCGCATTGCGAGTTCCACGGCGGCCTTGCGCGCTTCGTCGCGTCTGCGGGAACTCGCGGTGTCGGGTGGGTGGCCGGGTCGGCGGTCGCAGGTAGGCTACTAGGCTGCCAGCGGCCCGTGACCGGGCTGTGCCTGCGGCACGTGCTGGTCGGCGTGGTACGAGCTGCGGACGAGCGGGCCGGCGGCGATGTGGTCGAAGCCGAGCTCGTAGGCGGCCGCCTCGAGCGCCTTGAACTCGTCCGGGTGCCAGTAGCGCACGACCGGCAGGTGGCGCTCGGTCGGGCGCAGGTACTGCCCGACGGTGAGCACCTGGACGCCGTGGGCGCGCAGGATCTCGAAGGTCTGGACCATCTCGTCGTGCGTCTCGCCGAGGCCGACCATCAGGCCCGACTTCGTCACGACCTCGCTGCCACCCATCGCCTTCGCGTTCTTCAGCACGCGGCAGGAGCGCAGGAACTCCGAGCCGCGGCGCGCGACCGGGTAGAGCCGCGGCACCGTCTCGACGTTGTGGTTGAAGACGTCGGGACGCTCGGCGATGACCTTCGCGAGCGGCATCTCCTGGCCGCGGAAGTCGGGCGTCAGGACCTCGACCTTGCACTGCGGCGCCTGCATCCGGATCGACCGGATCACGCCGACGAAGGCGGAGGCGCCGTAGTCGGGCAGGTCGTCGCGGTCGACCGAGGTGATGACCGCGTGGCGCAGTCCCATCTTCGCGACCGAGCGGGCGACGCGGGCCGGCTCGAGCGGGTCGTTCCAGGTCGGTCTGCCGGTCTGCACGTTGCAGAAGCCGCAGCGGCGCGTGCAGGTGTCGCCGAGGATCATGAAGGTCGCGGTGCCCCGCTCCCAGCACTCGCCGACGTTCGGGCAGGCGGCCTCCTGGCAGACGGTGTGGAGGTTCTCCTCCTCGATCATCGCCGTCAGCTCGCGGTACTTCCTGCCGCCCGGCGCCGGGACTCTGAACCACGGCGGCTTGCGCTCGCGGAACGGCCGCACCTCGGGGCCGAGGACCTTCAGCACGTCCATGCCCCCGGGATTCGCGCGAGAGCGGGTCTGGTGCTTGCGATCCTCGGTGGCGCTCACCCTTGTGAGAGTACCGCGTCGGTCGCGCGCGGGATCAGCTGGCAGGCCCCGTCGTGCCCTCGTTGAGCAGTTGCAGATATCTGTCGCAGACGTGGAGTCGGCCGCGCCGCCGGCCGGTAAAGGAAGAGGCCCCAAGCTCTTGCAAGGTCGAGTCTGACTGAAGGTTCGGTTGGTTCGTACGAGCGGCCCGAGCCGCTCGGAGCCGCGCCCTAGGCTGCCGATGTCGTGCGCGGCAGCCGCACGCCGAGCTGCTCGGCGTCGACCTCGACGGCGGTGCGCGAGAACGCGGGGGCGAGGCGCCGCACGACCGCGTCGGCGAAGCGGTCGAGCGCGGGGGAGGGATCGCGCGCGAGCTGCAGCGGCTCGGTCGCGGGCGGGCGCGTCAGGGCGGTCTCGCCGCGCTCGTCGGCCAGCGAGGTCATGCGGACGTCGGCGAGGTTGCAGGCGACGACCCACTCCCACGGGCGCATGTCGTTCTCGACGTTGACGGCGAAGCCGTGCGTCGTGACGTGCTTGGCGACGTGCACGCCGATCGAGCCGATCTTGCGCTCCTCGACCCAGACGCCGGTGTAGGCGGGGCCGTCCGCGGGCCGGTTGCGCGCCGCGATCCCGACATCGGCGAGCGCGGCGACGAGCGCCTCCTCGACCGTGCGCAGGTAGCCGATCACGTCCTCGATGCAGACGATCGGGTAGCCGACCAGCTGGCCGGGGCCGTGGTAGGTGATGTAGCCGCCGCGGTCGACCGCCACGACGTCGATCCCCTGCTCCGCGTACCAGGAGGGCGCGAACGGCAGCTCGCCGTCGGTCGAGCGGCGTCCGCGCGTGTAGACGGGCGGGTGCTCGAGCAGCAGCAGCACGTCCGGCAGCTCGTCCGCCTGGCGCCGCGCGCGGACCGCCTCCTGCAAGGCGAGCGCTTCGCGGTACGGGACCGCGCCGAGTCGCGCGACCCAGAGCTCGGGGGCGGCTGCAGCTGGCGCGGAGCCGGCCGGCGGATGCGGTGGGACCATCTCCTCCGAGGTTACCCTGGTCACGATGGAGCGCGTGTGGGCCTCCCGGCTGCGCTGGCGCCTGCGAGGCGCCTGGCTGGCGCCCCTGCTCGTCGTGCTGACGATCGCCGACGCGCTGCTGCTGCACGCGCGCCCGCTCGCCGGCGACGGCACCGACCTCTTCGGCGGCCTGCTGCTGGCCGGCTTCTTCAACCTGCTCGCGGTCGCCGTCCTCGCCCCGTTCGCGGCGATGGCGCTGCGGCGGCTGCGACCCGAGCTGCCGACGGTCGTCGCGCGCGACTACGCCGGCGCCGCGCTCGTCGCGCTCGTCACCGCCGTGCTGCTGACCGTCGGCCTGCTCCACCACGGCACCGTGATGCGCAACCGGCATGCGCTCGCCGAGGCGCAGACGCGCGGGCAGGCATGGATCGGGACGCGCGCGCCGGCCGAGTACCGGCGCCACGTCGTGCTGGCCGACGTCGTCGCGATCGTCGCCGGCAAGGTCTTCCGCGTCTGCGCGCCCGGGCAGCACCCGCGCCGCTCCTACTGCGTCGTCGTCCGCCTCGACCGGCCCTTCCCGAACGGCATCCGCTTCGCCGGCTCGGAGTCGAACGCGCTCTTCGCCGCCGGGATGCGCTGAGCGCCGCGGACCGCGCTCAGGCGCGGGCGGCGCACACCTGCGCTCCGGCGTCGTCTCGCCGGAGCGCAGTCGCGACCGCTACTAGAGCGCGAGCGAGAGCGGGGCCTCCAGGAGGGCGCGGATGCGGGCGAGGAACTGGGCCGCGTCGGCGCCGTAGAGGATGCGGTGGTCGCACGAGAGGGTGATGCTCATGCGTCTGCCGGGCACGACCGCGCCGTCCGCGACGACGGGGACGTCGCGCAGGGCGCCGACCGCGAGGATCGCGGCCTGCGGCGCGTTGATCACGGCGGTGAACTCGGTCGTGCCGAACATCCCGAGATTCGAGACCGTGAACGTGCCGCCCGAGAGCTCCGGCGGGGTGATCTGGCCGGCGCGCACGCGCGCCGCGAGCGCGCGCGCGTCGCGTGAGATCTGCCCGAGGGACTTGCGATCGGCGTCGAAGACGGTCGGCACGATCAGCGCGTCCTGGGCGGCGACCGCGACGCCGACGTTCACCCGCGAGTACAGCTCGAATCTGCCGTCCTTGTACGAGCCGTTCGCGCGCGGGTACTCGCGCAGCGCGAGCGCGGACGCCTTCACGACCATGTCGTTGAACGAGGGCGCGGGCGCCTCGGGCGTCGCGACCGATCTGAGCTGCGAGCGCAGCTCGACCGCGGGCGCCATGTCGACCTCGGTCGTGACGGTGAACTCCGGCACCGTCGCCTTCGACTCCGCCATCCGGCGCGCGACCGTCGTCTGCAGGCGCGTCAGCTCCTGCACGGTGACCTCGCCCTTGCCGGTGCCGGCGTCCCCGCCGGAGACGACGGGCGCGGGCACCGGCTGCTTCGCGGGCGCGGGCGCGGGCGGGGCAGGGGCCGCGGGTGCGGCGGCGGCCG
>JAOPZA010000194.1 GCA_025964325.1 Conexibacter sp.
CGGGTGCGGGTGGTGCGGGCGGCGGCGCGGCGGTCCCGGGCGGCGGCGCGGCTGGCGGGGCGGCCGGCGGTCGACCGATCTCGCTCGACCTCAACACGGCGACGGCGGCGCAGCTCGAGCAGCTCGACGGCGTCGGTCCCGCGACGGCGGCGAAGATCGTCGCCTACCGCGAGCAGCACGGCCGCATCGGATCGGTCGACGAGCTCGACGCGGTCGCGGGCATCGGCGAGAAGAGACTCGCCGCGATCCGCGCGCAGCTCGAGCCGTGAGGCTGGCCGATCCCGCGGCGGCGCTCGAGGTCGTCCGCCGCCATCCCCGCCACCTCGTGCTGGCGGCGCTCGTCGCCGGCCTGCTGGCCGCGCCGTTGCCGCAGCGGTGGGTGCTCGTGATCGCGGGCGCGGCGGCGGCCGTCGGCGGGCGCGCTGCGCTGGCGCTGCTCGCGGCGGTCGCGGTCCTCGCCGGCGCGCTCGGCGCCCAGGCGCGGCTCGCCGCCCTCGATCGCACGCAGCTCGGGCCGCTGCTCGGCGCCACGGTGACCGCTCGCGCCGTCCTGCTCGAGCAGCCGCGCAGCGTCCGCTACGGCGCGACCGCCCTGGTGCGGCTGCGAGCGCCCGCCGCCGGCGAGCGCGTGATGCTCAGGATCGGCAGTCGGATCGCCTGGCCGCCCGCCGCGACCGGCGCGATCGTGCTCGTCAGCGGTCGCCTGCGGCGGCTCGGTCCCTACGAGCAGCACTACGCACGGCGCGGCGCGCACGCGGCGATCACGGTGGCGAGCGCGACGCCCACGGGCGCGAGGCGTGGCGGCGCCTGGCGGCTCGTCGACGTGGTCCGCGGACGTGCCGAGGCCGCGCTCGACGCCGGTCTCGCACGGCCGCAGCGGGCGCTCCTGCGCGGGATGGTGCTGGGGCAGGACCACGGGCTCGACGCGCGCCAGCGCGACGACTTCCGCGACTCCGGTCTCAGCCACCTCGTCGCGGCTTCGGGACAGAACGTCGCACTGCTGGCCGCGCTCGCGCTGATCGTGCTGACGTGGGCGGGCGCCGGACTGCGGCCGCGACTCGCCGCCGTGCTCGCGTTGATCGCGCTCTACGTCCCGCTCGCCGGCGCGGGCCCGTCGATCCAGCGCGCCGGGCTGATGGGCGGGGCGACGATCGTCGCCGCCCTCGCAGGCCGTCCCGCCTCGCGCTGGTACGCGCTGCTGCTGGCGGCGGCGCTGACGCTCGCGTGGAACCCGCGGGCGTCCGGCGACCCCGGCTGGCAGCTGAGCTTCGCAGCCGTCGTCGCGATCGCGCTCGTCGCGCGGGGCGCGCGCAGATGGCTGCGGCGCCGGCGCGTGCCGCCGGTGCTCGCGGACGCGGCGGCGATCACGTTCGCGGCGACGGTCGGCACCGCGCCGCTGATCGCGTTCCACTTCTCGGAGCTGTCGCTCGTGTCGCTCGCGGCGAACATCCTGGCCGAGCCCGCCGTCGCGCCGATCATGTGGCTCGGGATGGGGGCGGCGACGCTCGGCCAGCTCGCGGCTCCGCTCGCGCTGGCGCTGAACGGAGCCAACGCCGTGCTGCTCGGATACGTCGGCTGGGTCGCGCACACGGCCGCCGGCGTGCCGCACGCGGTGCTTGCCGTCTCGCTCCACGGGCCGGCTGCGCTCGTCGGCGCCTATGCGGCGATCGGACTGCTCGCGCTCGCCGTTCGGCAGCTCGGCCGGCGCCGCGCACTCGATTAGACGGGTCGATTCCGCGGGATCGCGGAATCGATCATCTAGACTCGCGCCCGTGCCGCCGAGCTTCAAGCCCGCCTATCTGATCCACGGCGACGACCACGGCCGGCTCGCCGAACGCCGCGCCAGACTGCGCCAGCTGGCCGAGTCAGAGAGCGGGTCCCAGGGCACCGAGGTCTTCGAGGGGGAGGGCGCCACGGCCGAGGCGGTCGCCGCCGCCCTCTCGGCGATGACGTTCGCGATCGGCCGGCGCTTCCTGATCGTCGACGGCGTGGAGCGCTGGAAGGCGGCCGACATGAGGCTGATCGCGCCGGCGCTCGCGACCCTCGCGCCGGATACGACGGTCGTCTTCTTCGGACGCGAGGAGGGGCGTGCGAAGGTGCCGGACGGGCTCGCCGAGGCGGTCGAGAAGGCCGGCGGCGACGTCAGCGCCGAGCGCACGGTGAGACCGTGGGACCTGCCGAAGTGGGCGGTCGCGCAAGCGCGCGGGTTGGGGCTCGAGCTGCACCCGGCGGCGGCGCGCGCGCTGGTGGCCCACGTCGGCGAGCGCCAGCAGCGGCTGCTGCGCGAGCTGGAGAAGCTCGCGCTCGAGCTGGGGGACGGCGCGCGCATCGACCTCGAGCAGATCGAGGAGATCACCGCCAGCTCGGCCGAGCGCAAGAGCTGGACGCTGGCGGACGCGCTCGTGGCCCGCGACGGAGCCGCCGCGACCCGCGCCTACCTCGAGCTGCGCGAGCAGGGCGAGCGGCTCGCCGGCCTGCTCTTCACGATCGCGCGGCGGCTGCGCGAGGCGCTCGAGGTCGCGACGCGGCTCGAGGGCGGCGAGTCGACGTCGCAGGTCCGTCGCGGCCTGCGGATGCCGCCGAAGGCGGCCGAGCGCTTCGTCGCGGACGTGCAGCGAACCGACGTCGCCTCGCTGCGGGCGGCGATCGCCGTCGTCGCCGATCTCGAGCTGGCCTCGCGTGGCGGCTCGCGCGGCGGCCTCGGCGAGGACACGCTCGCGCTGACCGCGATCTCCGCGATCGCGGCCTGACCGGGTGGCGGCAGGCGGACCCAGGCGCTCGAACGGCCGCGCGATCGCCTCACGACGGTGGAGACCGTCGTGCGGTGAGCTCGCCGCGCCCGGCGTCCGAGCACGCAAACGGGCCACGCAAGAGCGCGGCCCGAGAAGATGGGGGAGGGAAGCTGCGTCCTACGCTGCGTCGCCGCGACCCGCACGAATGCGGGCGGCGCGGGACTTCTTCCGCGCGCCGGTGTTGCGGTGGAGAGCGCCGCGCTTGACGGCCTTGTCGATGGTCTGGACGAGCTCGCGATGAGCCTCGTCGGCAGCAGTCGCTTCGGCACCGTCGGTGACGACGGCCTCGAGGCGACGGAAGCAGGTCTTGACCTTCGACGTGTAGCGGCGATTCTCGAGCCGCTCACGCTCTGCGCGGAGGATGCGCTTCTTCTGTGAATGAATATTGGCCATAGCAGCAATCTGCCGCAGGGTTGGCCCCGCGGCGAGGCCGTACTATAGCGCGCTCGTGCCGGTCGAGACTGCTGATGAAACCACCGCACCACCGAAGTCGTTGAACCGGCGGGTCGCGCGCAACACCGCGATCTTCTCGATCGCGACCGGGCTGTCCCGCATCGCCGGTCTCGTGCGCGAGATCGTCGCCTCGAGCTTCTTCGGCACGAGCGGTCCGTTCTCGGCCTTCACGATCGCGTTCCAGGTGCCGAACCTGGTTCGCAACCTGTTCGCCGACGCCGCGCTCTCGGCGGCGTTCGTGCCGGTCTTCACCGATCTCCTCGAGAGAGGCAGACGCCGCGACGCCTACCGGCTCGCCTCCTCGATGTTCCTCGTGATCCTCGCCGCGCTGAGCGCGATCACGGCGGTCTTCATCCTCGCGGCGCCGCTGATCATGCCGCTCTTCACGGGCGACAAGTTCACCTCCGAGCTGAACCAGCTGACGGTCGGCCTCAGCCGCGTCCTCTTCCCGATCGTCGTGCTGCTGGGCCTCAACGGCCTCGTCGTCGGGATCCTCAACGCGGCCGACCACTTCACGATCCCGGCGATCGCGCCGCTCGTGTGGAACGTCGTGATCATCGTCCTGCTGGTCGCGCTGAGACCGTTGTTCCACGGTCAGAACCAGATGTACGCGTACGCGATCGGCGTGCTGATCGGCACGGCCGTGCAGTTCCTGATCGCGCTGCCGGTGCTGCGACGCGTCGGCTTCCGCTTCGAGTTCGCGTTCGGCTGGCGCGACCCGCGCATCTGGAGAGTGCTGCGGCTGATGCTGCCGGTGACGCTCGGGCTCGGCCTGATCAACTTCGACCAGGCGATCAACTCGTTCTTCGGCTCGCTCGTCTCGGAGGACGCGCCGCGCGCGATCGATGCGGCCTTCCGCATCTACATGCTGCCGCAGGGCATGTTCAGCGTCGCGCTCTCGACCGTGCTGTTCCCGGCGATGAGCCGCTACGCCGCCCATCGCGACATCGTCGGGATGCGCCACACGATGGCCAACGGCGTGCGGCAGATCTTCCTGCTGCTGATCCCGTCGGCTGCCTTCATGTTCGCGCTGGCGACGCCGATCACGCGGCTCGTCTACCAGCGCGGCCACTTCGACGCGCACTCGACCGAGCTGGTCGCGAGCGCGCTCTTCTGGTTCTCGCTCAGCCTGCCCTTCGCGGGCGCGAACCTGATGCTCACGCGCACGTTCTTCGCGCTCCAGCAGCCATGGCAGCCGACGCTGCTGGCCGGCGGCAGCCTGCTGCTGAACGCGCTCGTCAGCGTGATCCTCTACAAGCCGCTGGGGATCGCCGGCCTCGTGATCGGCACCGGCGTCTCGAACGCGGCGATGATGTTCGCGCAGCTGTGGCAGCTGCGTCCGCGGCTCGGCGGCCGCGTCGAGGGCAGAGAGATCCTGCGCACGACCGTCCAGATCGTCGTCGCGGCGGCCGTGCTCGCCGGCACCGCGTACTTCGTCTGGTGGGGAGCCGACGACGCGCTCGGCCAGTCGCTGCCGGCCCAGATCGTCGCGATCGGCCTCGCGCTCTTCACGGGCACGTGCTTCTACATGGCGATCGTGCTGCACCTCCGGATCGAGGAGGCGGGCCAGATCTACCGCTTCGTCGGCGCGCGCTTCGCGAGCAAGCGGGGATAGGCGGGCGGCGCCTCCGCTCGCGCCTGCACGCGCGCCGCCCGCCCGTCGCTGTAGGCGAGCGACGGACGGGCGGGTGGTGCGCAGCGCCACGGAGGAGGGCTCCGACGTGGCACGGGTGGACGGTCCGCAGCGGCGGACCGAAGAGGGATCAGCAGGCGGGCGAGGTGTGCTCGCGCCCGAGCAGGCGGCGCTCGGGAACCAGCGGCGCCGGCGCCATCGCCGGCAGCGCCGCGGCCGGCG
>JAOPZA010000241.1 GCA_025964325.1 Conexibacter sp.
CGATCGCCCCCAACACGCTCGGCGCGACGTCGCGCAACGACTTCCCGTACGAGCCGACGGCCGTCCGCGCCACCGACGCAATCACGACATCGCTCACGCTCACGAAACGCTCCTCCGGTGGTGGGTCAGAACAGCCGCACGAGGTGTGCGGTGTCGTTGAAGCTCGCCAGCGCCCAACGCCCGCCGGCAAGCCGGATCAGTCGCGTGATCGAGCCGTTCTCGGCGTAGAGGAAGGCGAACGCGAGGCTGCGGGTGACCTGGCGGCAGGCTTCGGCGATCACGCCGCCGTGCACGACCGCGACCGCCGTCGCATCCGGGCCGACCGTCGCCGCGATCTGCTCCATCCCGCGCCGCACCCGCTCGGAGAACGCGTCCATGTCCTCGGCGTTCGGGATCACGTCCCAGCGCTCGGCCGCGAAGATCTCGTGCGAGAGCGGGTCGCGGCCGACGACGCGCGCGGTGAACTGCCCCTCCCAGTCGCCGAGGTGGACCTCGCGCAGGTCGGGCACGACGACCGGCGCGTGCCCGAGCCGCCGGCCGAGCGGTGCGGCCGTCTGGGCGGTGCGCCGCAGCGGCGTGACGAACAGCCCGGCGATCTCGAGCTCGCCGAGGCGCTCGGCGACGGCGCTCGCCTGGCGGTGCCCGTCCTCCGTCAGCGGCGGGTCGCTCTGGCCGTCGCCCGTCACGGTCGCGCCCTCCGGCGCGCTGCGGCTCGACGAGCCGTGGCGCACGAACACGATCTCGCTCGCACCCGAAGGGAGCGTGAACGGCCGTTGGAAGTCGCGGGTCATCGCCGCTCGACTGTACGGGCCGCGGCCACCGCCGATCGTTGGCGCAACCGCCAGTCTGCGAGTGCGGCAGACCCTGGCGTGGCCGTGCGGTTGCGCTTTGGCGCGATCGTCGGTGACGTGGATCGTCCGCTGCTCGTTGGCTTAAGCGCCAGTCCCGTCGGCGTCGTTTGCGTGGTTCGATCGCAACCGTGGCGAACGTGAGCGCGACACGCGGATTCGAGCTCGACCCCGAGGCGCGCACGCTGCCCGCCGTCCTCGCCGCGGCGGTCGCCGACGATCCCGCGCGCTCCTTCCTGCACTGCGACGGCCGCGACGTCACCGTCGGCGAGCTCGACGATGCCAGCGCTCGCGTCGCCGGCGCGCTGCGCGGCTGGGGGATCGGGCACGGCGACCGCGTCGCGGTCATGATGGCCAACGTCCCCGAGTTCCTCGACGTCTGGTTCGGGATCGTCCGCTGCGGCGCGATCGAGGTGCCGGTGCACGCCGCCTACCGCGGCCCGCTGCTCGCGCACATCCTCGCCGAGTCGGGCGCGCGCATCCTCTTCTGCGACGCCGGCTTCGTCGAGCGGCTGGCCGGCCTCGAGCTGCCCGCGCTCGAGCGGATCGTCGTGCGCGGCGCGCTCGATCCAGACCCGGACCCCGCGACGCCGCTGCCGCAGATCCCGCTCCACGACCTCGCAGATGCGCGCGTCTCGGCGCCTGCGGCCGACCTGCCGACGGTCGCGCCCGAGGACGTCTCGTGCGTGCTCTACACCTCCGGCACGACCGGCCCCTCGAAGGGCGTCGTGCTCCAGCACAGCGCCAACGTCCAGCTCGCGCGCTCGAACGTCGACCTGATGGAGTACACGCGCGCGGACGTGCTCTACACCGTGTTCCCGCTCTTCCACGTGAACGCCAAGTTCACGTCGGTGACCTCGACGCTGCTGTGCGGCGCTCGGCTCGTGCTCGACGGCCGCTTCAGCGCCTCCGGCTTCTGGGACCGCGCGCGCGAGCACGGCGTCACGTCGTTCAACTACATGGGCTCGCTGCTGACGATCCTCGCGAAGCAGCCGCCGCGCCCCGACGACCGCGACCACCCCGTCGTGCGCGCCTACGGCGGCGCCTGCGCGCCGGCGCTCTGGCCCCGCTTCGAGGAGCGCTTCGGCGTTCGGCTGCACGAGCACTACGGGATGACGGAGACCGGCATCACGACGCGCAACACGCGCACCGATCGCCGCGTCGGCTCGATCGGCCGCGCCGCGCCGGTCTACGACGTCCGCGTCGCCGACCCGCACGACCGCGAGGTGCCGGTCGGGGAGGTCGGCGAGATCCAGGTGCGCCCGCGCCGGCCCGACGTGATGCTGCGCGAGTACTGGGGCCGGCCGGATGCGACGATCGAGGCGTTCCGCAACCTCTGGTTCCATACCGGCGACCGCGCGCGGATGGACGCCGACGGCTTCTTCTACTACGTCGACCGGCTGAAGGACTCGATCCGCCGGCGCGGCGAGAACGTCTCCTCGTTCGAGCTCGAAGGCGTCGTCGACGCCTTCCCCGGCGTCGTCGAGTCGGCCGCCTACGGCGTCCCCTCGGAGCTGGGCGAGGACGAGGTGATGATCGCCGTCGTGCCGGACCCCTCGGCGCCGCTCGACGTCGCCGCGCTGCTGGCGCACTGCGAGCGCAACGTCGCGGACTTCGCCGTGCCGCGCTACGTCCGAATCGTCGAGGCGCTGCCGAAGACGGCGAGCCAGCGCGTCCAGAAGTTCCTGCTGCGCGAGCAGGGCATCACGGCGGAGACGGTCGAGCGGCCCCCGGCTCCGCGGCCGCGAGCGGCGCCGCGGAGCCGGTCAGCACGCCCTTCATGACGCGGTTCATGCCGTTGCGCGGCAGCGCGTCGACGAGGTCGATCCGCACCGGCACCTTGTAGTCGGCGAGCCGCTCGGCGCAGAACGCGATCAGGTCGGCCTCGCTCGGCGCCGGCGCGCCGCTCGCGACGACGACGACGCCGCGCACGTCCTCGCCGAGGATCGGGTTCGGCAGCGGCACCGCGGCCGCCTCGGCGACGCCGGGGTGCTCGAGCAGCACGCCCTCGACCTCAGCGGAGGAGATGTTGAGGCCGCCGCGGCGGATCAGCTGCTTGCTGCGATCGACGAAGAAGACGAAGCCGGCGTCATCGACGCGCGCGAGGTCGCCGGTCCGCAGCCAGCCGTCGGGCATCAGCGCCGCCGCGGTCGCCTCCGGATCGTGCACGTAGCGCGACATCGTGCTCGGCCCGCGCAGGCACAGCTCGCCGACCTCGCCGAGCGCGACGGGCAGGCCGTCGTCGCCCAGCACCGCGTGCTCGACCCATGGGTGGAAGCTCGTGCGGCCGATCGAGATGCCCGTCGACCCGATCCGCCGGAGCGCCTCGGGGTGGTCCTCGGGGCGCAGCATCATCCCCGCGGTGCCGCCCTCCGTGAGCCCGTAGACGTTGACGAGCTCGAGCCCGAGCCGTACCGCCAGCTCGTCCCAGACGCGCTCGTAGAAGGCGCGGCTGCTCGGCTGCGCGCCGTAGCAGACGCGTTTGAGCGCGGGCAGATCGTAGGCGGCGAGCGCGTCGGGTCCGAGCCGCTCGAAGATCAGCAGCAGCACGCTCGAGATCAAGAAGACCGAGGTCGTGCGGTGGCGGACCATCCGCTCGAGCGTGCCGCGCACGTCGAACGCCGGCTCGACCACGTACGTGCAGCCGGCGACGAGGCAGGCGAGCAGGTTGGTGTGGGAGCCGGTGCTGGTGAAGAACGGCGCGAACGACTGATAGACGCTCGTCTCGTCGAGTCCCCAGAGCGGGATCGCCTGGTGGCCGCAGGCGACCGAGCCGCCGTGCGTCAGCGCGACCGCCTTCGGATTGCCCGTGGTCCCGCTCGTGAAGATCCAGTCGGCGTCGTCGAGCTCGCTCAGCGGCGCCGGCGCGACGTCGGGCTCGGCCGCCGCGAGCGCGGCGCTCAGTCGCTCCCCGAGCGCCGGCTCGCCGTCGCCGACGGCGAGCAGCGCGGCGCCGCCGAGCGCGTCGCCGAGCTCGGCGAGCAGCGGCGCGAAGCGCGCCTCGTAGACGACGACCGCGGGTGCCACGAACGCCAGGACGTAGGACAGCTCGCGGGCGACGTAGCGCGTGTTGAGCGGCACGTTGATCGCGCCCAGCCGGTGCGAGGCGTGGTAGGCGAGGTGCGACTCGACGGCGGCGTCGTTGCTGAGCAGCAGCGCGACGCGGTCGCCCTTGCCGACGCCGAGGTGCGCGAAGACGGCGGCCAGCCGCCCCGCGCCGGCGCGCAGCGCGGCGTAGTCGAGCCGCAGCTCCCCACCGCCGGCGACGCTCGGCGCGATCAGCGCCGTGCGGTCGGGGATGCGCGCGGCACGGGCGTCGAGGACGTCCCGCACCGTGCGCTCCACGACGGTCGCCGGCAGCGGAGGAGAGGGCATGCGGGACGAGCCTCCCGCGCGCGGCGCTCCTGCTCAACTGGCGGATGCGCCAGTCGCCGCGCCCGCCGTGCCCGGCCGACGAGCGTGAACCCGTGGTCGCCGGACGACCGCAGCTTCACGGTCACCGCCGAGGCGGCTGCCGCTCGCGCTCCGCCACCGCGCGGAAGTCGGGGCGGCGCTTGGCGGCGAACGCGTCGAGGCCCTCCTGTGCGGTCGCCGACTGGCGGACGGCCGCCCACGCCGCGCGTTCGCGATCGAGCCCCGCGGCGATCGGCTGGTCGGTCGCCGTCAGCGCGAGCCGCTTCGTCGCCTGGATCGCCTCCGTCGCGCCGTCGGCCAGGCTGCGCGCGATGCCGAGGGCGGTCGCGACGGCCTCGCCGCCGGCGACGACGTGGTTCGCCAGTCCGAGCGTGCCGGCCTCGACGCCGGAGAAGCGACGGCCGGTCAGCAGCAGCTCCCGCGCCCGCGCCTGGCCGATCGCGCGCGGCAGCCGCTGCGTGCCGCCGGCGCCGGCGATGATGCCGACCGTCACCTCGGGCAGGCCGAGCAGCGCACCCTCGGCCACGACGCGGATGTCGCAGGCGAGCGCGAGCTCGAGGCCGCCGCCGAGGCACGCCCCCTCGATGGCGGCGATCGCGGGGCACGGGAGCAGCTCGAACGCGCTGTACGCGGCCTGGCAGAGCGCGACGAAGGGCAGCGCGTCCGCGAGTGGCGCGCGGGCCATCCACGGGATGTCGCCGCCCGCGGCGAAGATGCCGTCGACGGCGCTGCTGAGCACGACCGCCCGCGTGTCGTCGGGCAGCGCCTCGACGGTCTCGAGCGTGAGCCGCACGAACGGCTCGGAGAACTGGTTGACGGGCGCGTAGTCGAGCACGAGGTGGGCGACGCCGTCCTCGTGGTGTACCTGGATCCGGCCTTCCTCTCTCATTCCACGGACTCTACCCGGCGGTAGGTGAAAATGTGAAAACTGCCCTTGCATCGGTGAATCGGCGAGTGGTACGGTCGCCTGCCGAGCCAACCGGTCGGTAGCCGCTCACGGACTCCTCAGGAGGAGAGAGAATGAGTCAGCTGATTGTCGAGGAGCGTGGACGCGTGCGCGCGGACGCCGCTGCACGGGCGACCGCGATCGGCGACGCCTTCGTCGTCGGTCGTGCCGACGGCGACGCCACGTACGTCGCGTGCGCCGAGTGCGGGCACCGCTACGGGCCCGCGACCCGCGATCCCAAGCTGGGCGCCGTGATGACCGAGAAGTCGATCGTCGACCTCAGCACCCTCAACGACGTCGGGATGGTCGACCGACTCGTCGCGCGCCACTACTACTGCCCCTCCTGCGCGCTGCTGTTCGCCGTCAACGTGCAGCAGAAGGGCGATCCGATCATGCTCGAGTGGAGCATCGACGCGACGCCCGCCGCCGCGTCGTGAGCGACTCCGGCAGGTCCGGCTACAACATCGCCGTCGACATCGGCGGGACCTTCACCGACTGCGTGATCCACGACGTCGCCGGCGGCCGGATCGTGGCGGCCAAGGCGCCTTCGCGCCGCGAGCACCTCGGCGGCGGCGTACTCGACGCCGTCCGGGCGGGAGCGGAGCGCCTCGGCGTCCCGCTCCACCAGGTGCTGGCGGCGACCGAGCGCTTCATCCACGGCTCGACCGTCGCCACGAACGCGATGATCGAGCGCGACGGCGCGCGGACCGCGTACGTCACCACCGCCGGCCACGAGGACACGCTCGCGATCGGCAAGATCTTCCAGAAGCGCGCGGGTCTCTCCGAGCGCGAGATCTCGCATCTCAACCGCCTGCAGATGGCGGACCCGCCGCTGATCGAGCGCGAGCTCGTCTTCGGCGCGACCGAGCGCGTCGACTACCGCGGGCGGGTCGTCGTCCCGCTGCTCGAGGAGGAGATCGCCGCCGTCGTCGAGCGCGTGCGCGCCTCCGGCGCCGGCGCCGTCGCGATCTGCCTGCTGTGGAGCTTCCTCCACGGCGACCATGAGCAGCGCCTCGCGGCGGCGCTGCGACGCACGCTGCCCGACCTCTACGTGTCCGCCTCGGTCGACGTCGCCTCGGTGCTCGGCGAGTACGAGCGCGGGGTCACGACGGCCCTCAACGCCTACCTCGGCCCGCCGATCTCGGCGTATCTCGGCGACCTGCAGGAGCTGCTGAGCGCGAACGGACTCGCCGCGCCGGTCCTGCTGATGACCGCCGAGGGCGGCGTCGTCCCGATCGACAGCGCGCGCGAGCGGCCCGTCGGCCTGCTCGACTCCGGGCCCGTCGGCGGCACGCTCGGCTCGCGCTTCGTCGGCCGCGCCTACGGCGAGCCCAACATCATCTGCACGGACGTCGGCGGCACCTCCTTCGACGTCTCGCTCGTGATCGACGACGACCTCCAGCTCGAGCACGAGCCGGTCATCGCGCAGTACGCGTTCAAGGTCCCGAAGGTCGCGGTCAAGAGCATCGGCGCGGGCGGCGGCTCGATCGCCTGGGTCGACCAGATCGGCGTGCTGAAGGTGGGTCCCAGATCCGCGGGCGCGCAACCCGGACCGGCCTGCTACGGCCGTGGCGGCACCGTCCCGACGGTCACGGACGCGAACCTGATCCTCGGCTACCTCAACCCCGAGAACTTCCTCGGCGGCACGATGACGCTCGACCGCGCGGCCGCGCTGGCCGCCTTCGAGCCGCTCGCGCAGCGGCTCGGCCAGACGGTCGAGGAGACCGCGGCGGGCGTCCACCGGATCATGAACTCGCACATGGCCGACCTGCTGCGCAGCTCGACGATCGAGCGCGCCCACGATCCCCGCGACTTCGCCCTCTTCGCCTATGGCGGCGCAGCCGCCAGCCACGCGATCGGGTACGCGGCGGAGGCGGGCGTCGGCGGCGTCCACGTCCTGAACGACGCGACCGCGTTCAGCGCGCTCGGGATGCTGACGGCCGACCTCGCGCACTCCTTCGACCGCGCGCGTCCGCTCTCGACGCCGTGGGCCGACGACGACTTCGCCGCGATGCGCGAGGTCTTCGGCGAGCTGCGCGCGACCGCCGAGGCGCAGCTCGTGCTCGAGGGCGAGGAGCCGACGACGGCCCGGTTCCGCCGCAGCCTGATGATGCGCTTCCGCGCTCAGGTGCACGAGCTCGAGCTGGAGGTGCCCGACGAGCTCGCGCTCGACGCGGCCGGGATCGAGCGGCTCGTCACCGCCTTCACGGAGCGCTACGAGCAGACCTACGGCGAGGGCTCGGCCTACCCTGCCGCGGGCGTCGAGATCGTCACGTTCCGCGTGACCGCGACGGTCCCGACCTCGGTCCGCGAGCTGCCGCACCTGAACCGCGCCGCCTGCGACCTGGCCGAGCTGCGCAGCGGTGCGCGCGAGGCGTACTTCGACGGGCTCGGCTTCACCGCGACCGGCGTCTACGACGGCGAGCGGCTCGCGCCCGGCCACCGCGTCGAGGGGCCGGCGGTGATCGAGCGCTACGGCGATACCGTCCTGATCCCGCCCGGCTTCGCCGGCACGGTCGACCACCGCGGCACGATCCACGTCGCGATCCCGGCGCCCGCCGCGGCCGGCGCCTCCGGCGACGGCCGGGGCGAGGCGAGACTGACCGGCGGCCGCGTCGACCCGGTCACCTACGAGGTGATCCGCAACCGCCTCTGGGCGATCAACGACGAGCAGGCGCAGACGGCGGCGCGCAAATCCGGCAGCCAGTTCATCTACGAGGCGTTCGACTTCAACGCCGGCCTGCTCGACGGCGACGGCAACGGCCTCTTCGCCGGCGTCTACGTGCTCTTCCACACGACCGGGCTCGACATGACGGTGAAGGCGATCCTCGAGCGCTTCCCCGAGATCGCCGACGGCGACATGTTCATCACGAACGACCCCTGGGTCGGCGCGATCCACTTCAACGACTTCGTCGTCGTGACGCCGATCTTCGCGGGCGAGGAGATCATCGCCTGGGGCGCGCTGGTGATGCACTACCAGGACGTCGGCGGGCCGGTCCCGGGCAGCTTCGTCGTCGGCGCGACGAACGTCTTCGAGGAGTGCCCGATCATCACGCCGCTGAAGCTCGCCGACCGCGGCCGCTACTGCCACGAGGTCGAGACGCTGCTCCTGCGCAACACGCGCACGCCGATGATGAACGGGCTCAACCTGCGCGCGACGGTCGCCTCGCAGGTGACGACGAAGCGGCGCGTGCGCGAGGTCGTCGAGCGCTACGGCGTCGACGCCTTCAAGGCCGTCACCGCGCAGGTGCAGGAGGAGGTCGCGCAGACGATGCGCGGTCGCCTCGCGCAGATCCCCGACGGCGAGTGGTACGACCACGTGTACCTCGACCACGACGGCGTGAGCTACGAGCTCTACGAGGTCAAGCTGCGGCTCGAGAAGCGCGGCGGGAAGCTGATCTTCGACTTCACCGGCACGGCGGAGCAGGCGCCGGGGATGATCAACGGGACGATCTCGGCGCTGCGGGGCGGCGTGATGACGGCGGTGCTCGTGATGCTCGGCTACGAGATGCCGTGGTCGACCGGCGGCTTGCGCGACATCGTCGAGATCGTCTCCGAGCCCGGCACCGTCAACAACTGCGACTTCCCGGCCGCCTGCAGCGGCGGCAGCGTCTGCGCGGAGGAGGCGACCGAGAACGTCGCCGGCACCGTCGTCGGCAAGATGCTGGCGGCCAGCCCGACGCTGGCGGACGAGTCGATGGCGGTCTGGTACCCGTACTTCAACCTCGTGATCCTGGCGGGGCTCGACCAGTACGGCGACCCGATGGCGTCGCTGATGTTCGACAACGCGGCCGGCGGCGGCGGCGCGCGCCGCTGGGGCGACGGCGTCGACTGCGGCGGCTACTTCGAGTCGGTCTCCTGCGTCTGCCCGAACGTCGAGTCGAACGAGAAGATCTTCCCCGTGCTCGAGCTCTACCGGCGGCGCGCGCCCGGCAGCTACGGCCACGGGCGCCACCGCGGCGGGACCGGCATCGAGGTCGGCACGATCAGCTACGACGTCGACCGCGAGCTCGAGGTGATCGTCACCACCCACGGCGCGGCGCAGCCCGGCGCGCCCGGCCTCTACGGCGGCTTCCCGTGCGCGCTCAACACGAACGTGATCCTGCGCGGCGCCGACGCGCGCTCGCAGCTGGCGCGCGGCGTGCTCGTGCGCGGCGAGGCCGACGTCGCCTCCGGCGCCCGCGACGTGCTCGAGGCGAAGGCGCGCACGCGCCTCGCGACCGGCGACATGCTGATCACGCGCAACGAGGGCGGGCCCGGCTTCGGCGATCCGCTGCGCCGCGACCCGCTGCGCGTCGTGCGGGACCTGCGCACGGGACTCTGCACGGCGCAGGACGCGCGCGTCGTCTACGGCGTCGTGGCGGACGGCGGCGACGGACTCGACGCGGAGGCGACGCGCGAGCGCCGAGCGGCGCTGCGGCGGGAGCGGCTGGAGGAGGCCGAGCCGGTCGCCGAGCTGGTCGAGCGATACGGAACCGAGGGCGCCCTCGCGGGCGCCGCGAGCTGAGCGCGCCGGGCAACGCGGCCGCGCGACGCCGAGCGAACGGAGGGCAGATGGGACGAGCTGAGCGGCTCGAGGGCCGTGTCGCGGTCGTGACCGGCGGGGCCGGCGGCTTCGGCCGCGCGATCGGACGGCGCCTGCACGAGGAGGGCGCGCGCGTCGCGCTGTGGGATCTCGACGAGGCGCGCGCCAGTGCGCTGTCGGAGGAGCTCGACGCGACGGGCCGCTCGGCGCTGGCGCTCGGCGTCGACGTCGGCGACTCGGCCGCCGTCGAGGAGGCGGCCGCGGCGACGCGTGCCGCGCTCGGCCCGATCGACGTGCTCGTCAACAACGCCGGCGTCGTCGACGCGGCCGCGCCATGGGAGGTGACCGACGAGAGCTGGGAGCGCCACTTCCGCGTCAACGCGAATGGCGCCTTCTACTGCGTGCGCGCCTGCCTTCCGGACATGCGCGCCCGGCGCAGCGGCAAGATCGTCAACATCGGCTCGCTCGCGGCGCAGCAGGGACGCCCGACGACGAACCCCGCCTACGCCGCCTCGAAGGGCGCGGTGCTGGGACTGACGGTGTCGCTCGCCCGCCACCTCGGCGAGTACGGCATCTGCGTCAACGCGATCAACCCCGGGTTCATCCGGACCGAGATCCACGACCAGTTCACGCCCGAGGGGCTCGCCCCGCTGACCGCCGACATCCCGCTGCACCGCGGCGGCGAGCACGGTCAGCACGGGCGTCCGGAGGACATCGCGGCGGCCGTCGCCTACCTCGCCTCGCCCGACGCCGACTTCGTCAGCGGCGAGTACCTGAGCGTCAACGGCGCGACGCGGACGGGCTCGTGAGCATGAGCCACTACCGCGTCAGCATCGACATCGGCGGCACCTTCACGGACTGCACGATCGTCGCCGCCCACGGCGACGTCACGATCGCCAAGTCGCCCTCGACGCCGCACGACTTCTCGCGCGGCTTCATCGACACGCTCGACGCCGGCGCGCGGACGCTGGGGCTCGGCCTGGGGGAGTTGCTCGAGCGCACCGTGCGGCTCTCGCACGGCACGACCGTCGGCATCAACGCGGTCGTCAGCCGGACCGGCTCGCGCGTCGGGCTGATCTCGACCAGCGGGCACGGCGACGCGCTGCGGATCCTCAACAACACCGGCCGCACCAACGGCCAGCCGGTCGAGCGGATCCTCGACTACGCGGCCAGCTCGCTGCCCGAGCGGTTCGTGCGGCGCACGGACGTCGTCG
This sequence comes from Conexibacter sp., assembly GCA_025964325.1. Lineage (GTDB taxonomy): Bacteria > Actinomycetota > Thermoleophilia > Solirubrobacterales > Solirubrobacteraceae > Conexibacter. The sequence goes on from JAOPZA010000241.1 coordinate 10,948, forward strand.
AGGTGACCGAGCGGATCGACGCGTTCGGCGACGTGATCGTGCCGCTCGACCTCGACGAGCTGACCGCCGCCGTCGAGCGGCTGCTCGGCCAGGGCGTCGAGACGCTCGCGGTCAGCTATCTCTGGAGCCACCTCAACCCACGCCACGAGGACCAGACGCGCGAGCTGCTGGAGCGCGACTATCCCGACGTCTACGTCAGCTACGGCGCGCGGCTGGCGCAGCGGATCGGCGAGTACCCGCGCGCGGCGACGGCGGTATTGAACTCCTACATCGGCCCGCTGATGCGCGACTACGTGACGCGCCTCCTCGACAGCCTGCGCGAGCGCGGCTACCGGGACCGGCTCCTGTTCGCCCAGTGCGACGGCGGCCTGATCGACGCCATCGACGTGATCGGGCGGCCGATCATGACGCTCGAGTCCGGTCCGGTCGGCGGCGTGATCGCCTGCGCGAAGGCGGGCGCGGAGGCCGGCCACGCGAACATCATCGCCGCCGACATGGGCGGCACGACGTTCGACGTGAGCGTGATCGCCGACGGCAGACCGCCGGTGCGCGACGGCGTCGTGATCGAGCAGCACGACCTCTTCCTGCGGATGGTCGACGTCGAGTCGGTCGGCGCCGGCGGCGGCAGCCTCGCGTGGGTCGACGAGCAGTCCGGGGCGCTGCGGGTCGGACCCCAGAGCGCGGGCGCCGACCCCGGACCCGTCTGCTACGGCCGCGGCGGCGTGCAGCCGACGGTCACCGACGCCGACCTCGTGCTCGGACTGCTCGACCCCGACCACTTCCTCGGCGGCCGGATGCAGCTTGACGTGGAGGCGGCGCGGCGCGCGGTCGGCGCGCTCGGCGACCGGCTCGGGCTCGGGCTGATGGCCTGCGCGGCCGGCATCCAGGAGGTCGCCGACAGCCTGATGGAGGACAAGATCCGCAGCATGACGGTCGCCCGCGGGCACGACCCGCGCGACTTCGTCCTCTACGCCTTCGGTGGCGGCGGCGCCGTCCACGCCGGCCTCTTCTCGCGCGGCCTCGGGATCCGCCGGATCGTCGTCCCGGTCGGCGACCTCGCCTCCGTCTGGTCGGCGTACGGGATCGGGCTCGAGGGCTACGGCCGCTCCTACGAGCTGCCGACCTTCCTGCGCGCGCCGTTCGATCCAGCCGGCGTGCGCGACGGCTACGCCCGTCTCGAGGAGCTCGCCCGCGCCGACGCGGAACGCTCCGACGTCAACTGGGGGTCGCTGCGGCTCGCGCGCACCGCCGACCTGAAGTACTCGCTGCAGGTCTACGACGTCGAGGCCGACGTGCCCGGCGGCCCGCTGCTCGACGGCGCGATGCAGGCGATCGTCGACAGCTTCGAGCAGACCTATGCGCGCCGTTTCGGCGAGGGCGTCGGCTACCCCGAGGGCGGGATCGACCTGGTCGCGCTGCGCCTGCTGGTCGTGCAATCGGCTGGCGCCGATTGCATTGGGGGAATCGGCCAGGGCCGATTCCCCCGGGCCGATGAGGTCCGCCCGAGCGGGGAGCGCGAGGTCTACTGGCCCGAGCACGGCGCCACCTCCGCGACCCCCGTCTACCGCGGCCCGCGGCTGCCGGGGGGAGCGCATCTCGAGGGCCCGGCCCTCGTCGACTACCCCGACACGACCGTCGTGCTGCGACCCGGGCTGACGCTCGACGTCGAGGCCGGCGGCAACCTGATCATCGAGCTGGAGGACCGAGCATGAGCGCCCTGAGCCCGGCGACGCTGGCGAACGAGCGCCGGCGGCGCGCCGACAGCTTCGCCAACGGCTACCTGCCGCCGGCCGAGCTCGTGATCGATCCCTCGCTCGAGCTGCACGCCGACTGCGACGGCGAGGTCGATCCGATCTCCTACGAGGTGCTGCGCTCGAAGCTGTGGAACGTCAACTGGGACCACCAGGAGACGATCCGCCGCGTCTCCGGCAGCCAGGTCGTCGTCTTCGGCTACGACTTCAACACCTCGATCCAGACCGAGGACGGCGCCGGCGTCTGCTTCGGTCCCGGCAACCTCTTCTTCAGCGGCTGCGCCGACGTCGTCGTGAAGTGGACGCTCGAGCACCGCTCGATGAACGTCGGCATCCGCGAGGGCGACATCTTCCTCCAGGACGACCCCTGGATCGGCACGAACCACCAGATGGACACGGCCGTCTACGCACCCGTCTTCTGGGAGGGGAAGCTGTTCGCCTGGGTCTACAACGTGATCCACCAGCGCGAGCTCGGCGGCGTCGAGCCGGGCGGCTTCACGCAGCAGGCGCGCGACGTCTACTCCGAGCCGACCTTCTTCCCGCCGATGAAGCTGGTCGACGCCGGCACGCTGCGCGAGGACGTCGTCGATGCGTGGGTGCGCCGCTCGCGGCTGCCCGACCTGATGACGCTCGAGCTGCGCTCGCAGGTGGCGGGCGTCGAGCTGGCCCGCGAGCGGCTGCTCGAGATGGTCCGCCGCTACGGGGCCGGCCAGGTCAAGGGCACGATGCGCAAGATGATCGCGACGACCGCGAGCGTCGTCGGCGAGCGCCTGCGCACGCTGCCCGACGGCGAGTGGTCGGACACGCGCTACGTCTCGGGCGCCGTCGTCGGCGACCTCGCGCCCTACAAGGTCAGCCTGACCGTGCGCAAGGAGGGCGACCGCCTGATCTACAGCAACCGCGGCACCGACCCGAGCGTCGGCTCCTTCAACATCACCGCCGGGGTGCTGCGCGCCTGCATCGTCAACTCACTGTTGACGTTCCTCTGCTACGACCAGTTCCTCTGCGCAGCCGGGCTGCTCGAGCAGGTCGACTTCGAGTTCGAGCGCGGCACGATCACGGCCGCGACGCATCCGGCCGCGGTCAGCACCTCGATCGGGCTCGTCGTCGCCCTCGTGCAGGCGCAGCACCTCAACATGAAGCTGCTCTCGACCGACGACGCGACCGCGCACCAGACGTTCGGCGCCTCCGGCTGCGCGACGCTGATCTACAACCACACCTTCGGCATCGACCAGTACGGCAAGCCGACGGCGAACTTCCCGACCGACGGGATCGTCGGCGGCCTCGGCGCCTTCCCGTGGCGCGACGGGCTCGAGCACGGCGGCACGATGAGCGCGACGATGAACCCGGTCGGCAGCGCCGAGGCGATGGAGCGCGAGATCCCGATGCTGTTCCTCTACCGCCGCGAGGCGACCGACTCCGGCGGCCACGGCAGGTGGCGCGGGGGCGCGTGCCTCGTCTCGGCGATGGTCGGCCACCGGTCGCCCGAGCACTACATCTCCTCCGGCGGGCTCGCGCAGAGCGTGACGCAGGGGATCGGCGTGCTGGGCGGCTGGCCCGCGACGGGCGGGACGATGTGGCGCGCCGAGGACTGCGCGATCCGCGACTGGTTCGCCGCCGGCAAGCTGCCCGCGACGCCCGAGCAGCTGCGCGAGATGGCGCCCGCCGGCGGCCTCGCGCCGCCGAAGGTGTTCGACAACCGGCTGACCGAGCGCGACGTCTTCGAGGTCCTGCCGAACCCGGGCGCGGGCTACGGCGACCCGGTGCTGCGGACACCGGCGCTGGTCGCCGCCGACGTGGAGGACGGCAAGGTCACGCGCGAGCACGCCGGCACGATCTACGGCGTCGCGCTGGCGGACGACGGCACGCTCGACGGCGCCGCCACCGAGACGCTGCGCGGCGAGCTGCGGGCGCGACGCCTCGCCGCCGCGCGCGCACCGCGCAGGCCGCGCGACGGGAGGCTGACGTCGATCGCCGGGCGCGCGCTCGCGACCGTCGCGTTCGGCCGTGGGGACGACGGGGAGGAGGCGCTCGGCTGCCGCGCCTGCCTGCAGCAGCTGGCGCCGCTGACCGGCAACTACCGGCTGGGCGCGAGCTGGCTCGAGCTCGAGCCGACCGAGCTGGGCACGCACTTCACCGATCCGCGCGAGCAGGTCGGCGCCGCGCTCGTGTGGCGCGCGTACCTCTGTCCGGGCTGCGGCGTGGCGCTTGACGGCGAGCTGTGCCACGCCGACGACGAGCCCGTCTGGGACGTCCGGCTCGCGCCCGCGCAGCCCTCGGCGCCCCGCCGCGCTCTCGATTAGCGCTTGCGCTAGTAGCTGATCACACGAACCCCGGAGAAGATGCTCTCGACCCGATGAGGAGATGGACCGTGATGCGAGCTCACGCTGGCGCGCCGTACCGGAAGGGTGCCGATGTCTGACAACGTGCCGATCTCGACGGCCGAGCTGGAGAGACGCCCGACCGTCGGCGGCGTGGTCGACGAGCCGGCGACGTCGTCGGAGCGGTGGACCGGCATCGCGAGCAAGTACGGCCTGCTGATCGCGTTCCTGATCACGATCGTCGTGTTCAGCCTCGCCCGGCCGTCGGCCTTCCCGACCGGTCGCAACGTCGAGTCGATCCTGACCAACGCGGCGCCCGCGATGATCATCGCCGTCGGCCTCACGGTCGTGCTCGTGATGCAGGACTTCGACCTCTCGTTCGGCGGCATGATCGGCCTCGCGAGCGGCGCCTCGACCGCGTTCATGGTCAAGTACGGCTGGCCCTGGCAGCTCGCGCTCGTGGCCGCGCTCGGGTTCGGCCTCCTCGCGGGCGTGCTGAACGGCTACATGATCGCCTACCTCGGCGGCTCGTCGTTCATCATCACGCTCGCGATGGGCACCGTGCTGACGGGCGTCGAGTTCGCGTTCACGAGCCAGAACACCGTCTACGACGGGATCGCGCCGGGCTTCGCGCAGATCGCCAGCGGCCAGTTCCTCGGCCTCAGCAACCAGATCTGGATCGCCGCGGTGATCGCGCTGCTGATCTGGGTGCTGTTGGACCGCAGCGAGATCGGTCGCTACATGTACGCGATCGGCGGCAACAGCGAGGCCGCGCGCCTCTCCGGCGTCCGCGTCCTCCCGCTGCGCGTGCTCGGCTTCGTGATCGTCGGCCTCGCCGCGGCGGTCGTCGGGATCCTGATCGTCTCGCAGAGCTCGTCCTACGCGCCCAACGGCGGCACGCCGTACCTGCTGCCGGCGTTCGCGGCGGCGTTCCTCGGCGCCGCCGTCTTCCGACCGGGCGAGTTCAACCTGCTCGGCACCGTCGTCGGCGTGCTGTTCCTCGGCGTGATCCAGACCGGCCTGACGATGCTCAACCTGCAGACCTTCGTCATCAACCTCGTCCAGGGCGGCATCCTCGTCGTCGCGGTCCTCGTCAGCCGACTGGGCGCGCGATCGCGATGAGCGGCACCGTCTCCGCCGGCAGGCTCGAGCGCGTCGAGGTGCGCGGGATCGTCAAGCGCTACCCCGGGGTGCTCGCGCTCGACGGCACCGACGTGACGGCCACCGGCGGCAGCATCCTCGGCCTGCTCGGCAAGAACGGCGCCGGCAAGAGCACGCTCATCAAGGTGCTCGCGGGCGTCGTCCAGCCCGACGAGGGCACGATCGCGATCGACGGCGTCGAGACGGTCGTCGGCAGCCCGCACGAGGCGACCGGCCTCGGCTTCTCGTTCGTCCACCAGGAGCTGGCCGACGTGCCGAACCTGTCGGTCGCCGAGAACGTCTCGCTCGGGCTCGGCTATCCGACCACGGGCGGCCTCGTCAAGACGCGCGAGCTGCGGCGCCGCGCGCGCGGCGTCCTCGAGCGGCTCGAGGTCGAGATCGACCCCGCCGCACCGCTCTCGGGCCTCAGCATCGCGGAGCGCCGGATGGTGATGATCGCCCACGGGCTGGCCGCCAACGCGAGCATGTTCGTGCTCGACGAGCCGACCGCGTCGCTGACCGACGGCGAGATCGAGCACCTCCACAAGGTGCTGCGCTCGCTGCGCGACGAGGGCGTCGCGATCGTCTACGTCAGCCACCGGCTCGACGAGATCTTCACCGTGACCGATCGCGTCACCGTGATGCGCGACGGCGAGACCGTCTTCAGCGGCGCGACCGCCGAGGTCACCAAGCCGCAGCTGATCGAGCAGATCACCGGCTCGCACATCCCGACCGAGCTGCGCAGGCGCCGCGTCCTCCCGGACGGCGCCGAGGAGCTGCTGCGGGTCGAGGGGATGTCGTTGCCCGGCGTGATCGAGGACGCCGGCTTCACCCTGCGCGCGGGCGAGCTGCTCGGCCTCGCCGGCCTCGTCGGCGCCGGTCGCACCGAGCTGGTGCGACTGATCTCCGGCGCCGATCGCGCCGCCGCGGGGCGCATCGTCGTGCGCGGCGAGGAGCGCCGGATCCGCTCCCCGCGCGACGCGATGGCAGCCGGCATCGTGCTGCTGCCCGAGGATCGCAAGACGCAGGGCGCCGTGCTCAGCTTCTCGGTGCGCAAGAACATCACCCTGCCGGCGATGAGCCGCTTCCGCCTCGCCGCGCCGCTCCCGATGCCGAGCCGGCGGCAGGAGCGGGCGGCCTCGCAGGACCTGGTCGAGCGGCTGAAGATCAAGGTGCCGCACGTCGAGCAGCCGGCGCGGCTGCTGTCGGGCGGCAACCAGCAGAAGGTCGTGCTGGCGAAGTGGCTCGAGTCCGGCGCCGACGTCTTCATCTTCGACGAGCCCACCCACGGGATCGACGTCGAGGGCAAGGAAGAGGTCTACGACCTGATGACCGAGCTCGCCGAGCAGGGACGGGGCGTGATCTTCATCTCGTCCGAGTTCACCGAGTTGGTGGGCGCCTGCAACCGCGTGCTGGTGATGCGGGACGGCCGGCTGGTCGACGAGTTCGAAGGAGACCGGATCAGCGACGCCGCGCTCGTCGCGTCCTGTTACAGCGATTGAACCGAGCGCGCCGGCAACAGCACCAGCGGGAACGCAGACGTTGAGGGCAGGCGGGAGTCACCGACTCTCGTGACCGTACGTGACGGTCGAAGGGCGGTCCATCGATTCACGGTGGGCACGCGATTCATCGTGAATCGATGACGGAGGAGACTGAAGACATGAGCGGACTCGCGCAATTGCGCCGCCTGCCGCTGCCTGCGGCCGTGGCGGTCGCAGCGATCGCGGCGATCCTGCTGGCCGGGTGCGGCAGCAGCAGCTCGTCGAGCAGCGGCGGCAGCGGAGGCGGAGGCGGTGGCAACACGAGCACCAGCCAGGGCCAGGGCATCCGGGCCGGGTCGGGATCGCGCGCCGACAGAGCCAGAGCGGCCGGCGCGACGGCGGCCAGACAGGCTGGCGGCAGAACCACGCTGGCGCCGAGAACGATCGGGATCATCAACTTCCTCAACGGGATCGAGTCCTCCGACCGCCTCGCGGCGACGACGAGACTGGCCGCGAGAGACCTCGGCTGGAGAACGATCCAGTGCGACGGCAGAGGCACGCCGTCGGTGTTCGTGACGTGCGGCAACTCGCTGCTCGACCAGAAGGTCGACGGCATCATCGACGTCGCGATCGACCCGGGCCTCTTCGCCGGCGTGCTCGCGAAGGCGAGAGCGCAGGGCGTCCCGGTCGTCCAGGTCGGCGGCGGCAACGTGCCGACGGGCGGTCTCGACGGCAACTACGGGCCGAACGAGGTCAGAGCCGGCCAGGTGCTGACGGACGCGCTGTTCAGAAGACTCGCGGCGGTCTCGGGCACGGCCGATATGGCGATCCAGGACTACCCCGCCTCGTGGGCGAGAACCCGCACCGACCAGCTGCGCGCGGCGCTCAGAACGCAGAGCAAGGTGAGAGTCACCGCCGACAGCGAGACGGACGCGGCGAACCTCGTCGGGTACACGCGCAAGACGGTCGCCGACCAGCTGACGCAGAACCCGAACCTGAAGGCGTTCTGGTTCGCGTTCGACACGACCGGCCAGGTCGGCGGCCAGGTGATCGCGGCGAGATACGCCGGCAGAACGTTCCCGGACCGGCCGCTCGTCGCGACGTTCCACGCCGACCTCGGGACGCTGGCGCTGATGAGAAGAGGCTCCATCGACATGACGTCGGAGGTCAACTACGACGCCGGCGTGTGGATCGGCATCGACAACATGGCGGAGTTCTTCGCCCGCAGAGCGCCGATGATGAGAGAGAACCAGCCGAGCTACCCGGTGATCGGCGATCCCTTCACCTACTCGATCGTCACGAGAGCCAACCTCCCGCCGGCGGGTCAGTACACGGCGCCGACGTGGGACATCCCGACGTACTTCGCCTCGAAGTGGAGAGACGAGTTCGGTCTCTAGACCCGGCGTCCGGACCGCGAACGTCCTCGCCGCCGCCGGTGCGGCGGCGAGGAGCGGCGCTCCGGCGCTGGTAGAAGTGCGAGGAGCACGCATGCTGCAACTGACCTATCGCGGCCGGGGCGACCTCGCCGTCGAGGACGTCGCGTCCTCGGAACCGGGCCCCGGCGAGGTGCGCGTACGCGTGCACTCGACCGGCCTCTGCACGTCTGACGTCTACGGCTACGCCGGCGTCAACGACCGTCGCGACGCCGTGCTCGGCCCCGGCGACGTGCTCGTGATGGGCCACGAGTCCTCCGGTCACGTCGACGCGGTCGGCGCCGGCGTCGCGGGCCTCGCGCTCGGCGACCCCGTCGCCATCGACCCGGTCGTCGGGTGCGGCGACTGCGCGCACTGCCGCGCGGGCGACGCGAACCTCTGCGAGGAGCGACGCGTCCACGGCTGCACGCCGGCCGCGCCCGGCGGTTTCGCCGAGCTCGTGACGGTGCCGCGCGGCGCCGTGCACGCGCTGCCGGACGGCGCCTCGCTCGAGCTCGGCGCGCTCGTCGAGCCGCTCACCGTCGGCTTCCACGGCGTGCGGCTGGCGGCGCCGCGCATGGAGGATCGGGTGCTCGTGATCGGCGGCGGCATCATCGGCATCGGCGCCGCGCTCGCGGCGCGGCGGCGGGTCGGCGACCGCGTGCTCGTGCTCGAGCC
>JAOPZA010000012.1 GCA_025964325.1 Conexibacter sp.
TCCTCGCCGCGCCTGGCGGCGTCCTCGACCACTCGAAAGACCTCCGGTCTTACTCGGGTCTGCGTCCTTGCCAGCCACGACGATCACTTCGCCATACCAAGGCAAACGTTGCCGGTCACAGCACTAGTGCGCCGCAGCCTCGTTGAGCCGCCGCTCGAGATCCAGCTCGCGACCGAAGTCGGCGGCGTCGGCGTGGCGGTAGGTGAGGTCGCTGCCTGCCAGCAGCGTCGCGAGGATCTCGACGTAGCGGCCGTCGAGCTGCGAGCCGCTGACGCGGCGCAGCTCGGTCAGCGCCTCGAACGAGCTGACCGGCGTGCGGTAGGTGTCGTGCGCGGTGAGCGTGTCGTAGACCTCGGCGACGGAGACCATCTTCGCGAGCTCCGGGATCTGCTCGGCCGTCAGGCCGTCGGGGTAGCCGCGCCCGTCGAGCCGCTCGTGGTGCGCCCGCACGATCTCGGCGACCGGGCCGTAGAGGCCGAGGTCGCGCAGCAGGTCGGCGCCCAGCTCGGGATGGCGGCGGATCGCGGTCCAGTCCTCCTCGCTCAGCACGCGCCCGCGCTCGGCGACGCGGTCGGAGAGCGCGAAGTTGCCGATGTCGTGCAGCAGCCCGGCGGTGTGGACCAGCTCGCACTCCTGCTCGCCACAGCCGGCCGCGCGCGCGATGTCGCGCGCGAACGCGGCGACGGCGGCGGCGTGGCGCGCCGCGCGCGGGTCGCGCACGTCGAGCGTGCGCAGGAGGCCGGACAGCACGCCCCACGAGAGCGACGCGTACTGGCGGCTGCGATGGCGCGCCGTCGAGACGAGGTTCGCCATGTAGCTGAAGGCGATCAGCGTGAAGGCCGCGAACGCGGTCCCGCCGATCCCGAGCTGGAGGCAAAGGCCGGCCGCCGCGAGCGCGAGCGGCACGTTGATCGCGAGCGAGACGAGCAGCATGCGCGAGGCGCCGGCGACCGTCGCAAGGAACGAGTCGCCGTCGAGGATCGAGCTGAGCGCGGCGACGATCAGCAGGTTCAGCACCAGCAGCAGCACGGCCGCGAGCGCGAGCGCGGCATAGAAGCCGAAGGACCCGTCCGAGCCGCGAAGGGCCTCGAAGACGGTGCCGGCGACGAGCACCGGGGCGCCGATGCCGAAGAGGTTGAGCGCGAGCCGCACCGGCGGCCGTCGCTCGACGATCGCGAGGATCAGCTCCGACAGGATCGCGGCGAGGAATGCCCACGCCGGCCCGAAGAACGCGATCACGAGGATCGTGCCGAGCACGGCGGCGGAGATGTGGACGTGCTGCGCCTCGGTGTTGGCGCCGAATACGTCGGCACCGACCACACCGAGGGCGAGCACACCGAACAGCCACGACAACCGACCGGTGTCTACGACGAGCGCCGCCCACGTGAGGCAGGCCAGTACGCCGGCCGAGGAGATCGCCGCGACGCCATCTCCTCTGGTCCACGCGCGCGACTGACGCATGGACGGAAGGTAACGGTCCTCACGGACCATTGCGAACGCAGTTGCGAACGCAACCGTTTCGACTACTTGCTCTTCCAGAACATTTCGACCTCCTTAGATCGGCGCTGATCTGGGGCCCCGAAGCGCCGACGTTTGGCGACCGGCCCGCTCCCTCGTTCAAAAAGCGTAGCCGGTGAATGGAGCTTTTGCAGCATTTGGGGCCCAAAACCTGTGCAATCTTGCGCAGACAGCTCATGTCCCGGGTCGAAAGGGCCGACCGTGATCGGTGATGCGGTACCTGAAGACCAGCGAGGCAGCCGCGCTGCTGAACGTCAGCCCCAACACGCTGCGCGCGTGGGAGCGGCGCTTCGGGTTCCCGCGACCACAGCGATCTCCGGGGCGCCACCGCCTCTACACGCACGGCGAGATCGCCGCGCTGCGCGACGCACTGCTCGACGGTCTCTCGATCTCCTCGGCCGTGTCACGTGCACGCGAAGGCCTCGGGGCCGACACGAACGCGCTCGTCGGCGCGCTCAACGCCTTCGACGGCGCCCGCGCCGACGCCGCGGTCGAGGGCGCGCTCGCGTTGCGCTCGCTCGACCGCGCCGTGCAGGAGGTGCTGCTGACCGCGCTCGACGAGATCGCCCGTCGTCACGGCACCGATTCGGTGCAGTGGGCGTTCGCCGCCCGCTGGGGCAACGGCTGGCTGCGCCGCGCGCAGCGGCTCGTCTCGCCGTCGATGCAGCCGATCAGAATCGTGCTCGGCGACGCCTCGCGCGACGACCTCGATCCGGACGCCGCCTACGTGCGCGCGCTCGAGCTGCTCGCGACGCGCTCCGGCGCGACCGTGCTCGGCCTCTCCGTGCGCGGCGTCGCGAACATGTCCGAGGTGCTCGCGACCCATCGCCCCGACGCCGTCGTGATCGCCGGCTCGGCACAGCCCGACGATGCGGTCGCGCGCTGGGCCTACGCCGTGCGGCTCGCCACCGGCCCGCTTCCGGTCGCCGTCTTCCGCCGCGGCGCGCAGCGCGCGCGCGTGCGCACGACCGGTGCCGCGATCCTTCCGAGCACCCCGGGCGAGGCCGCCCGGCACCTGATGGAGCTCGCGACCCACTCGGCCGCGAGTGCCGTGCACCGGACCACGTCGCCCGCACGGATGGCGGCCGACGGGGCATGATGACCACCACGACCAACAGGCAAGGAGGCCCTCACAGATGACCGGCTCCCACGATCGAGCGGGAAGCGCCTTGCGGCTCGTCCCGTCGACCGCTGAGGCGGCCTGTCCCTCCCAGTGGTTCTGCGGCCATTGCGGCGCGCCGCCCGAGAACAACCAGACGCCGGCCCCTCCGGCGCGCGTCTGTGGCGACTGCGGCCTCGGCCTGCTGATCGAAGCGCGGGCGGATGCCGTGCCGAAGGCGAACGAGGCGTTCCTGATCGTCGACGGCTCGCTGTCGGTGTGCGCCCTCTCCGCGACGAGCGAGCGGTTGCTCGCGGTGGCGGAGACGGACGTGGTGAACCGCCCCGTGATGGAGCTGCTGAGCCCCGCCGACGCGGAGGCGAGCGGGCCCGAGAGCCTGGCCGCCGCGATCATGTGGGCCGCCCGCGGCGAAGACGAGCCGCGGCGCGTGACCGTGCGCCCGGCGAACGTCTTCGGTGTGCGGATGCCGCTTCGCGTCGGCGCCTGCGGGCCGCCGCGCGCGGCGCTGCTCGTGTTCGACGACAGCCGCTGAGGAGGACGACAGCACGCCAGGCCTGGCCGGAGCCCGTCTCAGCGCGCGGGTTTCGGCCCCTGGCCGCGCACGGATTTCTGCGCGCACCGCCGGTCCCTTCAGCGCACGCGGGTTTCGGCCCCTGCGTGGAATACCCGCAATTGACCGAGCGCTCTGCGCGCAGTTTCAACGTGCAGGTTTCGTTGCGAACCTTGCCGAAAGTTGTGCAATTCGCGATAACCCGTCGTGCGATGAGCGGGATTCGAACCAATGCGGCGGCGGTCATGCTCGGCGTCAGCCCGAACACGCTGCGCAGCTGGGAGCGCCGCTTCGGCTATCCCTCGCCCGGCCGCACGCAGGGCGGCCACCGGCAGTACGAGCTGGGCGAGATCGAAGCGCTGCGGCAGGCCTTCGAGGAGACCCACAACGTCTCGTCCGCGATCTCGCTCGCCCGCGAGCGCGGCTCCGGGCCGCCCTCTTCGAGCCGCCTCGGCGCCGCCCTCTCGCGCTTCGACGAGGAGAAGGCGAACCTGCTGCTGGAGGAGAGCCTCGCGCTGCGCTCGGTCGAGCGCACGGTCGAGGAGGTGCTGCTGCCCGGCGTCGCCGAGCTGCTCGAGGACGCGGCCGCCGCGGCCGAGTACGAGTTCGCCTGGCGCTACGCGACCGGCTGGCTGTCGGCGCTGCGCCGCCTCTCGCCGCCGGCGACGCGCCCCGAGGGCGTCCTGATCTTCGACGCGAGCGCGCCCTGCGACCTCGACGGCCTGCAGGTCCAGGCCTTCGACCTCGTCCTGCGCCGCTCCGGCCTGCGGACGCTCGTACTGACGTCGAGCATCGAGCCCGCGCGGGTCGGTCGCGCGCTGCGCGCGCTGCGTCCGAGCGCGCTCGTGCTGGGCGGTCGCCGCGCGCAGCTCGAGGCGATCGGCCGGCTCGTCTACGCGGTGCGCAGCGCCCAGTCGGAGATCGAGGTCTTCGACTTCGGCGGCGCGCTGCCCGACACGGGCGCGAGCACCGTGCGCCGGCTCGGCTCCGCTCCGCTGGCCGCGCGCGACGCGCTGCTCGAGCGGGTCGCCGCGCGACGCGCGATCGAGCAGGGCGACGGCGAGCGCGACGCGCCACGCGCCGTCCTGAGCATCTGATCCCGCCCGCAGGCGAGGGCGCCCCGCGGCCGCAGGCCGGCCGACGCCGGCCGCCTCCTACAATCAGCGCTCCATGAGCGCGCCCCACCGTCCCGTCGATTCGCAGCAGTCGTTCCCAGCGCTCGAGGAGAGCGTCCTCGCGCGCTGGCGCGAGGACGACGTCTTCCCGGAGACGATCCGCCGTCGCGTGGGCGCGCCGCCGTGGGTCTTCTACGAGGGGCCGCCGACGGCGAACGGCAGACCGGGCGTCCACCACGTGCTGGCGCGCGTCTTCAAGGACATCTTCCCGCGCTACAAGACGATGCGCGGCTACCGCGTGGACCGCAGAGGCGGCTGGGACTGCCACGGCTTGCCGGTCGAGCTGGCGGTCGAGGCGCAGCTCGGCTTCGAGTCGAAGGCCGACATCGAGCGCTACGGGATCGCCGAGTTCAACGCGAAGTGCCGCGAGTCGGTCTTCGCCTACCTCGAGGACTGGCGGCGGCTGACCGAGCGGATCGGCTACTGGGTCGACCTCGACGACGCCTACCGCACGCTCGACAACTCCTACATCGAGTCGGTCTGGTGGGCGCTGAAGACGATCTGGGAGAAGGACCTCCTCTACGAGAGCTACAAGGTCGTGCCGCACTGCCCGCGCGACGAGGTGACGCTCTCCTCGCACGAGCTCGGCCAGCCGGGCGCCTACCGCGACGTGGTCGACCCGTCCGTCTACGTCGGCTACCCGGTCACGGAGCCGGCCGGCCCGCTGGCGCCCGGCGACGAACTGCTGATCTGGACCACGACGCCGTGGACGCTCGTCTCCAACGCCGCCGTCGCCGTCGACGCCGAGCTGACCTACGTGCGCGCCCGTGGCGGCGCGCACGCCGCGGAGGCGGGCGCGCAGGAGACGGTGTTCGTGCTGGCGGAGGCGCTCGTCGAACGCGTGCTCGGGGCGGGCGCCGAGGTGCTCGAGCGCTTCCCCGGCGCCGCGATCGAGGGCGCACGCTACGCGCCCCCGTTCGACTACATCCCCGGCTCGGCCTACGGCCCGCGCGGCCACACCGTGCTGCTCGGCGACTTCGTCACGGCCGACGACGGCACCGGCATCGTCCACACCGCGATCGCCTTCGGCGAGGACGACTTCCGGCTCGGCGAGCAGTACGGCCTGACGGTCGTCAACCCGGTCAGGCCGGACGGCACCTACGACGAGCGGATCGGCGACTACGCGGGGCGCAACATCCGCGCGGCCAACGCCGACCTGATCGAGGACCTGCGCGCCCGTGGCCGGCTGCTGCGCGCGGAGGACTACGAGCACGCCTACCCGCACTGCTGGCGCTGCGGCACCCCGCTGATCTACTACGCGAAGCCGTCCTGGTACATCCGCACGTCGCAGATCCGTGACCGCCTGCTGGCCGCCAACGAGACCGTCAACTGGCATCCGGAGCACGTCAAGCACGGGCGCTTCGGCCACTGGCTCGAGGGCAACGTCGACTGGGCGCTCTCGCGCGAGCGCTACTGGGGCACGCCGCTGCCGGTGTGGCGCTGCGAGCAGGGGCACACGCACGTGATCGGCGGCTTCGACGAGCTGGAGGAGCGCTCGGGCGTGCGGCTCGACGACGCGCACCGCCCGTACGTCGACGACGTCGCCTTCCCGTGCGCGCGATGCGGGCAGCGGATGACGCGCGTGCCGGAGGTGATCGACGTCTGGTTCGACTCCGGCTCGATGCCGTTCGCGCAGTGGCACGCGCCGCACGAGAACGTCGCGCTGTTCGAGGATCACTTCCCCGCCGACTACGTCTGCGAGGCGCTCGACCAGACGCGCGGCTGGTTCTACTCGCTGCTCGCCGTCTCGACGCTGCTGTTCGACAGATCGTCGTACAGAAACGTCGTCTGCCTCGGCCTGATCCTCGACGGCGAGGGCCAGAAGATGTCGAAGTCGAGAGGCAACGTCGTCGTGCCGGACGAGATCCTCGACCGCTTCGGGGCCGACGCGCTGCGCTGGTACTTCTTCACCTCGAAGCAGCCGTGGGACGGCTATCGCTTCTCCGAGGAGACGATCAGCGAGATGGTGCGGCAGTTCCTGCTGCAGCTGTGGAACACCTACGGCTTCTACGTCCTCTACGCGAACGCGAACGGCATCGCGCCGCAACCGGCGCCGACGTCCGACCAGCTGTCGAACGATCTCGACCGCTGGGTCCTCTCGCGCCTCGGCGAGACGGTCGCGATCGCCCGCGACCGGCTCGACGACTACGACGCGACGACCGCCGGACGCGCGATCCAGACGTTCGTCGACGATCTCTCGAACTGGTACGTGCGGCGCTCGCGCAGACGCTTCTGGGACGGCGACCGCGACGCCTTCGCGACGCTGCGCCACTGCCTCGTCACCGTCACGCAGCTGCTGGCGCCGTTCACGCCGTTCGTCGCCGACGAGATCTACCGCAACCTCGACCCCGACGGGGAGAGCAGCGTGCATCTGTGCGACTACCCCGAGCCGGCTCCGCGCGACGAGGCGCTCGAGTTCGCGATGGGCGTCGCGCGCGAGGCGGTGCGGCTCGGGCTGGCCGCGCGCGGGGCCTCGAAGCTGAAGCTGCGCCAGCCGCTGCGCGCCGCCGTCGTGACCGCGACCGGCCGCGAGCGCGAGGCGATCGAGCGGCTCGCCGAGGTCGTGCGCGACGAGCTGAACGTGAAGGAGCTGCGCTTCGTCTCGGCCGCCGACGAGCTGGGCCAGGTCGAGGTCAAGCCGAACTACCGCGCGCTCGGGCCGCGCTTCGGCAAGAAGATGCCGAAGGTGGCGCTGGCGGTCGCCGCGCTCGATCCCGCGCACGTCGCCGCCGCGGTCCGCGAGGGCCGCACGATCGCGATCGTGCTCGACGGGCACGACCACCAGCTCGGCCCCGAGGACCTGCTGACGGTGCTCAAGCCGCTCGACGGCTACCAGCTCGAGCGCGAGGGCTCGCACGCGGTCGCGCTCGAGCTGACGCTCGACGACGAGCTGCGGCGCGAGGGCCTCGCCCGCGAGCTCGTGCACGCGATCCAGGCAGCGCGCAAGGCCGCGGGGCTCGACGTCTCCGACCGCATCGCGTTGACGGTCGGCGGCGCCGAGGAGCTGCTCGCCGTCACGCGCGAGTACGAGGCGTACGTGACGGGCGAGACGCTCGCGACGACCGTCCGCTACGACGGCGCCGGCGCGGGGCAGGCCTTCGAGATCGACGGCCTGCCGCTGCGCGTCGCCGTCGTCCGCGCCGGCTGACCGCCCGCGGTCGTCAGTCCGCCGCCGCTGCGCCGCCGCCGCCGCCGTTGCCGTCCTCGCCGAACCCGAGGCGCGCCCGGCTCACGTCGTGGCTCTCGATCACGCGGTCGATCAGTCCGTATTCGGCGGCCTGCTCGGAGGTGAAGAAGCGGTCCCGCTCGAGGTCCCGCTCGATCTGCTCGAGCGGCTGGCCGGTGTGCTGCGCGTAGATCGACTCGATTCGTCTGCGCAGGGCGAGCGTCTCCTCGGCGTGGATCGCGATGTCGGTCGACTGGCCCTCGAAGCCGCCGGACGGCTGGTGGTTGAGGATCCGGGCGTTCGGCAGCGCCGAGCGTCTGCCCTTCGCGCCGCCGGTCAGCAGCAGCGAGCCCATCGACATCGCGATCCCGACGCAGGTCGTCGCGACGTCGGGCTTGATGAACTGCATCGTGTCGTAGATAGCGAAGCCGGCGTAGACGGCGCCGCCGGGCGAGTTGATGTAGAGCGAGATGTCCTTGTCGGGATCCTCGGACTCGAGGTGGAGCAGCTGGGCGACGACGAGGTTCGCGATCTGGTCGTCGACGGCCTGGCCGAGGAAGATCACGCGCTGGTTCAGCAGCCGCGAGTAGATGTCGAACGAGCGCTCGCCGCGCGCGCTCTGCTCGATGACCATGGGGACGAGGGGCATGCCGTGCTCCTTCTCTGATGGCTCACGTTGCGCAACTTGCAAGTTGCGCTTCTGATGGCTCGCTAGACTAGCGCAACCATCCAGTTGCGCAATCAGGAGGCCGTCCCGATGTCCGCAGAGCCCGCCGCAGCCGTGCACCGCGCCGTCGTGCTGCCCGTCTCGCGCGAGCGCGCCTGGGACGCGGTCACCGACCCCTACCAGCTCGCCAGCTGGCTCGCCGACGAGGTCGAGCTCGATCCGCGCGCGGGCGGCGCCGCGGCCTTTCGCTGGGACGACGGCGAGGCGCGCGTCGGCGTCGTCGAGGAATGCGCCGAGCGCCGCCGCCTCGCCTTCCGCTGGTGGGACCCGGCCGACGCCGACGCCGACGAGTCGCTGGTCGAGCTGACGCTCGACGACGTCGAGGAGGGGACGCGCATCACCATCGTGGAGGTGCGTACGGCCGCGCTGCGGAGCGGCAACGCCCGTCTGCTGCCGGCCGGCGCTCCGAGCCCGTGGGGGCCGCGCATGGCGATGCTCGCGTGCGTGGCCGTGGTCCGGGCATAGCGTGAACCCGCAGTCGCAGCCGTCGGCGGACGCGCCGGGCGCCGTCTTCGCCGCGCTCGCCGATCCGACGCGGCGTGCGGTCGTGCGTGCGCTCGCGAGCCAGCCGACGACGACCGCCTCGGCGCTGGCCGAGGAGCTGCCGATCACCCGCCAGGCGATCAGCAAGCACCTGGCGACGCTCGCGGCCGCCGGCCTCGTGAGCGGGGCGCGCGAGGGCCGCGAGACCCGCTACCGCCTCACGCCCGCGCCGCTCGACGACGCGATGCAGTGGATGGCGAGCGTCGGGGCGCAGTGGGACGACCGGCTGGCCCGGCTGCGCCGGCACGTCGAGCTGCCCTGACACGCGAGCGGCGCCGCGCCGGCCGTGCGCTCAAGCGAGCTGCGGCGCGGTCGACCCTCTCGCCCATGGGATCGGCCTCACTCGGCGTCGCGCTCGTCCTGCGCGGTCGCGCGTCTGGGATCGCGGCGGCGATCGCCGCCTACGGGGAGGCGCTTGACGTCGTCGAGCGCGCTGGGCACCTGGCGCTGCTGGCCGTGGCTCGGTCACGAGCGTGCCGCTCACTCACGATCGGCAGTGACGTGCGGGTGGGTGTGGGTGCGCCTGAACCACCGGCACTTCGGGGTGCCGGTGGCCGCGTTCGTCGATCATTTCGACCCTGCGGGAGGCCTCGACGACGAGCGCCGGCCCTGAGGCCGGCGCGATCTCGGGCGCTGCCCGTCGACTGGAGGGCGCCTACGCGAGCGCTGGCTCCAGCTCTGCCTCGAGCTTGCGCTTCGGGTACGCGCCGACGACCTTCTTCGCGACCTCGCCGTTCTTGAAGAGGATCAGCGTCGGGATCGAGAGGACCTCGAAGTTCATCGCCGTCTGCTGGTTCTCGTCGACGTTGAGCTTGACGATCTTCAGCGCCTCGCCCCGCTCGCCGGCGATCTCCTCGAGAACCGGGGCGACCATGCGGCACGGTCCGCACCACGGCGCCCAGAAGTCGACGAGCACCGGAACGTCGTTCTCGATGACCTCGGCCTGGAAGTTGTTGTCTGTGACCTCGGTGATGGTGCCTGCCATGGTGGCTCCTTCGACGGATTCGCCCTCTTTACTTCACAAAGTATAGTACCCCGCCGAAGCGGATCGACGGGCGTCGCCCGGAGAGCCTAGTGCCGGACGCGGCATTAGGCTCTGTTCCGATGGCGGACCCGACCAACAGCGAGATCGCCGCTGCCCTCGACGAGCTGGGGGACCTCTACGAGCTCGACGGCGCGATCGTCCACCGCGTGATCGCCTACCGCACAGCGGCGAAGGTGATCCGCGACGCCTCGACGTCGGTCGCCGGCCTCACGCACGCCGGCCGCGTGACCGAGCTGCCCGGGATCGGCGCGACGCTCGAGACGAAGCTCGTCGCCCTGCTCGAGCAGGGCGAGATCCCGCAGGCGGTCAGACTGCGGGCGAAGTTCCCCGCCGGCCTGCTGGAGATGACGCGGCTGCCGGGGCTCGGCCCGAGACGCGCCCGCCGGCTCTACGAGGAGCTCGGGATCGACTCGCTCGAGACGCTCGCGACGGCCGCCCGGCAGCAGCGGATCCGCGACCTCAGAGGCTTCGGCACGAAGGCCGAGGAGAACCTGCTGGCGGCGATCGAGCGCGCGACCGCCGCCGCGGCCGAAGGCGGCCCGTCCTCCGGCCGGGTCGTGCTCGACCGCGCCCTCACGATCGCCGACGAGATCGTCGCCGCGCTGCGGGAGCATCCCGCCTCCGAGCGCGTCGAGCTGGCCGGCTCGGCACGCCGCATGGCCGACTCCGTCAAGGACCTCGACATCATCGCGACAGCTACCGACCCGCGCGCGCTGGCAGAGGCGCTCGGCCATCTCGAGCTCGTCGAGGCGGTCGGCGCGATCGGCGACAACGGCACGCGCGTGCGCACGCACAGCGGCATGAGCGTCGACCTGAAGGTCGTCGCGCCGGACCAGTTCGGCAACCTGCTGCAGCACTTCACCGGCTCCAAGCAGCACAACGTCGCCCTGCGCGAGGCGGCCGTCAGACGGGGCCTCCACGTCTCCGAGTACGGCGTCCTCGACGACGCGACCGGCGAGACGCTGCGCTGCTCGACCGAGGAGGAGGTCTATGCCTCGCTCGGGCTCGCCTACGTCGAGCCGGAGCTGCGCGAGAACCGCGGCGAGCTGGCGGCCGCCGCGCTCGACGGCGGCGCGGGGCTGCCGCGTCTGATCACCGAGCGGGACCTGCGCGGCGACCTCCACTCGCACACGGTCGCGTCCGACGGCAAGGCCGAGGTCGAGCAGATGGCGGAGGCCGCCCTCGCGCTCGGCTACGAGTACCTGGCGATCACCGACCACTCGGCCTCACACGGCTTCGGCGACGACGTCTCCCCGGCGCAGCTGGAGGCGCAGATCGAGCGCATCCACGGGGCCAACCTCGCGTTCGACGGAATCGAGCTGCTGGCCGGCAGCGAGGTCAACATCCTGCCGGACGGCTCGCTCGACTACCCCGACGAGCTGCTCGCACGGCTCGACTGGGTGATCGCCAGCGTCCACTCCTCCTTCCGCATGGACGAGGCGGCGATGACCGACCGCATGATCGCCGCGATCGAGCATCCGTGGGTCGACGCGATCGGCCACCCGACCGGCCGCAAGATCGAGCAGCGGCCGCCCTACTCGCTCGACGTCGAGCGCGTCATCGCGGCGGCCGCGCGCACCGGCACGATGCTCGAGATCAACGGCAGCCCGGCGCGCCGCGACCTGAACGACGTCTACGCGCGCGCTGCGGCGCAGGCGGGCGTCCGGATCCTCGTGAACACGGACGCGCACCGCCCCGCGACGCTCGCCAGCGCGCGCCGCTACGGGATCGGGACCGCCCGGCGGGCGTGGCTGACGGCCGAGCAGGTCGCCAACACGCGGCCGTGGGCGGAGTTCGCCGCCCTGCGCAAGCGCGTCCGCTCCGGCTGACGCGGGCCGCCGCGCCGGTACGGCGGCGACGGGGAGTCATCGACCGACCGCCTCTCGGTTGAACCGTGAACGTCGACAGTTCACAAAAGAGCCACGATTCGTTGACGTTGCGATCACGAGCCCGAGCACGGTCTGAGCGACAAGTACGGGCGCGGTCATCGAGCACCTCGTGGCTGCGGTTCCCCTCCCAACGTCC
Organism: Conexibacter sp.; assembly: GCA_025964325.1. Classification (GTDB taxonomy): domain Bacteria; phylum Actinomycetota; class Thermoleophilia; order Solirubrobacterales; family Solirubrobacteraceae; genus Conexibacter. The sequence goes on from JAOPZA010000012.1 coordinate 11,870, forward strand.
CGGAAGGCTCCCCCGTGCAATCCATCTCCTCGTCGCCCCGCCGGCGGCGGTTGCGGCTCCCTGCCGCCCTCGTGGCGGCAGCGTCGCTCGCGGCGCTCCCCGCGGCCGCGCAGGCCGCCGATCAGCTGACGCTGACCGACCAGACCGAGCAGGTCGGTCCGGGCATCTCGCTGCGGCACCTCAAGACGCTCACGCCGAGCGGCTGGAACGACGTGCAGCTGATGACGGTGAACCTTCAGCAGGACGGCCTCTCGACCGACCTCCTGACGTCGTCGAGGATCGCGCAGGGCACGGAGCTGACCAAGACCTCGAGAGCGGCCGGGGCGGTCGCCGGCATCAACGGCGACTACTTCGACATCGACGGCTCGGGCGCCGCGATCGGGCCGGAGATCCAGAACGGCGACGTCCTCAAGTCCGGCATCGGCTTCACGCAGACGGTCGGCGTCACGACCGACAAGCTGGGCCAGCTCGCGAACCTGACGCTCGACGCCTCGGCCGACCTGCCGAGCGGTCCGCAGAAGGTCACCGCGCTGAACGACCCGACGCCCGCCGGCGTCGACGCCGTCGTCGCCTACACGCCTGCGTGGGGCACGTTCGCCCGCAACGTCGGCGTCGGCATCAGGACGGCCGACACGGCCGAGGCGATCGTCCAGGACGGCAGAGTCACGTCCGTCGACGCGACCGGCACCGGCACCGGCCAGCTGCCGGACGGCTCCTTCGCGCTCGACGGTCGCGAGACCGGCGCGGCGACGATCCGCGCGCTCCGGGTGGGCGACACGGTCGCGCTGCACTACGGCCTCAGAAGCGACGCCGCCGCGCAGTTCAGATTCGCGGTCGGCGGTCACGAGATGCTCGTCAGGGGCGGCGTCGCCCAGGGCGGCAACAACGTGACGCCCGCCCCGCGCACGTCGATGGGCTTCAAGGACGACGGCAAGACGATGCTGCTGGCGATCGCCGACGGCCATCAGACGACCGTGCCGGGCCCGACGATCGCGCAGATGGGGGAGATCATGGCCTCGCTCGGCGCGCAGGACGCGATCAACCTCGACGGCGGCGGTTCGACGACGCTCGTCGCGCGCGGGCTCGGCACGTCGGCCCCGACCGTTCGCAACACGCCCTCCGACGGCCACGAGCGGACCGACGCGAACGGCGTCGGCCTCTTCCTCGCGCCCGGCGACGGCACCGTGCACGACCTGATCGTCAGACCCTCCGGCGACGACGCCCGCGTCTTCCCCGGCTTCCACCGGACGCTGACGGCGACTGCCGTCGACGACCGCCAGGCGCCCGTCGCGCTGGCGCGCGGCGACGTCCGCTGGAGCACCGACACCGGCTCGATCGACGGCGGTCAGCTGGCCGCGCCCGCCGATGCGAGCGGTTCGATCACGGTCCGCAGCACGACCGACTCTGCCCAGCAGGACACGAAGCTCGGCGTGCTCGGCAGACTGAAGCAGCTCGAGCTCCCGAGCTCGCGGCTGTCGTTCGCCGATCCGACCGCCGACCTCGCGACGACGCTGAAGATCAGCGGCCGCGACGACCAGGGCTACACCGCGCCGCTCGAGCCCGAGGACCTGTCGCTCGACTACGACCACTCGGTCGTGCGGATCGACCCGTCCGGCGCGGCGCTGAAGGTCACGCCGCTGAAGGCCGGCGGCACCGTCCTGACGGTCACCGCCGGTGGCCAGACGGAGAAGCTGCCGATCTCGGTCGGCGTCCAGACGCTCACCCCGTACACGTTCGACGACAACGCCGCGAACACGCGCTGGACGCTCAACGGCAGCGCCAACACCGGGCAGTCGCTCTCGAACACGCCCGAGGGCCTGAGACTCGACTTCGGTCCCGCCCGCAACATGGGCGTCACGGCCGGCTCCGTGCTCGCCCGCGAGGTGCCGCTGCCGGGCCAGCCGCTGCGGATCAAGGTGAGAGTCAGAGCCTCGCGCGCGACGTCGCTCGACTACCTCGGCGTGTACGACGCCTCCGGCGTCTCGTACGGCCTCTACGGCTCCGCGATGAGCAGCACGACCGACTGGCAGACGATCACGTTCGTCGTGCCCGCCTCGGCGAACTTCCCGCTGCGGATGAACTCGTTCCAGCTGATCGAGACCCAGCCGACGAAGCAGGCGGCCGGCTCGTTGACGCTCGGCGGGATCTCCGTCGACACGCCGAGCCAGGTCGACCTGCCGGCGCAGGACCCGCTTCGCCGCGACGCGCTGATCTCCCCCGACGGCAGACTGCCGACCGGCGGCAGAGAGTGGACGTTCGCGACGCTGTCGGACATCCAGTTCACCGCCGCCGCACCCGAGCTCGCGAGAGTCGGCGTCGCCGCACTCGAGCGGATCCGCAAGACGAACCCGGACCTGATCGTCCTCAACGGCGACGTGACGGACCGCGGCCTGTCCCAGGACATGACGCTGGCGCGCCAGACGCTCGAGGCCGGCGGCTGCGACCTGGTCGGAGTCGGCCAGGAGCCGGCGCCGGATTCGACGCCCGACCCGAGCAGCGGCAGGGTGCCGTGCTACTACGTGCCGGGCAACCACGAGAGCTACGGCCTCGGCAACGTCCAGGCCGACACGAGACCGTTCGAGGCCGAGTTCGGCCAGCCGTACCGCACGTTCGACCACAAGGGCACGCGCTTCATCCTGCTCGACAGCGCGCTCGGCTCGCTGCACGGCTCGAACTGGGCGCAGCTGCCGATGTTCCAGCAGGCGCTCGCCTCGGCCGCGACCGACGCGAGCATCGACAACGTGCTGGTCTTCGCCCACCACCCGGTGGACGACCCGGCCGACACGAAGTCGAGCCAGCTCGGCGATCGCGACGAGGTCGCGCTGGTCGAGAGGATGCTGTCGGACTTCCGCAGCTCGACCGGCAAGGGCGCCGCGATGACCGGCTCGCACGCGCAGATCGCGAACGTGCACCGGATCGACGGCGTGCCGTACACGGTGCTGCCGTCCTCGGGCAAGGACCCGTATGGCACGCCGGATCGCGGTGGCTTCACGGGCTGGCTCGACTGGGCGGTTGATCCGTCGAAGCCGGCTTCGCAGCAGTGGCTGACGGCGGACGTGCACGCGTTCGCGCAGTCGATCACGCTCAACACGCCCGACTCGGTCGAGGTCAGCACGTCGGCGCCGCTGAGCGGGTCGATCGTGCAGCCCCAAGGCGTCGCGAACGGCTCGCGGGTCGTGCCGCTCGCCTATCCGATGTCGGTCCACTGGTCCGGCTCGGACGGTCTCGCGATCGGCACCGGCACGAGCGCGATCGACGCGGCGCGTGCGGCCGGGAAGATCGCGATCCTCGATCCGATCAGCGAGCAGGTGACCGGCCTGCGGGCGGGCAGCGTCTCGGTCGCGGTCACCAACGACTCGATGCGCGAGTACACCGACGATGCGTCGCTGGCGCCGATCACGACCGCGAAGACGATCCAGGTCAAGCCCTACGCGGGTCCCGGTCCGCGGCTGATGGTCGGGCCGCCGGTCTTCCCCGACCAGCCGATCGGCACGATCGGCGAGGGCCAGCGCCTGACCGTCACGAATGCCGGCGATCGGCCGCTGCACGTCTCGAAGCTCGCGCGGCAGGACGCCGACGGCAGATCCGCCGGCGACTTCGTCCTCAGCGACGAGACCTGCACGAGCGCCGCGATCCCCGCCGGCGGCAGCTGCACGGTGCTGGTGCGCTTCGCACCCGCACGCCAGCTCGCGACCTCCCACGAGCGGCTCGTCTTCACCGACGACACCGCCGACGGATCGCACACGATCGACCTGACCGCCACCAGCGTCGGCCTGCCGAAGGGCGAGCAGGGCGAGCAGGGCGAAGCCGGTCAGCAGGGTCCGACCGGGGCGCCCGGTCCCTCAGGGGCTGACGGCAGAGACGGCGCGACCGGCGCGACCGGTCCGACCGGCGCGCAGGGCAACACCGGCGCGACCGGTGCCGAGGGCGCGACGGGCGCCGCCGGGCCGAACGGCGACACCGGCGCGAGAGGCGCTCAGGGCCCGAAGGGCGACAAGGGAGCCAAGGGCGACCGCGGCCCCTCCGGCCGCGATGCCGCGATCTCCTGCACGGTCAAGCAGCAGCGCGGCGCGCAGAAGGTCGTCTGCACCGTCGTCTTCGTCGGCGGCGAGGCGAGAACGCGCGCGGCCAGGACGCAGGCGAACGCGCTGAAGGGCCGCTCGGCTCGGCTCGTGCGCAACAACCGCACCTACGCGAACGGCAAGGTCGGGCAGCTGCGCACAGTGCGCACGCTGGTGCACGGCCGCTACGCGCTCCGCGTCCGGACCGACGCGAAGCACGTCGCCGTCTACGCGGTCGCGGTGAAGTAACCGACGACGCCAAGCACACGGGGCTCGGCCGGGCGTCGAACAGGCGCCCGGCCGCGCCCGCGGGTCTCAGCCGAGCAGCACCGGCAGCACCTCGTCCCGCACCGTCGCCTCGAACGCGGAGCGGCGGTACGGGGCGAGCAGCGCCGCCGCCCGAGCCGCGTAGTCGTCCGGCGGCGCGTCAAGCGCCGTCCGGATCGCCGGCGCGAGCGCGTCGTCGACGAGCCGCGGATCCAGCTTGCGCGCGAGCTCGAGCGCGGGGTAAGGGCCGGGGGACGGCGTCGTCACGAGGCGGCAGCCGTCGGCGAGCGCCTCCAGCTGCGCGATCCCGTAGTCCTCCCGCCGTGGTGCCGCGACGAACACGCGTGCGCGCCGCAGCAATGCGCGGTAGTCCTCACGCGCCAGCAGCCCGGCGCCCTCGGCGCCCTCCGCCAGCCGCCCCGACTGGCCGGCGACGAGCAGCGTCTCGTCCGCTCGCCGCGCCTGCTCCCAGGCGGCGAGGATGCGCGCGAGCCCCTTCTTCTCCGCGTCCGCCGCGTAGGCGAGCGCGGCGACGTCGCGGGCGGCTGGCGACGCGAGTGGGCCGGACGGCTCGACCGGCACCGGCAGCACGACGGCGGCGGCACGCGGCGCGCAGAGCGTCGCGAGGCTGCCGGGCGCCATCGGCAGCAGCAGCGGCGCGCGCGCCATCCGCCGCCGCTCGGCCGCCCGCTGCCAGCCGCCGTGGCGCCCTGGACGGTTGTCGGCGGCGGGCGCGTCGAACCAGATCGCCCCCGGCCGCGGGCCGAGCAGCGCCGCCGTCGTCGAGGAGTAGACGACCGCGCGCGGGTCGTGGCTCGCGATCCCGGTGACGGCGGCGTCGCGCGCCGCGCGCGCCTGCACGAGGTCGGTCAGCATGAAGGTGCGCACGCGCGGCACCTCCGCGGCGGCGACCGAGGCGACGGTGGCGCCGCCGCGCCGCAGCGCGTCGATCAGCGCGGCGTCGGCGGAGCGCCACCCCGCCGTCGTGCCGAGCGAGACGACGAGGACGTCGGCGCAAGCCATCGCGCCGCACTGTAGCGGCGCGATGGATCGCAGTCGTGGGTCAGCGGTAGGAGGCGACGTCGATCGCCGCGGATTGGATCGACAGGTGGCCGGTCGTGCAGCTGTCGCCGACGCGCAGCGCGAGCGTGTGGGGCGTTGCCGCACCGGGCTCGAACAGCGACGGCGGCGTGAACACCAGCGGATAGGAGTACAGGTTCGCCGACACGGTCGAGCCGAGCGTCGGCGTGCTCGCAAACAGCGCGTAGAACTGTGCGAACGGCTGGCCGTCGAGATACGCGATCGCGGTCGGGACGGTGCCGGCCGGGGTGCACGACCCGTAGATGTACTTCAGCTCGCCGAACAGCACGTCGACCTCGGTGGCGGCCTGCGTCCAGGCACCATTCGTGAGCGGGTAGTCGAGCGTCGGCAGCCCTCCGACGAGTGCCGTCCCCGTGATCGGCGCGCTCGTGCGCGCCCGCAGCGAGATCGTCGTGCCGTCGCGCCCGTTCGTCCCGCTGACACCGTTGGCGCCGTTCGTGCCGTTTCTGCCGCTCGCGCCGCTCGTCCCGTTGCTGCCGTTCCTGCCGTCCAGCCCCTTCGCGTTGAAGCTGAACGAGCGCTCGGATCTCGTGCATCTCTGTCTGCCGCCGATGATCCGGAGCGCACCGCTTCTCTTGTTGATGCACGCGCGCACGGTGCTCGACTTCGACGTCGCGCGCGGCGCCTTCCTGGCGCTTGCGGCTGCTGCCGGCGCGAGGCCGGCGACGGCGATGGCGAGCGCGAGCACACCAGCGGATCGCGCATGGGCGCGATCGAGTGAGGCGATCATCCTGTCTCCTTGGGTCGCCTTCAGGTGCGGCTGGTTCTATGCGCCGCAGCGCGCCCGGTCAAGATTTCTGGCGCGTTTTGCACCAGTTATCGGCTATTCGCGCGGTCCAGCCTGCGCGGCGGTCGCCTCGTCGAGCTCCCACGCGCTGGACTTGAAGCCCGGCGTGCGCACGAGCTGGATCGCGTGCAGCGGCGAGGTGCGCTCGACGTAGTAGCGGACCCCGTCGCGCCCTTCGATCGCCGTCACGGCGGCGTCCTGGCGACGCCACGCGAGCGCCCAGATGATCGCGAAGCCGGTCGCGATCGCCGCCACCTGCGGGAACAGCAGCGACAGGCCGGCGGCCACGACGGTGGACAGCACCAGCGGCCACAGGCGGTTCAGGAGCGTGCGCGCCGGGTGTTGCTCGGGCAGCGCCTGCGTCGAGCGGGCGTCGGCCAGCAGCCGCGCGATCGGCGGCGAGGTCTGCGCACGGCGGCCGAGCACGATCCCGCAGACGGCGGCGATCACCCACCAGCCGGCCGAGAAGGGGACGAGCAGCTGGTCGTCGTTCGAGCTGGCGGAGGCGACGGTGATCGCGGCCAGCAGCGTCGCCATCGCCGCGCTTGCCATCACCGTCGCCTTGAGGAAGTCGGTGAAGCGCATGAGCTGCCTCTGAGGCTATCCGTCGGCGAGCAGCGCTTCGAGCAGCAGGCGCACGCCGTCGGTCCCGTCGACGATCAGGTCGGCCTCGCCGGCCAGCTCGGCCGGTCCCTCCTCGGAGCTGGCGGCGACCCGCAGCGCGTGCTTCAGCCGCCCCTCGGCGACCAGCTCGCCGAGGCCGCGGAAGGCGTCGAGGTCGGTCACGTCGTCGCCGACGTAGAGAGCGGCGTCGAGCTCGGCGTCCTCGAGGAAGGAGACGATCCCCGCGCCCTTGTCCATCCGCACCGGCGGCCGCACCTCGAGCACCTTGCGGCCCCAGTGGGTCCGCAGCCCGCTCTGCTCGGCCCGGCCCGCGATCGCGTCGATCGCCGCGCGCGCCGACTCCTCGTCCGGCGCGCCGCGCCAGTGGAAGGCGACGATCGAGCCCTTGTCCTCGATCCGCACGCGCAGGCGGCGCAGCTCGGAGGTGTCGGCCTCGCGGCCGAAGTCGTTGATGCGTCTGCTCCAGTCGCGGACGGCGGGGTCGAGCGTCGGCTCGGTCCAGCCGGCGCGCAGCAGCTCGGTGCCGTGACTGCCGATGTAGGAGATCGTGCCGATCGAGACGATGCGGCGCGCGTCCGAGGCGCGGCGGCCGCTGACGCAGGCGACGACGGCGTAGCGGCGGGCGATCTCGATCAGCAGCGAGCGCGTCGCCTCGGGCACGTGCGCGTCGTCGGCGTAACGCACGATCGGGGCAAGCGTCCCGTCGATGTCGAGCAGGATCGCCGCCCGCGCCGGATCGGCTCGCACCGGCTCCAGCGCCTCGGTGAGGCGGGCATCCGAGGCCCCCGCCGTGGGTCGGGCACGGGTCACGCCTTCCAGTATGCCCGCCGCGGACCTCCGCCGTCCGCTCCCCGTCTGCCGTTGGTCCTCGTGGGAACGCCGGTGCCTTCGAGCGGAGCGGCGAAGGAATCGAACCTTCCAAGCGCCGGGCTACGACGCCCTGCCGGTTTTGAAGACCGGATGGGCCACCAGACCCGTGCCGCTCCGCGCGGGAGGCTACGACGTCGCGGCGCGTGGCGCGCGCGGCGCCGGCAACAGCGGCTGCTCGCGCTGGCGCGCGTTCGCGCCCGGGCCCGGACGGACGCGCGTCTCGCCGGGGCGCAGCTCCTCGCCGCACCGACATCCGGCGGGACTTCGCCCGGCACGAGCGTCGCGACGATCTCGTGGGCGCTGACGCATACGCGATCGGGTTCGCGGCGCTCTGCGGCGCGGCGCCGTCGATCGGCACGCGCGTCGTCGCGCGGGTCATCCAAGCGGCCGGCGCCGCGTTCCTGATGCCGACGAACGAGCCGGCGGCGGCTGCCGCGGCCGCGAGTCGCATGCGATGACGACCGAGCGCAATACTGCCCGGGATGGCGTTCGTCCCACCCGCCCGTCACCTGCTGCGCGCCAAGGACCTGGCCGACGCCCGCTACTCCGAGGCGCTCGACGTGAGCGACCTGGCAGAGGCGGCCGGCCTCTCGCGCGCCCACTTCAGCCGCGAGTTCCGGCGGGCGTTCGGCGAGTCGCCGCACGCGTACCTCCTGACCCGCCGGCTGGAGCGCGCCGCGGCGCTGCTGCGCACCACCGATCGCTCGGTCGCCGACGTCTGCTTCTCGGTCGGCCTGCAGAGCGTCGGCTCGTTCACCACCAGCTTCACCCGCACCTACGGCGCGTCGCCGACGGCCTACCGTGCGACCTTTCCGCCGGCCGCGCTCCACGCCCGGATCCCGGCGTGCGTTCTGCGCGCGTACGGGCGGCCGCAACGCCGCACGTTTCGAGAAGACAGCGGCCCGGCGGCGGGTTAGCGTCCTCGTCGACCATTCCGTCGACGCAGGAGGACCCGATCATGAGGATCGCCAACGCACAGCTGTGGGTGCACGACCAGGACGAGGCGCTCGCCTTCTACACGCAGAAGCTCGGCATGGAGGTCCGCTCCGACGTGACCATTCCGGAGTTCGGCGACTTCCGCTGGCTCTCCGTCTCGCCCGCCGGGCAGCCCGACGTCGCGATCGTGCTGATGCAGATCCCGGGCGCGCCGGTCATGGACCCCGAGACGGGGGAGCAGGTGCGGAACCTGATGGCGAAGGGCTTCGCCGGCACCATCTTCCTCACGACCGACGACTGCCGCGCCTCCTACGAGGAGCTCAAGGGCCGGGGCGTCGAGTTCGTCGAGCCGCCCGAGGAGCGCCCGTACGGGATCGACTCGGGGTTCCGCGACCCCTCGGGCAACCACCTGCGGCTCACGCAGGTGAAGGAGATCGTGTCGGCGCAGTAGCGGCCCGCCCCGGCGCCCTCAGTACGCGAGGGCGCCGAGGCACTCCTCCCACCAGGCGCGCTCGGCGTCCGTACGGGCGTTGCGCGCCTTGCGCCGGGTCCAGTCGCTCAGCATCTCGGTGCGGCCGATCGCGAGCGTCGGTCCGGTCACGGCGTAGTAGCCGTCGTCGAGCAGCACGAGCGCGCCGGGCATGTCGCGACGCGTGCGCAGGCGGTCGACGACCTGGCGGCCGGCGACCGCGTCGACCGCCGCCGGGTTGCCGTCCTTGCCGTCCCAGGGGCGCACGGAGAAGATCGGCGCGTGCCCGACGGGAACGCGCGGCGGCCGCGGCGGCGGCCCGATCGGCCCGTCGCGCCAGCGTTCCAGCAGGCGCGTCACCTCGTCGATCGCCTCGCGGCGGATCAGCACGTGCAGCCGGTCGCCGGCCTCGACCCGCGTCGAGCCGCGCGGCGGGACGGCCTGTCCGCCGCGCACGATCACGTTGACGATCGCCGCGCGCGGCAGCCCGAGGTCGCGGATCCGCAAGCCGACGATCGCGTCGTCGGGCGCGACCGGGTACTCGACCGAGTCGGCGCCGAGCTGGCGGATCGTGCCGGTCTCGGTCAGCGGGCTGGGCCGCAGCGCCGCCGCCGCGGTCACGCCGAGCCGCTTCGCAACCCACTCGAAGCTCGAGCCCTGCACGACCGTCGACAGCAGCACGGCGAAGAAGACGATGTCGAAGAACGCGACGCTGTGGCGGACGTGCGCGATCACCGGGAAGGTCGCGAGCACGACCGGGACCGCGCCGCGCAGCCCGGCCCAGCCGAGCACGATGCGGTCCGGCAGCGTGAAGCCGCGGCCGCTCGCGACGAACGCGGCGATCGGCCGGGCGACGAACGCCAGCACGAGCGCGAGGATCGTTCCCTGCAGCGCGTAGTTGTCGAGCTGGCTCGGGAAGACGAGCAGGCCGAGCGCGAGGAACATCGTCAGCTGCGCGACCCACGCCATCCCCTCGTGGAACGTGACGATCGTCTGCTTCGCCGGGATCCGCGCGTTGCCGAGCGCGAGGCCGGCGATGTAGACGGCGAGGAAGCCGGAGCCGTGGAGGCTGTCGGCGGCGCCGAAGGCGAGCGCGGCGGTCGCGATCGAGGCGACCGGGTAGAGGCCGGGCGTCGTCAGCTCGAAGCGCTTGAACGCCTGCACCGCTCCGAGCCCGACGACGATTCCGATCCCGCCGCCGATCCCGATCTGCCGCACCAGCAGCACGAGCATGTCGCCGATCCCGTAGCCGGGCTTCTCGATCCAGTCGATCAGGCCGACCACCAGCAGCACCGCGATGGGGTCGTTGAAGCCCGCCTCGCCCTCGAGCGTCGTCGCGATCCGTCTCTTCAGCTGCGAGCCGCGCAGCAGCGAGAAGATCGCCGCGCCGTCGGTCGAGGCGACGATCGCCCCCAGCAGCAGCCCTTCCAGCAGCGTGAAATCGAACAGCCAGGTCGAGACCAGCCCGCAGATGCCGGCCGTGATCAGGGTCCCGAAGACGGCGAGGCCGAGCGCGTTGCCGAGCACCGGCCGGATCTCGGCGAAGCCGGACGTCAGGCCGCCCTCGAAGAGGATCAGCGCGAGCGCGACGATGCCGATCTGTCTCGCGACCGCGTAGTCGCTGAAGCTGACCCAGCCGAGGCCGTCGGTGCCGACGGCCATGCCGACGCCGAGGAACAGCACGAGTGCGGGAACGCGGAGGCGTCCCGCCAGCAGCGAGGCCGCGAGGCCGGCGACCAGCAGCGCGCCGGCGACCAAGATCGATTCGGCGTCCGCCATGGCAGAACCATGGCAGGCTTCTCATGCTCCCGGCGGCTAGCCTTCCGCGCCGATGGCACGCGAACCGCTTCCGCCGCGCATCCCCGCGAGCGGGCTCGAGCCGCTCCCGGGCGGCGTGCTCGACGCCGATCTGCTCGCGGCCGACGGGCTCGCCGACGCGCTGCTGGAGCAGGTCAGCCTCGCGAACGTGCGCGCGCTCCACGTCTCGCTCCACCGCGTCGTCCTGCGCGGCTGCCGCATGACCGGCCTGCAGCTCGCCGAGTCGACGTTCCGCGACATGACGATCGACGACTGCCGCATCGACCTCGCCGCGTTCCGCGTCAGCCGCTTCGAGCGCGTCGTCTTCCGCAACTGCATGCTGCAGGAGGCCGACTTCGTCGAGGCACGGCTCGACTCGGTCGTCTTCGAGGACTGCGACCTGTCCGGCGCCGACCTCTCGCACGCGACCTTCTCGCGCTCCCAGCTGCGCGGCTGCCGGCTCGACGGGATCGTCGGCGCCGAGCGGTTGCGCGGCACGGCGATGCCGTGGCCGGACATCGTCGGCTTCGCGGGCGAGCTGGCCGCCGCGATCGGCATCGCCGTGCTCGAGGACGAGCCGGACTCATAGGGGTTTGGGGGCTCGACGGCGGAGGTTCGGCGCCGGAGGTTCGGCGCCAGCCGAACCTCCAAGGCTCGACGGCGCTAGCCGGCGAGCCCGTGTTCCAGCGCGCCCTTGACGGCCGCGTCGAGCGCGTTGACGCGCGCCAGCGCGAGCGCCTCGGCCGAGCCGAAGCGCCGACCGGGCGCCGCGTCGGGGCCGTGATGGCAGAGCACGCAGTGCAGCAGCGCGAGCCGCCGTTCGGCGCTCAGCAGCGCGCCCAGGCCGGCGGCGCGCTGCTCGATCATCCGCTGCGCGATCTGCACGTGGCCGAGCAGCCGGCCCTCCTCGGTCAGGCCGAACTCGGCGCCGTAGGTGAACTCGCGCACCTTGCCGACGTCGTGCAGCAGCGCCGCCGCGATCAGCAGGTCGGAGTCGAGCTTCACGTGCAGCTGGCAGGTCTCCTGTGCGAGCGTGGCGACCGCGACCGTGTGCTCCAGCAGGCCGCCGAGATAGGCATGGTGGCCGTTGCGCGTCGCGGGTGCGCGCCGCAGCGCGGCGCGCAGCTCGGCGTCGCCGAGGAACGCGCCGACGAGCGCCTTCAGGCCGGGCTCGTAGACCTCGCCGGCGAGATGCTCGAGGAAGCCGTCGAGCTCGTCGAGGTCGCGGTAGGCGCTCGGCAGGAAGGCCGCCGGATCGACCTGCGCGGGGTCGGCGCGCGCGATCTGCCGGACGTCGATCTGCAGCTCGTCGCGGAAGCGCTCGACGCGGCCGGCGACGCGCACGAGGTCGCCGCGCTCGAAGCGCCCGGCCAGCACGTCGGCGTCGCGGAACGCGCGCGCGGGGACCGTGCCGGTGCGGTCGCGCAGCTCGAGAGCGAGGTACGGCGTTCCGGCTCTGCTGGTCAGTCGATCCTTGCGCGTGCAGGCGAAGACGGCGTCGATCTCCTGCGTCGGACGCAGTGCGCTGACCGTGACGGAATCGGGCACGCACCCATCATGTACTAAGTTGGACGTGATGCAGCCGCTGCAATGGGAACGCCGCCCCGACGGTCTCCGCGCCCCCGCCCTCGTGTGTGCCTTCAAGGGCTGGAACGACGCCGGCGACGCCGCCACGACCGCGCTCCAGTTCGTCGGGACGCAGCTCGGCGCCTCGCGCTTCGCCTCGATCGACCCCGAGGAGTTCTACGACTTCCAGGCGACGCGGCCGCACGTCAAGATGACCGAGGGCCAGACGCGCGAGATCAGCTGGCCGGCGGTCGAGATCTTCGAGGCGCGGGTGCCGCGGGCGCCGCGCGACCTCGTGCTCGTCTCCGGCAGCGAGCCGTCGATGCGCTGGCGCACCTTCTCGCAGCTCGTGATCGACCTCGCCGAGGCGCTCGGCGCGCAGCTCGTCGTCTCGCTCGGCGCGCTGTTGGCCGACGTCGCCCACTCGCGGCCGATCTCGATCACCGGTCTCGCCTCGGATCCCGCGCTGGTCGAGCGGCTCGGGCTGCAGCCGACGTCCTACGAGGGCCCGACCGGGATCGTCGGCGTGCTGCAGGCCGCCTGCGGCCAAGCCGGGATACCGGCGGCGAGCCTGTGGGCGGCGGTGCCGCACTACATCGCCTCGGCGCCGAACCCGAAGGCCGCGCTCGCGCTCGTCCGCAAGCTCGAGGGCCTCGTCGGGATCGCCGTCGACGCCTCCGACCTCGAGCGCGCCGCGAGCGACTACGAGCGCCAGGTCAACCTCGCGGTCCAGAGCGACCCCGACGTGCAGGCGTTCGTCGAGCGGCTCGAGAAGGCCGCCGACGACGAGGAGCCGATCGACCCGCGCGAGCTGCCCTCCGGGGACCGCATCGCGAGCGAGTTCATGCGGTTCCTGAGACAGCGCGGCGACGACCCCGCCTGAGGAGCGCCTCGACGCGCCCGGCGTCGTCGTCGTCCCTACGTCCCGACGATCGCGGTTCCGACGCGGACCGCGCGGACGATCCTCGCGCAACGAGCGAGCCAGCTGGTCCGGGGCCGAGCCTACCGCTCTGCCGCTGGGCAGACGAGCCGGTAGTCGCAGATCGCGCACGCTGCGTAGGAGGGCGTCGGCTCGAAGCCCTGCGAGAGGATCCCCTCGGCGACCTCGGTCGCGATCTCCTCGATCCAGCCGCGGTCGGCCGGGTCGCGCGCGACCGGGACCTTCGCGTCGTCGAGCACGTAGTAGTACGCGCCGCGCGCCGCGTCGAGCTGCCACGCCTCGTGCGCGGCGACGGCGTACAGCGAGAGCTGCACGTCCTGCTCGAGCTGACTGGCCGTCTTCGGCGGCCCGGTCTTGTAGTCGATCAGCTCGTAGCCGCCCTCCGGCAGACGGTCGACGCGGTCGACGCGGCCTCGCAGCAGGTGCGGTCCGAGCTTGAACGAGAACGAGCGCTCGAACCACATCGGCTCGGCGTCCTCGTCCTGGAAGCGCTCGTGATAGCGCGTCAGCGCGGCCGTCGCCTTGTCGCGCAGCTGGCGCTCCTGCTCGGAGCCGCCGAAGCCGCCGCGGCGCCAGGCCGCGTCGGCCAGCCCCAAGATCGCGTCGAGCGTGGTCGCGCCGCCGTCGGCGTGGAAGCGCTCGAGCACCTGGTGGACGAAGATCCCGAAGCGCTGGTTGAGCGTCGGCTCCTGCGGGATCCGGAAGACGCGCGCGAACTTGTACTTCAGCGGGCAGGTGCGGTACGTGTCGATGTCCGACGCCGACAGCATCAGCCCGTCGCCGCGGCGCGGCAGGAACTGCTCCAGCGTCGGCTCCTCGCGCGCGGCGATCGCCTGCGCGCGGCGGCGGTCGTCGCCGTCGGCGTCGAGCAGGTACTCGTCGAGCGTCGAGCTGAGCAGGATCTCGCGCTGCTCGGAGGTGACGGCCGATCCGATCCGCGCGTTCACCTCCGCCAGCGCGTCGCCGACGCTCTGGTCGGGCGAGCGCTCGATCAGCGCCGCCAGCTTGACGACCTCGAGGTACCGCGCGACCGCGTGCGAGACGTCGAGGTCGGTGTCGAAGCGCAGCTCGCCGATCCGCGCGCCGGTCCGCTTGATCGTCTCGAGCAGCTCGTCGCGCAGGATCCGGTAGGTCGAGTGGAGCGTCTCGGCCGGCCCGAACAGCTCCTCCGCGCGCTCCTCCCAATCCGCCCCCAGCGCGGACCGCGCCTCCTCCGCGAACGGCGACGGCGGCTGCGCGGCGCCGCGGTCGCTCGCCTGCGGGTGGACGAGCACGAGCCGCTGCCGCGCGCGCGTCATCGCGACGTGCAGCAGCCGCCGCATCTCGGCGACGTGTGCGGCGAGATCGCCCTCCGGCAGCGTCTCCTTCAGCAGCTCCGGCGGGATCGGCTCGAGGGTGCGGGCGTGCGCGCCCGGCATCGAGGCCGCGTGCAGCCCGAGCACGTAGACGTGATCGAACTCGAGCCCCTTGGCGGCGTGCATCGCCAGCACCTGGACGCCGTGCGCGGCGAGTGGCGTCGGCTCCTCCTCCTCGCGCAGCCCGGCCTCCGCGGCGGCCGCGATCGAGCGCGCGAACTCGCGCGGCGTCGCCTGCGGCTGGCGCTGCACGAACGACGTCGCCAGCTCGCCGAAGCGCGCGAGCCCGCGGAGGCGCTCGACGACGTCCGCCTGCGCCGTGAAGAGCTGCTGACGGCGCAGCCCGAGCCGCTCGATCAGACGGTGCACGTAGAGGTCGGGGCGCATCGTGTCGAGCGCGGTGACGGCCGAGCGGTAGAGCGTCAGGAAGGTGCGGATGCGGTCGCGTGCCTCGGGCGGGATCTGCGGCGACTCGAGCGCGGCCGCCAGCGCGCCGACCATGTCGAGCTTGCGGCGGCGGGCGATCTGCGTGCAGCGCGCGAGGTCGACCGAGCGCAGCTCGATCGGCGGCCGCGCGAGCGCGCGCACGACCGCGGGGGCGTCGCCCGGGTCGATCAGCAGCCGCAGCCATGCGAGCAGGTCGCGCACCTCCGCGCGCTGGAAGAAGGCGGCCTCGCCGACGATCCGGTGCCCGACCGCGCGCTCCTCGAGCGCGACGGCGACGGCCTGGCCCTCGCGCGCGATCGAGCGCACGAGCACCGCGATCTGCTCGGGGGCGACGCCCTCGCGCCCGATCAGCCGCTCGACGTCGGCGGCGACCGCCTGCGCCTGCGCGCGCTCGTTGGCGGCACGCCAGAAGGCGACCTCGCCGGGGCCGCCGGCGCGGCCCTCGAGCGGCTTCTCGAGCCGCTCCTCGAGCGGCTCGACGACCGCCCGTGCCGCGCCCAGCACGCGGGGCGGGCAGCGGAAGCTGTGCTCGAGCCGGACGACCGTCGCATCCGGCAGCTCGGCTTGGAAGTCGCGCAGGTTCTTCGTCGCGGCGGCGCGGAAGCGCGCGATCGCCTGGTCGTCGTCACCGGCGGCCGTCAGGTTGCCGTGCTCGGATGCGAGCAGCCGCAGCAGCAGCCCGTGCGCGAAGTTCGGCTCCTGCAGCTCGTCGACGAGCAGGTGGCGGTAGCGCGCCGCGACGCGGGCCCGCACGTGGGGGTGCTCGCGCAGCAGCCGCAGCGCGCCGATCACGAGGTCGCCGCTGTCGAGCGCGCCCTGCTCGCCCAGCATCCGGTCGTGTGCGCGATAGACCTCGGCGAACTCGCACTCGCGCGTCGCCCGCGCGCGGGCCGCGTCGTCGCCCTCCTCGCTCTCGTCGCGCAGCGAGGCCGCCCACGCGGCGTAGTCCTCGGGGCCGATCAGCTCGTCCTTGAGGCGGTCGATCCGTTGGACGAAGCTCGCCACCAGCGCGCCCGGACGGCCGCGGAAGTCGTGGTGGCGGATCGTCAGCTCGTCGATTCGCTCGAGCAGCATCGCGAGCCGGTCGGCGCGCCCGACGGCGACCGCGAACGGGTCGATCCCGCCCTCGAGCGCCTGCTCGCGCAGCAGCCGCGCGCAGAAGGCGTGCACGGTCGTGACGGCGAGCTCCTCGTACGGCGCGGCGATCGCGTCCTCGACCTGTCGCCGCAGCGCGTCGGCCGCGCGCTCGGAGAGCGCGAGCGCGAGCAGCGCCTCCGGCGCCTCGCCCTGCCCGGCGAGCCAGGCGAAGCGGGCGACGAGCGTGCGGGTCTTGCCGCTGCCGGCGCCGCCCAGCACCAGCAGCGGACCGCCGGCATGGGTGACGGCCCGCTGCTGGGCGGGGGAGAGCCCGTCCTGCGAATTGGGAGTTCCACGACGGCGGTGCGATGCTGCGCTGCGCTGGGGGGAACTCCCGGAAGAGGGCACCCTGGGAGGATATGCCGCGGATGACCCTCTCCGAAAGCGCGCTCGGCGCAGATTGGATCGGCGCCTGCCGCGACGCGGTCGCCGGCCTGCACACCGTGCTTGCCGAGGCGCCCGCCAGCCGTGAGCGCGTCGTCGAGACGGGGACCCGCGGCGAGGGCGGCGACCACACGCTCGTGATCGACCGCGACGCCGAGCGCGCCGTCTTCGCGCAGCTCGACGCGCTGCACAGCGCCGGCCACCGCTTCACCGCCGTCTCCGAGGAGCGCGGCGAGGTCGACTACGGCGGCGGAGCGGTCCGCGTCGTCATCGACCCGATCGACGGCAGCCTCAACGCCAAGCGGCTGATGGGCCACTACGCGCTCTCGATCGCGGTCGCCGACGGGCCGACGATGGCGGACGTCGCCTTCGGCTTCGTGCACGACTTCGGCAGCGGCGAGGAGTGGAGCGCCACGCGCGGCGGCGGCGCGTGGCTGGACGGCGTGCGGCTCGACCCGGCGCTGCCCGAGCGTCGCGGCCGCGACGGCAAGCTCGAGCTGCTCGGGGTCGAGCAGGCCGACCCGCAGTGGATCGCCGCCTCACTCGACGGGCTGACGACGTCGGCCCGCAGGCTGCGCGTCGTCGGGGCGATCGCGGTCTCGCTCTGCCAGGTCGCGGCCGCGCGGCTCGACGGGATGGTCACGCTGCGCAGATGCCGCGCCGTCGACGCGGCCGCCGGGCAGCTGATCGTGCGCGAGGCCGGCGGGTTCGTCGCCTTCCCGGGCGTGGGCGATCCGCTCGCCGCGCCGCTCGACGTGGCGCCGCACGCGCCTGTCGTCGCCGCCCGCACCGCGGCGACGCTCGCGCAGTTGGCCGGCATTCCCCGCGCCTGAGCGGCTCCCGGCGGGCGGTTCGCCGCCCACCCTCCGAGCCGGAGTGCCCACGCTGCCATAGTGAACGGATGATCGATTGGCCGCTCGCCCAGCGGCTCGCCGGCTTCGTCGCCGGGGAACCCGACGTGCGCCCCCTGCGCACCGACCTCGTCGCGCTCGCCCAGGACAGCGAGCAGCGCGTCGTCGCCTACACCGGCCTGACGCCCGCGTCCGCGCTGCCGCCGGCCGAGGGGATCGCACGGCCGGAGTGGATCCGCGCCAACGTCAGCGCGATGAGCGCGCTGCTCGATCCGGTGCTCGAGCGCGCCGGCGACGGCCTCGGCCCGGCTAAGCCGGCGATGCGACTCGCCGCCGGCGTCGTGATGACGGCCGAGGTCGGCGTCCTGCTCGGCTTCCTCTCCCAGCGCGTGCTGGGCCAGTACGAGCTGGTCCTGCTCGACACGACGCCCGCCGACCGGCCGCCGCGGCTGCTGTTCGTGCTGCCGAACCTGGCCGGCGCGGTCCGCGCGTTCGGCGCCGACGAGCGCGAGTTCCTCCACTGGGTCGCGCTCCACGAGGTCACGCACGCGGTCCAGTTCGCCGGCGTGCCGTGGCTGCAGGGCCATCTCGCGGGAATGGCGAACGAGCTGCTCGCCGGCGCCGAGCTGCGGATCGACGCGTCGCGCGCGCTGCGGCTGCCGCGGACCGACGACCTCAAGCGGCTGGTGAACGCCGTCCGCTCCGGCGACATCGTCTCGCTCGTCGCGAACGAGCGCGAGCGCGCGACGCTCGACCGCATGCAGGCGACGATGGCCGTCCTCGAGGGTTACGCCGAGCACGTGATGGACGCCGTCGGCGCGCCGCTGCTGCCGTCGCTGCCGAAGCTGCGGGGGGCGCTCGACCGCCGTCGCCGCTCGCAGTCGGCGCCGGCGCGGCTGCTGAGCCGCCTGCTCGGCCTCGAGCTGAAGATCCGGCAGTACGAGCAGGGCAAGCGCTTCTGCGACGCGGTCGTCGCGGAGGGTGGCATCGTGGCGCTCAACCGCGTCTGGCGCGACCCCGCCTCGCTGCCCACGATCGCCGAGCTTGCGGATCCGAGCGGGTGGCTGAGGCGAACGGACGTTCCGGCGCTTCCGAGCACCTGAAGCCCGCTGTTCACGCGATCTTCACGTCACACCGGGTGCGCGGTGTAACGATCAGCTCGACCGTGGTGTACAAACACACGTTCGTCCAGTCCTGTTCGACGAGCGTAAAACTGTTATCGTCACCGCCACAAGGAGTCACGCACCCACATGGCCGCGAACGACACCACCAGAACCACGACGAGTCCCGCTTCCGGCGCCACGCCGAGCGCGACCGCGAGCAGCCCGAGAGCGACGAGAGCGCCGAGAGCCGCCGCCAGACGCAGACCGGCACCCCGCAGAACGGCCGCCAGCCGCAGCACGAGCGCGCGCGGCGCCTCGCGCGCCACGGCGCGCACGGTCCGCAGCTCGGGCCCCCGCACCGTCGCGACCGCGCCCCCGACGCCGATCGCCCAGGCCCAGCAGCTCGCCGGCCGCGTCGTGCTGATCCCGGTCGGCGCGGCGCTCGAGGCGCGTGACCGCGTCGTCGACGCGCTCGACACGGTCGTCTCGACGACCAGCTCGCGGGGGGCGCTGGACCAACAGCTGAAGCGCTTCGAGCGCCGCGGCGGCCGTGCGCGCGCGCAGCTCGAGCGCGAGGTCCGCAAGACCCGCACGCGCCTCGAGCGCGAGGTCCGGCACGGCCGCACGCTCGTCGAGCGCGAGGCCGCCAACGCCCGCCGCGGCGTCGACCGCCAGCGCGCCGAGGCGCGCAGGACGCTCGGCACGAACGTCGGCTCGCTCCCGGGCCGGGTCGAGAACGTGGTTCAGAACGGTGTCAGCGCGGGCATCACGCTCGTCAACGGGGTTCAGGACCGCATCGCGAAGGTCGTCTGACGCCCTGAAGCTTCCCCCGGCCGGCGCACGTGGAGGGCGCCGGGTCCGGGACGGGTTCGCCGGCCCATATCTCGCCGGCGGATGTTGCATCTCTCCTCCCTCAACCGCCGGGACGTCCAGGATGGGCGTCCCGGCGGTCGTGGAGGCCCGGTTGATCGGCACCCGCCCCGCGTTCGCCGACTGACACGACGAGCCTGCGACAATGGGGCCATGCCGACTCAAGACCAGATCCGCGAGGCGCTCCGCGCCGTCATCGACCCCGAGCTGCGCAGAGACATCGTCGAGCTCGAGATGGTCCGATCGATCGACATCCACCCCAACGGCGTCGTCGACGTGATGGTCTCGCTCACGACACCCGGATGCCCGATCCGCAGTCACTTCCAGACCGGCGTCGCCCAGGCCGTGCGCGCGCTCGACGGCGTCGCGCACGTCAACGTCAGCTTCGACGTCCTGTCTGCCGACGAGAAGGGCAAGCTGCAGTCGAAGCTCGGCCGCGGCGGCCTTCCCGACGGCGCGCTCGCGCAGGTCGCGAACGTCATCTGCATCGGCTCCGGCAAGGGCGGCGTCGGCAAGTCGTCGGTCACCGCGAACCTGGCGGCCGCGCTGACGGCCGAGGGCAAGCGCGTCGGCGTGCTCGACGCCGACGTGTGGGGCTACTCGCAGCCGCGCATGTTCGGCCTCGGCGCCCTGCGCCCGAAGGTCAACGACCAGCGCAAGATCGTCCCGCCGGTCGCGCACGACGGCATCAAGGTGATGTCGATCGGCTTCTTCATCGAGGAGGACGCGGCCGTCGTCTGGCGCGGCCCGATGCTGCACAAGGCGCTCACGCAGTTCCTCGAGGACGTCGACTGGGGCGTGCTCGACTACCTGCTCGTCGACCTGCCGCCGGGCACCGGCGACGTCTCGATGACGCTCGCGCAGCTGCTGCCGCAGGCCCAGTTCCTGCTCGTCACGACGCCGCAGCCCGTCGCGCAGAAGGTCGCGCGCCGCTCCGCCGAGATGGCCCACAAGGTCAGACTCGAGATCGCCGGCGTGATCGAGAACATGACCGCCTTCGTGACGCCGGGCGGCGAGCGCTTCCCGATCTTCGGCGAGGGCGGCGGCGAGCTGCTGGCGAACGATCTCGACGTCCCGCTGCTCGGCAAGGTGCCGCTCACGATGGCGCTGCGCGAGCAGGCCGACGCCGGCATCCCGCTCGTCATGTCCGACCCCGACGACGCCGCCGCGCAGGCGCTGCGGCAGATCGCCCGCGGACTGGTCGCGCTGGCGCCGATCGCCCCGATCTCGCTGCCGGTGATGCAGGCCGCCGCCGCTCCGAGCGGTCTCGACGTGATCCCGCCGAGGCCGAAGCAGCCGGCCGGGATGTCACTGCCCATGGCGTGAACGGCTGCGCGCTGCGCGCTTGCCGTTGATTGCGGGTTTCGCCGGAGGCGAAACCCGCGGCGGGGTCTAGCCCACCGGCTCGGTCCGCTCAGGATCTCCCGGCGTAGTAGTTGGCGTTGATCTCCGCGTATCTGCCCCACTCCTCCGGGAGCTGATCCTCGGCGAAGCAGGCATCGACGGGGCAGGCCTCGACGCAGGCGTCGCAGTCGATGCACTCCTCCGGGTCGATGTAGAGCATCTCGACCTTGTCGTAGTCCGCCTCGTCGGGCGTCGGGTGGATGCAGTCGACCGGACAGACCTCGACGCACGAGTTGTCCTTGGTGCCGATGCAAGGCTCTGCGATCACGTAGGCCATCAGTCGTACCTCTTTGCAACGTTGGAGTGGACCGGCGATGCATTGTACGGACGGTCTCCGGTGGAGTGTCGCGCGCCGGGCTACGACTCGCCGGGGCGGTGCGTGTGGCCGCCGCTGAGATCCGCCTGCCAGAAGCGATCGCGGGCCGGGACGCCGCTGAAGAAGAGCGACCACTGCGACGGCCGGCCGCGGATGATCGAGGCCGTGATCGCGAGGTAGTCGAGCCGGCGCGTGCTGAAGCGGCCGTGGGCGGCGGCCGCGCGCGTCGCCCGCAAGGGACCGGGCGGATCGATCGCGCTCAGCATCAGCGCGGGCCCAGGATCGTGGCCGCCTGACGTGGCCGAGACGGCGAGCCGCGGCGAGATCGTGAGCACGCGCTGGTCGCCGGCGCCGTTGTGGGAGATCGCGATCAGCCGGCTCCGGTCGAGCCGCATGGTCGTGACGACCTCGCCGCGGCGGAGCGTGCCGCGCAGCGTCGCGAGCGCGCGTCGGAAGCCGCTCGGGGCGACCAGCGCGACGGCGGCGGGCGTGCCGCTCGTGCGCTTCTTCGCGGGCGTACGCCGGGCGATCGGCGTGGCGCGTGCGTCATGCCCGCCGGTCGCGGGGGCCGTCGGCGAGGAGCTGAAGCTCGAGCCCGGGGTCGTCTCGCGCAGCGCGCGGAAGGGGTCCTCGTCGTCCTCGCGTCGCCGCCGGCCCCACATCTGTGCGCTCAGGCTGTCGTGGCGAGCTCGGGGCGGCGCTCGGCCCAGGGGAGGGCGGCCTCGAGCTGCGCGGCGAGTGCCAGCAGCTGGCCCTCGCCGGCGGGACGGCCGATCAGGTGGACGGCCGTCGGCAGCCCGTCCTCGCCGTGGTAGAGCGGCAGCGCGATCGCCGGCTGACCGGTCACGTTCGCGATCGCGGCGAAGGGCGTGAACTCGCCCGAGCGGCGGAACGTCCCGGCCGGGTCCGGCGTGTCGCCGCTGAGCTCCCCGATCGGGACCGGCCGCTGCGCGAGCGCCGGCGTCAGCACGGCGTCGAAGGCGGTCGTGGCGGTCACGATCGTGCGTCCGAGCGCCTGCACCTGTCCGATCCCGGCGAGGTAGCGGGCGGAGCTGAGCGCGCCGGCCTGCTCCCAGATCATCCACGAGAGCGACTCCATGTCCTCGCGCGCCGGCTCGCGGCCGGCGAGCATCCCGCCGAGCACGATCGAGGAGGCGACCGCCGGGCCGAAGCAGGCCGCGAACTGCGCCAGCAGGCCCGGGATCGCCCACGGCGGGTCGATCTCCTCGACCTCGTGGCCGAGCGACGCGAGCAGCTCGGCGGCGTCGCGGGCGCCCCGCTCGGCGATCGGGTCGAGCGCCGTCTCGGTCAGCGGCGGCCGCAGCGCGAGGCCGATCCGCAGCCGTCCGGGCTCGCCGGCGGCGGTGTCCGCGAACGGCTCCGACGGCGGCGTCGCCCACGACGCGTCGCCCGGCTCGGGACCGCTCAGCAGGTCGAGCAGCTGCGCGGTCTCCGCGACCGTCCGCGTCAGCACGCCGTCGGTCACGAGGAACGACTCGCCCTCCATCGGCGCGTGCGAGATCCGGCCGCGGGCGGGCTTCAGGCCGACGAGGCCGCAGCAGGCGGCGGGGATGCGGATCGAGCCACCGCCGTCGTTGCCGTGCGCGATCGGGACCATGCCGGCGGCGAGCGCCGCCGCCGCACCGCCGGAGGAGCCGCCCGGCGTGCGCGAGAGGTCCCACGGGTTGCGGGTCGGACCGTTGCGGATCGACTCGGTCGTCGGGAGGATCCCGTACTCGGGCAGGGCGGTCTTGCCGACGATCACGAAGCCGGCCTCGCGCAGCCGCCGCACGAACGCGGCGTCGAAGGGGGCGACGAAGTCGCCGAGCAGTCCGGCGCCGAGCGTCACGGGCATCCCGCTGACGGGCCGGTTGTCCTTGATCGCGATCGGCACGCCCGCGAAGGGCCGCGGATCGCGCGGCCCGATTCCCTCGGCGGTCGCGAGCGCACCCTCCGCGTCGACGTGCGTGAAGGCGTTGACCTGGCCGTCGAGCGCGGCGATCCGGTCGAGCGAGAGCGACACCAGCTCACGCGCGGACAGCTCGCCGGAACGCACCAGCGCGGCGAGTTCGCCGACGGGACGGAAGAGCAGATCGGAGGTCGCGGTCACGGAGCTCCTTCGGGCAGCGTGGTTGGCCGACCGGCCAACCCTACGGGCTGGGCGACGCGTTCGTACCGTCTTCGTGCGAATCTCTGGCTCAGGCCCGTACGAACGAATCCCCCAGGAGCCCACCATGAGCGCGACCACGAGCGACGTCCAGTCCGGTCTCGAAGGCGTTGTCGCCTTCGCGACGGAGATCGCCGAGCCGGACAAGGCAGGTGGGGCGTTGCGCTACCGCGGTGTCGACATCGAGGAGCTCGTTGGCGCGGTGCCGTTCGAGCACGTCTGGGGCCTGCTCGTGGACGGCACCTTCGAGCCCGGCCTGCCACCGGCCGAGCCGCACGCGCTGTCGGTCCGCTCGGGCGATCCGCGCGTGGACGTGCAGTCCGCGCTGGCGATGCTCGCGCCGGAGTGGGGTTTCGGACAGCTGATCGACATCAGCGACGAGGAGGCGCGCGACCAGCTCGCGCGCGCGTCGGTGATGGCGCTCTCGTTCGTCGCGCAGTCCGCACGCGGCGCCGGACGGCCGCCGGTGCCCCAGCGCGAGATCGACCGGGCGACCTCGATCCCGGAGCGCTTCCTGCTGCGGTGGCGAGGCGAGGCGAATCCCGACCACGCGAGAGCGATCGACGCCTATTGGATCAGCGCCGCCGAGCACGGGATGAACGCCTCGACGTTCACCGCGCGCGTGATCGCATCGACCGGCGCCGACGCCGCGGCGGCGCTCTCGGGCGCGGTCGGCGCCCTCTCGGGCCCGCTCCACGGCGGCGCCCCGTCGCGCGTGCTGAAGATGCTCGACGAGGTCGAGGCGCTCGGCGACGCGGACCGCTGGGTCAAGGACGCGCTCGACCGCGGCGAGCGGCTGATGGGCTTCGGCCACCGCGTCTACCGCGCGGAGGACCCGCGCGCGCGGGTGCTGCGCCGCACCGCGCAGGAGCTCGGCTCGCGCCGCGCGGAGGTCGCCGAGGCGCTCGAGCAGGCCGCGCTGGCGGAGCTGAAGGCGCGCCGGCCCGATCGCGTGCTGGCGACGAACGTCGAGTTCTGGTCGGCGGTCGTGCTCGACTACGCCCAGATCCCGCCGGAGCTCTTCACGCCGATGTTCACGTGCGCGCGCACCGCCGGCTGGTCGGCCCACATCCTCGAGCAGAAGCGCGAAGGACGCCTGATCCGTCCGACCGCCAAGTACGTCGGACCGGCGCCGCGCTCGCGCGACGACGTGTGAGCACGCGCCCATCCGGCAGGCCAGCGCCGCCGTCGGCCGCCCGCTCGACAGCGCCTCCGGCGCCCGCCGCGCTCGACCTCGAGGCGCTACACGCGGTCGAGCAGCGGGTGCTGTGGCTCGCGGTCGCGCTCGTCCAGCACGGCCGCGCCGCCGGGGCCCCGGCCGCCGCCGCCTCGATGACGAGCATCATGGCCGCGCTCTGGCTCGGCCTGCTCGAGGCGGCCGACCGCGTCGTCGTGAAGCCGCAGGCGATGCCCGTCCTGCGTGCACTCGAGCAACTGCTCGGGTCCACGGCCGTGGCGCACCCGGAGGGAAGCGGCGCGACCGCCGCGGTCTGGAGCGCGCTCGCGCGGCGCTACGTCGCGACGCACGGCGGCGCGGCCGCGGGGGAGCCGGTCGCAGGGCCGGGACGGCAGATCGCGCTGCTGGGCGAGGCGGAGCTCGACGGCGGGGCCTGCTGGGAGGCGCTCGCGGAGCCGAAGGTGCCGCTGCTGGGCGAGCTGCTGTGGATCGTCGACCTCGATCGCCAGTCGCTCGACCACGTCGTGCCGGACGTGCGCGCCGGCCGCCTGCGCCACGCCTTCGAGGCGGCCGGCTGGCACGCGATCACGCTCAAGTACGGCCGCGGCCTGCAGGCGCTCTTCCAGCGCACCGGCGGCGGCGACCTCTGCCGCCGGCTCGACCGCATGGACAACGCCGAGTTCCAGCGGCTGCTGGGCGCCGACGCGGACGGGCTGCGCGCGGGCCTGCCGGGCCTCGGCCCGGGACGCCGGGCGATCGCACGGCTCGTCAGCCAGCTCGACGATCGCGAGCTGCGTGGCGCGATCCGCGACGTCGGCGGCCACGACCTCGCCGCGCTGCTCGACGCGTACCGCGCCGCCGACGCCGTCCGCGACCGCCCGGCGGTGATCTTCGCCCACACGATCCGTGGCTGGTCGCTGCCGCTCGAGACGCAGCCCTCGCGTCACGCGCTGCCGCTGACCGCGACGCAGTACGCGCGCCTCGCGCAGGAGCTCGGCGTCGATCCGGCGGCGCCGTGGGAGGTCCTCCCGCCCGGCTCGGCCGCCCGCGCGCTCTGCGACGCCGCGGCGATCCGGCTCGCGCGCCCCGGGGCCGACGG
>JAOPZA010000024.1 GCA_025964325.1 Conexibacter sp.
GAGCGGTCTCAGCGGCTGCTGGAGCTGGCGTTGCCGCCGACTGACGCGAGCGCGGCCTGGGCGAGCTTGAGATGCTCGCGCAGGACCGGAAGGTCGTCCTCGGCGGTGCTCTTCACCTTTTTGTTGAAGCCTTCGTCGACCTCGTCCTGCGCCTCGGTGATGTCCTGCACGTGGTCCTGGACCTCGAGGTCGGAGTACCACCTGTCGAAGGCCCTGCCGGGGAACTGCGCGACCGCGCGCAGCTCCCACTGCTGGCTCGGGGACGGCTCCTTCGGCACATCGATGCCCAGCTTCTCGGCGACCGCGATCGCGTCCTCGAGCGACTTCGTGTGATCCTTGACGAGGCGAGCGCCGAGGTCACGGACGATCTGCGTCGTCGCCCGGTGCTGGGCGAGCATTCCGCCCTGGATCTCGAAGCGGTCGCCTTCGATTGACATCATCAACCACTGCTGGTCCCACGCGGAGTAGCCCTTCTCGCGGCAGACCTGGTCGCAACGCCGGAGCTTCTGATCCGAGCTCTGACCGTCGGACCGCTGGCGCTGGTCGGAGCGGTGGTGATCGCCGCCGTTGCTGTGGGCGAGCGCGAACGACCCGGTGGCGAGCAGCCCGACCACGAGCGCGGCCACGAGCAGCAACAGCAGTCTTCCTGTACGTCTCATCATCGTTTCGACGTCCTTCCGTTCTTGGATTGAACCTCTTGGTCGCGCGACGCGGCGAGCTTTCCCGACGCCAATAGACCCAAAAACCAAGTGGGCGCGCGGGCGTGCGGGAGCGGGCTGCGGGCACCGCGATGCGGTCACGGTGGACCGCCTCGCCGGCCAGGATCTCGTCGGCGGGCGAGGCGTCGCCGCGATCACGACGCGCGTGGAGCGGAGCGATACCCGCGCTCGGTGTGCGCCAACGGCGTGCACTTCGGAGCGGTGGCCGATCGCGCTTGGCGGCACGTGGCTCGGGGTAGCGTCGCCACGATCCCAGAACCGGAGGAGGATTCGATGGCAGAGTTGACCGTGCTGGACGAGAAGCTCGCGGAGGTGCTCGGGCTGGCGCAGGCGGCTCAGCAGGCGACGAGAAAGGTCAGCCAGCTGGCCAGAAGAGAGGGCGAGGGCGAGCTGGTCGAGTTGTTGCAGAGAATGAGCGCGGAGGCTGCGGACACCGCCCAGCGTTGCCAGCAGGTCGCGGACGAGCGTGAGGGTCTCAAGACTGCGATTCGCGAAAAGGCGCGCGAGACCAAGAGAGAGGTCGCGGAGTTCATGGAGACCTATCTCGAGGACGCCGAGGCGCTCGACGGGCTCGAGTTCCTCAGCATGGCCGAGGCGGGTGAACTGGCCCACTGGGAGATTCTCGACACGCTCAACAGAAGAGCGCGCGAGACCGCCGTCCGTCAGCTGGTCGAGAGTGTGCTGCCGATCCAGCGGCGCCACGTCAACGACGTGCGAGAGTCGTCGCTGCGGCTCGCCGCCGACGAGGATCCGAGCGAACCCGCCTGACGCACCGGGTGGAGCGATCGTCGATCGCGCCGCGATCGGCAACGCCCGGGCCAAGCGCGGGATCCAGGTGCTCGCCCACCAGGTCAAGCCGCTCGGAGAAGCGTTCGTGACCGGCTGAGCCGCCACGATGTAACGCTTCGGGGGTGTCGCGTCATTCCTCGGGCATGACCTACCCTCCACAGCTCACGCCGGCCTCGGTCAGCGATGCCGCGCTGATCCGGGTCGCTGGACGACGCCGACGCATTTCGGGCGCTCTATGACCGTCACTCGGCCCGCGTCCACGCGGGCCTGCTGCGCCAGACGCGGGATTTCGACGCCGCCCATGACCTCACGGCCGAGACGTTCGCCCAGGCGTGGTTCGTCCGAAGACGGTTTCGCGACGAGTCGGAGGGATCCGCACTGCCGTGGCTGCTCGGGATCGCGCGCAACGTCCTCTTGATGTCGGTCCGCCGCCATCGGCTCGAGCAGCGCGCGTACCGAGCCGTCGTGCACCATCGTCCACGACCAGGTCGAATACCGCTGCACGCTGAAGCACGCGCCGCACGGCGGGATCGCGGCGGGGCAGTTCAGAGGGACCGTCGAGGCGACCGTCGATGCCAGCCGCACCGTCAACGGAAGCTGCCGCGCGGTCGGGATCTCATGGCCGACGTCGGCGAGCGAGGCTCGCTCCGCCGATCCCCGCGACGGGTCAACAGCAACAGCCGCCGATCTGGGTTGAATGGCGCTGCTGGGCGAGAACTTGCTGCGCTATGAGGATGTGGTGCTGCTGCTGACGCTCGACGAGCTGCCTACGGCTTGTTCATCTCTTCCTCGTCCGGCGGCACGCCGACATCGTCCGCGGGCGCGGGGTGGGATGTCTGCCCCTTCTGCTGCTCCTCGTCACTGATCTTCGGCGTGGCCTGCGCGGGACTCGGAACGTCCTTGCCGGATGGAACGGTGGGGATCTCGACGTCGGGATCGCCTTCGCGCGCGGTCGACTCTGGCTCTTCCATCATGATCCTCCTTCTTTTGGGTGCGTCGACACGGGTGTACCCGGTGTCCTCGTCGACGATTCAGCCGCAGGGCGCGACGGCTATCGCTTCGACCCACCGCGCCACGCCCGAGCCAGAGGCACGTCGTCACCGTCGCGGAGCAGGAACCACTCGGCGAGCACCTCCGCGTCGTTGTCGAACACCAGGCCGTCGCACGGCCCCTGCGCGACGACGAGCTCGGACACTTCGCTCGATGGCGCGAATGCCGACAACGCCTCGACGCCGACCGTGGGCGCGAGACCGAACACGAGCAGCGTCTCGTCCGTCCCGGACCGCACGGCGATCTCACGGAGCGCCCGCGGATCGAGACGCACCCCGGTCTCCTCGGCCACCTCACGCGCGGCCGCGTGCTTCCAGTCTTCGCCGTACTCGATGAATCCGCTCGGCAGCGCCAGGCCCAGCGGCTCGGTCGCGCGCCGCACCAGCAGCACCCCTTCGTCTCCTACCGGCACCACGACGACCGCCACCGGCTGCGGGCTGCGGTACGTGAGGTTCCCGCACGCCGAGCAGGCCCGCGGCCACGTGGATCCGGCCGGAAGCCGATGCCCGCAGTAGCCGCAGTGGGAGAACCGCTCGGAGTCCGTCATCGCGCGAGCGTAACCGCACGGGGGTCCGCGACGGTGCTGTCGAACCTGCTGAGGCGCCAGCAAGGGGAGGGAGGGCGGCTCGGGTCAGGCGGCGCCCAGAACGACGCGCACGCAGCGCCGGGCGCGGGCACTGGCGCCCCGCTCCTCGAGCTGGATCGCCTGGCTCGCAGTGGAGACGATCGCGTAGAGCGTGAACGCGACGTCCGCCGGGTCGGCGCTCGCGGGGAGCTCGCCGGCCTCGACGGCGGTGCGGATGTCGGCGTGGAGCACGGCGTGCATCTGCCGCCGGGCGCGGGCGACCGCGTCGCGCAGCGGCCCCGGGCGGGCGTCGAACTCGATCGTCGCGGTCGTCACCAAGCAGCCGCCGGGCAGCACGCGGCGGCGGTGATACGCCAGCCAGCGATCGAGGAGCGCCAGCAGTCGCGGGAGCCCCGGCGGGCGCCCTGCGACCGGCAGCCAGACCTCGCGTGTGAAGCTCTCCACGGCGTTCTCGAACGTGGCGAGCTGCAGCTCCTCCTTGCTTCCGAAGAGACCATGGAGCCCGCTCTTGCTCATCGAGAGCTCGTCGGCCAGCCGCCCGATCGTGAGCCCCTCGAGCCCGTCGATCGACGCGCGACGGACCGCCACGTCGAGAACTTCGGCGCGCGTGTCGGCGACGGCGGCGGTGGAGCGGCGAGGCATCCCCGAGCCACGATACTGTACGAACGATCGTCCTGTAAACGACAGACGAGGAGCGACGGATGCACGTGCGATGGCTGGGCTGGGCAGGGGTGGAGCTCGAGCACGAGGGCGAGACGGTCGTGATCGATCCGCTCGCCGACCCAGCGGGAACCTTCGCCGCGTTCGGCGACGCTGCGCGCGACGTCGAGCTCCCGTCGGTGACGCCCGCCGCCGCGGGGCGCGCTGTCGCCGGCCTCGTGAGCCATCTGCACCGCGACCACGCCGATGCCGGCGCGCTCGCCGCCGCGATCGCACCGGGCGCCGCCGTGCATCACCCCACGCCGACCGAGGAGGGCAACCTCGCGCTGGCCCAGGCCGACTACGAGCTCGGCGAGGCCAAGCTGGCGCGCCGCGCAGTCGCCGCCTGGGCGTCGGTCACGGTGGGGCCGTTCACCTGCATTGCCCTGCCGGCGGTCGACGGGCTCGGCGATCCGCAGGTGTCGTGGCTCGTGGAGGCGGGTGGCAGCCGGGTGTTGCACCTCGGCGACACCGTCTTTCATGGTCGCTGGTGGCAGATGGCTCGCCGCGCCGGCCCGTTCGACGTCGTCTTCGCCCGGTCAACGGCGCGGTCATCGACTTCCCCCACCAGCAGCCGGCCAGCCCGCTGCCCGCGACCATGGAGCCTGAGCAGGCCGCGCTTGCGGGCGAGCTCCTCCGAGCGGGAACCGTGGTGCCGATGCACTACGGCGGCTTCGCCTTCGAGCCACATTACCGGCCGATCGCCGATGCCCGCGAGCGGTTCGAGCATGCCGCGCGCGGCCGGCCCTACCGCACGGCGCCGCTGGCTCCCGGCGAGGGGCTCTGACGCGTCGCTCTGGCAGGCCGGCGCATGGGCGACCGTCGCCGCTGCTGCCGGTGGCGCCCAAGGTCACTTGGTCGTCAGGCTTGCGACGAGGTTGACGGTGGTGGCGACCACGCCGGTGCCGAAGACGTAGGACAGGAGGGCGTGGCGTAGGGCGTTGCGGCGCATCTGCTTGTGCTGCAGGTCGGTGTCGGAAACCTGGAAGGTCATGCCGATCGTCAGTGCGAGGTAGGCGAAGTCGGCGTAGTCGGGTGGCGTGTCGTCGTGGAAGTCGACGCCGCCGTCAGGACCGGTGTAGTAGATGGCGGCGTAGCGCAGCGCGTAGACGGTGTGGACGACGCTCCATGACGCCACGATCGAGGCGAGCCCCAGCGTGACGCGGAGCTCTTGCGAGGTGCCGGTGGTGTGTGCGGCGCTGACGAGCACGAGAAGGACCGCGAGCAGGCTCGCGACCGACGCGGTCAGCAACAGCAGGTCCGCCATCGCGCGCGTCGGATCCACGCGTACCGCCGAGCGGGCTGTGCGCTCCGCGTCCATCGGCCAGAGCGTCCACCACACGCGCACGACGTAGAGCGCTGCGGCGACGTCCCACCCGAGCAGGATCCCGAACGTCGGCGAGGTGAGCAGCGAGGTCGCGACGGCGATGACGGCGCCGAGCCCCGACACGACGAGGATCTGCGTCCACGCCGACGCCCACTGCTCCAACGGCGCCTCTTCCGGCAGATCAGGCTTCGCGACCACGCTCGCAGCATGCCCGGCGCAGCCGCGCAAGACTCCCCGCGACGCGCGAGGCGATGTCGAGCCGCGAGGGCCCGCCCCGACTCAGGGGAGATCGTCTACGCCTGCCCCTGAGCCTGGGACCGGCGCGCTACTCGCGAGACATCATCGCGACGGCCTCGCGCTCCAGGTCGACGTAGGGATCGCCGCTGACGTCGACCGCGACGCGCTTGATCGTGCCGCCCGTGAACGGCCACGGCGCCGTGCCAGGGTAGTCGGCGGTGACCGCGTCACCGCCGTCGCGTCCCACGCACAGCCCGTCGCCGCCGATCGAGAACTTGCCCGGCTGGGTTCTGATGCGGCCCTCGCCGACCTTCACGTCGCCGTGGAACAGCGAGAGCACGCCGACCGCGATGCCGGGCGGGTCCTCGCCCTGCTTCTCGAACGCGGCGGAGAGGATCAGGTCCTCCCCCGTCGGCAGCTCCTCGGAGGCGACGATCCGCTGCTCGATGCTTCCGACGAAGCTGTAGACGTAGTGGAGCCGGTCGTCCTTGACGTAGAGCGCGTGGCCGCCGAAGCGCGAGCCGTGGGCGAACAGGACGCCCTCGGCGCCGCGCGCCGGGATGTCGACGAGCGCGGCGACGGCGTAGGAGCGGTTGCGGATGTTGACCGCCTGGGACTCCGGCACCTCCGCGACGTCCGGGTAGTACACGTAGCGGTCGCGCGGGGGCGAGAGCACGGGTCGCGGCGTCGTGAGCAGCTCCAGGCCGGAGCGGTCGTCGAGCGGGAACGCGCCGTTCGCGCCCGCCTCGGCGTACCAGAGGTTGATCAGCTCCCGCAGGCGCTCCGGCTCCTCGCCGGCGCGGTCGTGCAGCTCCGAGCGGTCCACGTCGGTGTGGTAGAGCTCCCATACGTCCTTCTCGAAGTGGCCCCAGCCGCTGAGCGTCGGGTGGGTGGTGACCGCCTTCCAGCCGTCGTGCCAGATGCTGCGCGACCCGAGCATCGAGTAGAACTGCGTATCGCGCGCGCTGGGGAGCGGTGCGTTCTCGAAGCTGTAGCGCATGCTGACGCCGTCGAAGCGGGTCTGGACGTGTCCGGCGATCGTCTCGGGCGGCTCGACGCCGAGCGCGTCGAGGATCGTCGGCACGAGGTCGACGGCGTGGTGGTACTGGTGGCGCAGCTCGCCGCGAGCCGCGATGCCCGCTGGCCACGAGATGATGCAGGGGTCCGACGTGCCGCCGTTGAACTCGTAGCGCTTCCACATTCTGAACGGGGTGTTGAAGGCCATCGCCCAGCCGTTCGGATAGTGGTTGTAGGTCTTCGGACTGCCGAGCTCGTCGAGCTTCGCGAGGTTCTCCTGGATGTCGTCGGGGATGCCGTTGGCGATCTTGTTCTCGTTGACCGATCCGTCGGGGCCGCCCTCGCCGCTCGCACCGTTGTCGGAGACGACGACCACGATCGTGTTCTCGCGCTGGCCGGTCTCCTCCAGGTAGTCGAGCAGCCGCCCGATCTGCGCATCGGTGTGCGCCAGGAAGCCGGCGTAGACCTCCGCCATCCGGCTGAAGAGCCGCTGCTCGGGAGCCGGCAGCGAGTCCCACGGTCGCGTGACGTCGAGCGCCGGGAACGGCTCGCCGCGCGGGCCGCTGCGGGTCTCCGGCGTGCCGAGCGGGTTCAGCGGCGGCAGCTCGGTGTCCGAGGGGACGACCCCGAGCTCCCTCTGGCGCGCGAGCGTCTGCTCGCGCAGCGCCTCGTACCCCAGGTCGAAGCGGCCCGCGAAGCGCTCGATCCACTCGCGCGGCGCGTGATGCGGTGCATGACAGGCACCCGGCGCGTAGTAGAGCAAGAACGGCTTGTCTGGCGCCAGCACCTTCGCGTCCTTGATGAACCTGAGCGCCTTGTCGGTGAGATCCTCGGTGAGGTGATAGCCCTCCTCCGGCGAGCGCGGCGGATCGACCGGATGGCTGTCGTAGACGAGGTCCGGATACCACTGGTTCGCCTCCGCGCCGAGGAAGCCGTAGAAGCGCTCGAAGCCGCGTCCCGTCGGCCAGTTGCGCCGCGTCGAGGCGAGGTTCATCTCGGCCTCGGGGCAGAGGTGCCACTTGCCGACCATGTACGTGTTCCATCCCCGGGCGCCGAGGATCTCCTGGATCTGACCGTTCTCGGGCGGGATCACGCCGTTGGCGTTGGGGAACCCGCTGGCGCACTCGGTGATGCAGGCCATGCCGTTGCGCGTGTGGTTGCGGCCCGTCAGCAGGCACGACCGCGTCGGCGAGCACAGCGCGGTCGTGTGGAACTGCGTGTAGCGCACGCCGTCGTCCACGATCCGGTCGATGTTCGGCGTCGGGACGGGCCCGCCGTAGCTGCTCATCGCCGCGAAGCCGACGTCGTCGAGCACGACGTACACGACGCTCGCCGCTCCCTCGGGCGCCTTCGGCGGCTCGAACGGCGACCAGTCGGGCACCGAGTCGCGGATGTCGACGTCGATCTTGCCCTTGAACGTCTCGCTCATGGTGTGGCTCCTTGGTCGCCGCGCGATTTGGAGGCGCAGCAGCACATCGCTGCGCCGTCGGACCAACGCTCCCCGACACCGCCGCTGGGCGCATCCCCCCGATCGGATGACCCGCTGAACGCGGCTGCCGCACGGGAGCGGACCTGTGGCCGGAACGGCGCGCGCGCCCCGCGCGCCCGCGCGAGGGCTTGTTCAGACGCCGACCTCCACCACGATCGTTCCCGCGTCGACGGCGTCGCGCATCGCCGCGTAGTCCTGCTCGTTCTGATCGGCGTAGGCCTCCGCGAAGCTGGCGAGCGTCCGGTCGAAGGTGTCGCTGCGGCCGAGGTAGCTCCCGATCGCGACGGCGTCGCCGGCTCGAGCGTGGGCCCGCGCGAGCGCTTGGCCGCAGACCTTGGCGTACTCCGCCAGCGCCTTCGCGTTCATCAGGTCGACGAGCGCCGATCCCTTCGCGTCCCACAGCTGCCGGACGTAGTAGTCGCGTTCGAGTCCGTCGGGCCCGGTCGTCCGCAGCCAGCCGAGCGTGATGTCGTGGGCCGCCTGGGTCAGGCGCTGGCCCTCGACGACGCGCTGCCCGTGGTTGGCGAACTCGCTCGGGCCGAGGAACGGCTCCAACACCGACGCTTCGGCTTCCTTGAACTGCAGGAAGAGCGGATCCGTGCCGCCTCGGCCCACCAGCAGCGCGATCCAGGCGCGGGTCCCGACGCTGCCGACGCCGACGACCTTGCGGGCCGAGTCCACGTAGCGGAAGCGATCGAGCAGGCGGCCGCGATCGTTCGTCAACGTGCTGCGATACGACCGCAGCATCGCGTGGATCGTCTCGTCGAGCGCTGCGTGCTGGTCCGGCGCGAACAGGTCGCGGGTCGCGACGACGACCGGGGGATCGCTGCGGATTCGGACGTCCCCCTCGACGATCTCGGTCAGCTTGTCGAACGCGCGCAGGCTGTCCTTCGAGCGGGCCTTGGCGACGTTCTTCTCGAGACGCTTCAGCTGCTTGGTCGAAGCCGTCGCGGCGAACTGCCGCACGAGCTCGTCGACCGCCATCCGGAAGTACCAGAGATCGAGGTCGCCCATCGCCGCGTAGCGGTGCATCGCCTCGCGGTAGGAGCGGGTCGCGGCGATGTTGATCGCGGCTCGCTGCGAGACCTCGAAGCCGCGGTCGCGGCCGGCCACCGCGAAGCTGGTGACAAGCCGCTTGAGATCCCACTCGAACGGCCCCGGCAGCGTCTCGTCGAAGTCGTTGATGTCGAAGACGAGGTCGCGGTCCGGGGCCGCGTAGGCGCCGAAGTTCGAGAGGTGCGCATCGCCGCAGAGCTGGGCGTGCAGGTTCGTTCGCGGCAGGCCGGCCAGGTCGGACGCCATCAGATAGGCAGCACCGCGGTAGAACGTGAAGGCGGAGACGAGCATCCGGCCGTAGCGGATCGGGACGAGCTCGGGAACGCGCGTCGCGGCCTGCTGCTCGAGCAGCTCGACGGGACTGGGGCGATCGGCGGGTGCCGTCCAGGTGCCGTGCGCGCGCCGCGGCACGTCCGCGCGGGCGGCTCGCCCGCGCGCCGCGCGCTCCGACGGGCCGAGGTGCTCGGCAGGTGCGTCTCTCCGGATCGTGGCCATGCTCGACGTTCCTTCCCGGTTGATGCCCCGCGGTGCGGCTCCCCTCACTCAACCAGCGCCGTCGTCTGTGCGGCATCGCCCGGACCGGATGAACCGGTCGCGCGCTGCGACGTGCGGCGCGCGCTCACCGGAAGCGAGCCGCCAGCCTCGGGTACCGTCGCACGAGCTGCTCTTGCTGGTTGTCGTCCCAGGGCCTGCCAAACAACGCGCAGCGATCACGTGAGCCGACCCCGCGATCGGGGAACGCCGAGCGCGCCGATCAGGCGCCGCGGGCGCCGCGCGCGGCCCGCACGGCGCCGGCCGGTGCTGCGAGCGCGTCGGCGAGGTCGGGTCGCAGGCTCGCGCGCTGGGTGAGCAGCTCGCGTTGGACGTCGCGCGGGGCGATCGCGCGGGGAGCGTCGTGGTGGCGGGCCGCGAGCGCGGCGCAGACGCCGGCGGCCTGGCCGGTCGCCATCGCGATCGGCGTGACGCGGTAGGACGAGTGGGCCTCGTGCGTGCCGGAGATGCAGCGTCCGGCGACGAGCAGCCGCTCGATGCCGGCAGGCAGCAGGGTGCGCAACGGGATGTCGTAGGCGCCGCCGGGCGGCAGACGTTGCAGGCGCGTGCCCTTGCCGGTCGGGTCGTGGATGTCGACCGGATAGGAGCCACGCGCGATCGCGTCCTCGAACGGCCGCGCGCCGAGGACGTCGTCGACCGTCAGCTGGTAGTCGCCGACGATCCGTCGCGTCTCGCGGACGCCGATCTGGACGCCGCTCTGTGCCACGTAGGAGCGCTCGAAGCCCGGCACGTGACGTCGCAGGAACTGCGCGATCTGGCGCATCTGGTTGCGGCTCAGCCACTCCGCCTTCGTCAACTGCCACGGGTCGATGCCGAGCAGGCCGGCGACGCGCGTGCTGTTGACGCTCACCTCGCGCTCGTGGGGCGTGGCGAAGAAGAGGATGTCCTCGCGCGCCAGGTCCAGCTCGCCGGCGGCCTCCGCCTGGTCGATCAGGTCCCACAGGCCGAGCACGCCGCGCCACTGGCTGGGATTGGCGCGAACGTAGCGCTCGAACTCGGAGCGCTCGAACTCGACCATCCGGAACATCAGCGTCATCGGCTGCGTGAGTCCATCCTCCTCGCGGCCGATCTCGTAGCGCGCGCCCGCCGCCGCGGCGACGTCCCCGTCGCCGGTCGCGTCGACGATCGCTCTGGCGCGGATCGCGACGGGGCCGCCCTTCGTCTCGAACACGACGCCCTCGGGCGCGTCGCCGCCGAGCACGTCGCTCGCGAGCGCGTGCAGGAGGAATCTCACGCCGGCCTGGTCGAGCACGTCGAGCGCGACGAGCTTGTAGAGCTCGGGATCGAACGGGACCGTGTACCCGGTGCGCTCCGACGGCGGGACGCCGCCGCCGGCCTCGAACAGCTGCCGCAGGAAGAGGTTGAGCGCGCCGCCGATCACGGGCTCCCCGGGCCCGTGGTCGGTCGGCATCAGCCGCATGGTGGCCTCGGGATCCTGCGCGCGCGCCCGCCGCAGCTCGTTGTGGAACGACATCAGCGGCATCACGAGCGCGGCCGTGGCGTTGCCGCCGAGGAAGCCGTAGCGCTCGCTCAGGATCACGTCGGCGCCGGTCGCCGCGGCGCCGAGGGCGGCGCCGAGGCCCGCCGGTCCGCCACCCACGACGAGCACGTCGGTCTCGCCGCACAGCGTCCCGGTGCGCGG
This sequence comes from Conexibacter sp., assembly GCA_025964325.1. GTDB lineage: Bacteria > Actinomycetota > Thermoleophilia > Solirubrobacterales > Solirubrobacteraceae > Conexibacter. The sequence continues at coordinate 11,164 of JAOPZA010000024.1, forward strand.
CGGGAGCTTGATCGTCGCGCGGCGATCAGGCGGCGTGAGCGGGGGCAAGGTCGGTCAGCTCCGGTGCGTGGCGGCGGAGGATCGTCTCGGCGTCGTGGTCGGTCTCGAGCATCTCGCGCACGATCTGCGCCGTGCAGGCGGCGTGGCGCTGCAGGATCGGCACGCGTTCGCGCAGGCGCTGGCGCTCCTGCGCGCGGGTGTCCCACAGACGGTCGAGCTCCGCCAGCATCGGACCGACGTGGCGGCCGTCCGGCGCGCGCGACTTCGGGACGCCCAGCGCCTCCAGGAACGCCGTCACCTTCGACGCGTACGGCAGTGCCACGAGCGGCAGGCCGGCGAGCGCGGCGAACAGGAGGAAGTGCAGCCGCATGCCGACTGCCAGGTCCAGATGGTCCATCAGACCGAGCAGCTGCGCGGGGCCGTAGTCGCCGCGCAGGACCGTCGCGCGGTCCGAGAACGCCATCTCCGCGATCACTCGGTGCGCCTCGCTGACGTCCTGCTGCTCCATCGGCACGAAGAGGATCTCGGCGTCGATGCGCGCGGCGATGAAGTCGGCGGCGTCGGCGAGAACGCCGTGGTAGGCGCTCCCGTCGAGCTCCGCCGCGGCCCCGCCCGGCTCGCGCACGGACATGCCGACGATCCGGCGCCCGGTCGGGACGCCCTCGGCGCGCAGCATCGCGTCGGTGAACGGCTGCGCTGCGAGCCCGAGCGCCGGATCGGCGGTGACGGCGATCGGCCGCTCGACGCCGATCTGCTGGAGCAGCCGCTTCGCGCGAGCGTCCCGGACGGTGATGAAGCGCATCCCGTTGAGCACCTCGGCGACGGCCTGGCGCTCGGTCGGGCGCTCGAGCGGACCGACGCCGATCGCGTACGTCGCCGTCGGCACGCCCGCGCGCTGGGCCACGCGCGCCACGTGCAGGTGGCGCTCGGCCTCGCGGTCGTACAGGATCCCGCCGCCGCCGAGCAGCAGCAGGTCGAGGCGCGCGATCTCCGGCGTGATCTCCTCGAGCATCGCGTCGCGCGAGGCGACGACGCGATCGGCGGCCTGCCGCGCGCGCGTGTGCTCCGCGTCGCGCGAGAAGACGACGATCTCGCTGCCGGGCAGCGCGGCGCGCAACGCCGTGTTGGCCGCAGTCAGGATCGCCTCGTCGCCCGCGTTCAGGCCGCCATAGGATCCGGCGAGTCCGATCGCTCGTCGTCGCTGCGGGAGCACTGCCATCACACGCCAGGTGCCCACCGATGCGCCGCTCCACGCTCCGATGAACGCTCGGCGTCGAGCCTCGGCGGGGTGCTCGCGCTGGACAGGGGGAAGCGTGCGCCACTACTGTGGCGCGGAATGCGCAGGTTTTGGGAGCTTTTGGGGGCCGCGGCGCTCGCCCTCGCGGTCATCGCGACGCTCACGGCGCCGGCCGGCGCCGTCTCGCCCACGAATGCGGCCGACAACCTGCGCACCGGCTGGTACCCCGACGAGCCCGGCCTCGCGCCCGCGACCGTCGGCGGCTCGTCGTTCGGCCGCATCTTCAAGGCCGACGTGAGAGGCGCCGTCTACGCGCAGCCGCTCGTCGCCGACGGCACGCTGCTGCTCGCGACCGAGGACGACTGGATCTACGGGCTCGACCCCGCGACCGGCATCCAGCGCTGGGGACGGCAGGTCGGGACGCCGTTCAACGCGAACGACATCCCCTGCGTGGACCTCGCGCCGCACGTCGGCGTCACCGGCACGCCCGTCGTCGACCCGGCGACGCACCGGATGTACTTCGCCGCCAAGTCCTACGACGACGTGAGCGGCCTGCCGCGGTGGGATCTGCATGCGGTCGACACGACGACGGGCGCGGAGGCGTCGGGATTCCCCGTCGCGCTCACGGGGACGGCGGACAACAACCCCGGGATCGCCTTCCAGCCGAGATGGGAGATGCAGCGGCCGGGCCTGCTGCTGGTCGACGGCGTCGTCTACGCCGGCTTCGGCGGTCACTGCGACGCGGAGCCGTGGTACGGGTGGGTCTTCGGCGTCTCGACGACGCAGCCGCGCGTGACCGCGCGCTGGGTCACGAACGCGAACGGCGCCTACGGCGCCGGCATCTGGCAGTCGGGCGGCGGCCTCGCGTCCGACGGCTCGGGGCAGATCCTGCTGACGACCGGCAACGGCGGCGCGCCGACGACGCCGACCGCGGGCCATTCGCCGCCGAGCGGGCTCGGCGAGTCGCTCGTGCGGCTGCAGGTGCAGCTCGACGGGACGCTCGCGCCGAAGGACTTCTTCGCCACCTACGACGCCCCGCAGCTCGACAGCTGGGACGCCGACTTCGGATCGACCGCGCCGACCGTCCTGCCGCGCCCGTACTTCGGCGACCAGGGTCTCGTCGTCACCGGCGGCAAGCACGGCTACTTCTACGTCGCCGACCCGGCGAACCTCGGCGGCTTCCGGCAGGGAGCGGGCGGCGCCGACGCCCTCGTGCAGACGCTCGGCCCGCTGGGCGGGGCGTGGACGCGCTTCGCGGTCTGGCCCGGCGACGGCGGCTGGGTCTACTACCCGACGACGACGTACGGCGGCGCCACCTCGGCCTACGGCAACACCCTGCTCGGCGTCTCCTACGGCCTCGACACGACCGGCGCGCCGCGCTTCAGTCTGCTCGGGCACGCGAGCGAGACGTTCGCGTACACCTCGGGCGCGGCGGTCGTCACGTCGGAGAACACCAGCTCGGGCTCAGCGCTCGTGTGGGCGATCGCGTCGGGATCGGGCACCAGCGGCAACGGCGGCGAGCTGCGCGCGTACGACCCCGTGCCCGTCGGCGGCGTGCTGCGACTGCGTCGCAGCTTCGCGCTCGGCCAGGTGTCGAAGTTCGCCTCGCCCGGCGTCGCGAACGGGCGGGTGTACGTCGGCACGCGCGACGGTCACGTGTTCGGGTTCGGCGTGCCGGCGAACGCGCCGTTGGTCGGCGACGGCGCGACGTTCCCGACGACGACGGTCGGCAGACCGCCGTCGACCGCGACCCTCACGCTGACGGCGACACGCGGCCTGACGATCGACGGCGTGACCGTGACGGGGCCGTTCAGCGTCGGCGCGGCCAGCAGCACGACGCTGACCCAGGGCGACATGGTGTCGTTCAGAGTGACCTTCAGACCGACGACCTGGGGCTCCGCCGGCGGCACGCTGTCGCTCGACACGTCCGCCGGGCCCATCGACGTCGGGCTGACCGGCGACGCGCTCGCGAGCGACGGCACACTCGTCGCGAGCGTGCCGGTGGTGCGCTTCGGCGGCCTCACGCCGGGCCAGACCTCGATGCAGACGTTCACGCTGCGCAACGTCGGCGCGACGCCGGTCACGTTCGGTACGACGGCCGCGCTGGCGGCGCCGTTCAGACTCCAGGCTCCGCCGAGCGGGCAGCTCGCCGCGAACGCGAGCGTCACCGTGTCGGTCGCGTTCGCTCCGACCGCGAACGGGCCCTTCGGCGCCGCCGTCGTGATCCACGGCACGAGCAGCGGCGGCGCGACTGACGTCACGGTCGGCCTGACCGGCAGCGCCGCGACGCCCGCGCACCTCGAGCTGAGAGCCGCGGCGCTCGACTTCGGCGACGTCGCGCTCGGGTCGAGCGCGACGCGCACGTTCCAGCTCACGAACACCGGCGGCTCCGCGATGGCGATCACGAAGTCGAAGCCGCCGGGGCTCGGGCCGTTCCAGCCGGCGACGCCGGGCGCGGCCGACGGCAACCCGATCCCCGAAACCGCCGGGCTTGCGAGCGGCGCCTCGATCGACGTGACGGTGCGCTTCACACCGCAGGCGCTGGGACCCGCGTCCGACACGTGGCTGATCAACGGCACGGACGACGTCGGCGGCGTGCGCACGGTCTCGCTGTCCGGCAACGGCGTGCCGGCAGGTGGCGGCGGCGGTGGCGGTGGCTCGGGTGATGGCGGTGGCTCGGGTGGTGGCGGCGGCCCGGGTGGCTCCGGCGGCGGCGGGGCCGTGGCGGGCGGCGCTCCCGGCA
>JAOPZA010000075.1 GCA_025964325.1 Conexibacter sp.
CGCGCCCGCCGCCGGCGGCGGACGCGCGGCTGAGCGGCGCTCAGCCCCCGTACGCGGCCTCCCGCAGGCCCTGCACGTAGCCGATCGCGTGCAGGCGGCCGAGATCGGAGTAGCCGGGAACGCCGGCGCTGTCGCCCTCGAGCAGGGGGTTGTGGTCGGTCCGCAGCACGCCGTCGTAGCCGACCTCGGCGTAGGCGCGCATGCACGCGAGCATGTCCGTCGGACCCTCGTCGTGGAAGGTCTCGAGGAAGCGATCGGGCGTGCCGCGCACGTCGCGGAAGTGCACGAAGTGGATCCGTCCGCGCGCGCCGAACGCGCGGATCGCGGCCGGCAGGTCGTCGGTCATGAGCGTGAAGTTGCCCTGGCAGAGCGTCATCCCGTTCGCCTCGCTGGGGTTCAGCTCGAGCAGTCGCTCGAACGCGGTCACCGAGCTCATGATGCGCGGCACGCCGCGCACGGGCGAGGTCGGCGGGTCGTCGGGATGCATCGCGAGCCGCACGCCGGCCTCCTCGGCGACGGGCACGATCCGCTCCAGGAACCAGCGCAGGTTCTCCCACAGCGCGGCTTCGTCCTCGCCGGCGCCGAGCTGGACCTCCGCGCCGGCGAAGCGACGCGCGTCGTAGCCGGCGACGATCGCGCCGCCGCGGCCGCGCGCCGCCAGCTCGGTCCGCACCCAGCCGAGCAGCGCGCTCCAGTTGTAACAGAGCACCGGAATCCCGAGGTGGCCCATGTTGCGGACGAGCAGAGCGAACTGCTCCAGCTCCTCCTCGCGGCCCGGGCGGCCGAGGCGGATGCGGTCCATCGGCGGGTTGTCCTCGATCACCTCGAGCGTGAAGCCCTCGGCCTCGACCATGCCCTGGAGGATCGCCAGCGGCGCCCGTCCCCACGGCAGGTCGCCGTCCGCGTCGCGCCAGTCCTTGAGCCGGCGCGGGAGGACTCCGACGGCGTGGTCGACGCCGACCTGGCGCAGCTGGCGCCATGCGGCCGTCGGCTGCGGGTCGAGCAGGATCTCGGCGATCCGCATCATCTCGGCAGCCCGACGCCGAGGCGCGCCAGCAGGCCGCCGTCGACGTCGACGCGGGAGCCGGTCACGAAGCTCGCCCGCTCGGACAGCAGGAACGCGACGACCTCGGCGACCTCCTCGGGCCGGGCAGCGCGGCCGAGCGGATGCCCGGCGCCCCACTCCGCGACGATCCCGTCGGCATCCTCCGGGCGGAAGCGCGCGGCGCTGGCGCGCAGCATCGGCGTGTCGACCGAGCCGGGGCAGACGCTGTTCGCGCGGATCCCGTCGGCTGCGAAGTCGACGGCGATCGAGCGCGTGAGCCCGAGGATCGCGGCCTTGCTGGTCGCGTAGGCGGCGACGTTCTCCTGGCAGGCCACGCCCTGCACCGAGGCGACGTTGACGATCGCCCCGCCGCCGCGCTCGCGCATCCGCGGGATCGCGTCGCGCGCCGCCAGGAACATCCCCTTGACGTTCACGTCCAACACGCGTTCCCACTCGTCCTCGTCGGTGTCGACGACGGTCCCGTAGCGCTGGATCCCGGCGCAGCAGACGAGCATGTCGACCGCCCCGAAGCGCTCGTGCGCGGCGGCGACCCAGGCCGCGACCTCGGCTCCGCGGGCGACGTCGCAGACGCGGCCCTCGACGTCGCCGCCGGCCGCGCGCAGCTCGCCGGCCGCGGCCTCGACCGACGCCGCGTCGGCGCCGCAGAACGCAACCGCGATGCCGTCGCGCACGAGTCGCTCGGCGACGGCGCGCCCGATGCCGAGCGAGCCGCCCGTGACGAGCGCGACCCTACGCTGCAGTGTCGTCACACGACCCTCCACCTGGTAGGTAATATATCAGTATGGCCGACGGCGCCCGCCCCCAGGCACGCGACCGGCTCTACGCCGCGCTGCGCGACGGGATCGTCGAGCTGCGCTACCCGCCCGGCGCGCGCCTCTCGGACGTCGCCCTCGCGGCCGAGCTCGGCGTGAGCCGCACGCCCGCGCGCGAGGCGATCCTGCGCCTCGCCGACGAGGGGCTCGTCGCCGTGCGGCCGCGCTCGGGCACCTACGTCACGCCGATCGATCCGGCCGCGGTCCGCGAGGCGCAGTTCGTTCGCGAGGCGCTCGAGGTCGCCGCGCTCGAGGCCGCGCTCGGACCGTCGGGCGCGCTCGACCTCGACCGGCTCGAGGCCGACCTCGAGGGCCAGGCGCGCGCGATCGCGCACGGCGATCTGGCGGAGTTCGGCGAGCTCGACAACGCGCTGCACCGGCACATCTTCGAGGCGAGCGGCTTCCCTGCGGCCGGCAGAGCCGCCGCGCCGAGCCGCGCCCACCTCGACCGCGTGCGGAAGCTGAACGACCGTCCCGATGCGTTCCGGGAGCTGATCGACGACCACCGGCAAATCGTCGAGCGCATGCGCGCCGGCGACCTCGAGGGCGCGAGCGCCGCCCTCCGCGTCCACCTGCGCCGCGTCCTCGAGGTGCTCGCGCGGCTCGAGCGCGCCCGACCCGAGCTGTTCGAGTGACCGCCCGTCGCCGGCCGTCGCGTCGCGCCTCTCCCCCACGGCCGTCATGCCGCGGTCAGGCCGCCGTCGATCACGAGCTCCGTGCCGGTCACGAACGCGGCCGCGTCCGAGGCCAGGTAGAGCGCGGCCTCGGCGACCTCCTGCGGGCTGCCGAGGCGCCCGACGAGCTGGCGCCCGACGAGTCTGCGGCGCTCCTCGTCCGGGTCGTCGCTGTCGGCCAGCAGGCGTTGGACCCAGGGCGAGTCGACGGTGCCCGGGCAGATGCAGTTGACGCGGATCCCGGCATCCGCCCACTGGACGGCGACCTGCTTCGTGAGCGCGATCACCGCTCCCTTGCTGGCCGAGTAGGCGGCGCGGTTGCGCAGCCCGACCATCCCCGCGACCGAGGCGGTGTTGACGATCGCGCCGCGCCCGGCGGCGAGCATGTGCGGCAGCGCGCATCTCATCCCGAGGAACACGCCGGTCGCGTTCACCCCGAGGACGCGATTCCACTCCTCGAGCGTGCAGTCGACGACGTCCGTTCCGGAGCCGATGCCGGCGTTGTTGCAGAGGACGTCGATGCGTCCGTGCAGCTCGATCGCGCGGGCGACCATCGCCTCGACGTCGGCGGGCGCGCTCACGTCGACGGCCAGCGGCTCCGTGCCGGCCGGCACGTTCGCCGGATCCAGGTCGGCGGCGAGCACCGCCGCGCCCTCCTCGTGGAAGCGCCGGGCCATCTGCCAGCCGATCCCCGACGCGGCGCCGGTGACGACGACGACGCGACCGGCGAAGCGCCGTGCCCCGCCGCCGAGGTTCTCTGCCTGCTCCGTGGTCATCCCTCTCCGATCTCCCGAGTCGTCGGCCGCGTAATATATCACCGCCTCGAAACGTCCGCGCGGAGTCACTCGTCGGCGCCGCCCGGCGGACGGCGCCGACGGCCATCAGGCGACGTTTGTTTAGTCAGAGCATCGTGCTCGCAGTCGTCACCGCCACGCCATAATCGACGCGCACCGGCGGTGGAATCGAGTGCTCGTCGTCGCGAGCCCGTCCCGTCGCGTCGAGAGGAGAGCTCGTGGATCGAAGCGTGGTGGTGACGGGATGCGGGACGGGGCTGGGAGCCGCGATCTCCGGTCGGCTCGCGGCCGACGGGTGGACGGTCGTCGGCGTCGACGTCGACGCCGACCTGGCGGCGCAGGCCGAGCGCCGCCTCGGCTCCAGTGGCGAGGTCGTCCTCGGCAGCGCCGCCGACCGCGAGGTGCTGGCGCGCGCCGCCCAGCGAGCGGAGGCGCGGGCGCCGCTGCGCGGGTGGGTCAACAACGCGGGGCTGATGCTCCGCGCGAGCCTGCACGATCCCCGCCCGGACGACGTCGAGCGGCTCTTCGAGCTGAACGCGATCGGCTACTACTGGGGCTGCTCGCAGGCCGTGCGGACGATGCTCGAGGCGGACCGCGTCGGCTCGATCGTCAACATCTCCTCCACCCACGCGCGCGCGTCGTTCCCCGGCTGGGCGGCGTACGCCGCCTGCAAGGGCGCGGTCAACTCGCTGACGCTGCAGGCCGCCGTCGAGTACGCGCCCGCGGGCATCCGCTGCAACGCGGTCGAGCCGTCGGGCATCCGTACCGAGCGCAACCTCGAGGCGATGGCGGCGGCGGCCGACCCGCTCGCGGCGGCGCGCGAGGGCGACGTCGTCCAGCCGCTCGGTCGCATGGGCGAGCCCGAGGAGGTCGCCGCGATCGTCGCGTTCCTGCTGTCCGACGAGGCGTCGTTCGTGACCGGCCAGTGCATCGCCGCGGACGGCGGCGCGACCGCCCGCTGCCATCCCGCGCCGTCCGACGGCGCGGTCGCCGCGCGCGTGAAGAGCAACCTCCCCGGTCCCCGCCGCTGATCGCGCTAAGCAAACCGAGCCGCGGCGCCGTCTACGGGGTCATGACCCGGCCGCCGACGACGGAGGAATCGACATGAGCCAAGCCGACGGGACGATCGTCCCCACGAGCCTCGTGGGGTCCTACGCCCAGCCCGACTGGCTGATCGACCGCGCGCGCCTGAAGGACCGCTTCCCGCCGCGCGTGCGGGCGCTCGAGCTGTGGCGGATCGACCCGCGCTTCCTCGAGGAGGCGCAGGACGACGCGACCGTCATCGCGATCCGCGACCAGGAGCGCGCCGGCCTCGACATCCTCACCGACGGCGAGATGCGACGCGAGAGCTACTCCAACCGCTTCGCGACCGCGCTCGACGGCGTCGACCTCGACGATCCCGGCACGGCGCTCGATCGCAGCGGCCACCCGACCCCGGTCCCGCGCGTGATCGGTCCGATCCGGCGCCGCCACCCGGTCCAGGTCCGTGACGTCGAGTTCCTGCGGGCCCACACCGACCGCCGCATCAAGATCACCGTCCCCGGTCCGTTCACGATGGCCCAGCAGGCGCAGAACGACTTCTACGAGAGCGACGAGGAGCTCGCCCTCGCCTACGCGGCGGCGGTCAACGAGGAGGTCGCCGACCTGTTCGCGGCCGGCGCCGACGTCGTCCAGCTCGACGAGCCCTATCTCCAGGCGCGCCCGGAGGCCGCGCGCCGCCACGGGGTGCTGGCGCTCGAGCGGGCGCTCGACGGCATCACCGGGACCACCGCCGTCCACGTCTGCTTCGGCTACGCGGCGATCATCCACGAGCGTCCCTCGGGCTACTCGTTCCTGCCGGAGCTCGACGCCGGCTCCTTCGCGCAGCTGTCGATCGAGACCGCGCAGTCGGCGCTCGACCTGTCGGTGCTCGAGCAGCTCCCGAGCAAGACGATCATCCTCGGCGTGATCGACCTCGCGAGCCACGAGGTCGAGACGCCGCAGATCGTCGCCGACCGGATCGCCCGTGCGATCCCGTACAAGCCGCTCGAGCAACTCGTCGCGGCCCCCGACTGCGGGATGAAGTACCTCCCGCGCGACGTCGCCTTCGCCAAGCTCCAGGCGCTCGCCGCCGGCGCGGCGATCGCGCGGCAGCGCGCTCGGGACGTCGCGTAGTCACGCAGCTCTGCGAACGTTCATTCCTCCCCGAAGCTCATCAAGTTCAGCGATGCCCGATCGCTGAGCGAGGGAGCTGAATTCCGGGCCGCCGCGCGGTCTGCGTCAGTCAACGGACCCTTCACAGGTTCGTCACGCTGCTCGCAGCGGCGAGGGACATAGTGGCCGCGTCGTGACACTCACTCGTGTCACGGTAATTAGGTGACCGCGTCGCGTCCCCGCGCGACGCGGCGCCGCATTTCCTGCTGCCACTCGGAGCCCCCGAACGGAGGACCTCGCATGTCCCGACCCCGTCCGCGCGTCCTGGTGCGACGCGTGCGATTCCGGCACGCGCTGCTCGGCGGCGCGTTGCTCGCGCTCGCCGGCGGCGGCATCGCCGTCGCGGAGGTCGATCGCTCCCAGGGAGAGCTCGGCCCGTCGCGCTTCCTGACCGCGAACGGCCGCCACCTGACGCCGGAAGGCCGCCTGACCGCCGTCGGCAACTTCCCGACCGGCGGCGCGCTGTCGCCCGACGGCCGCTTCTACTGGGCCGTGGACTCGGGACACGGCCAGGACGACGTCGAGATCGTCGACGTCGCGAGCGGCCGCGTGACCCAGCGGCTGCCGCTGCCGGGCGCCTACGGCGGGATCGCCTTCGCGCACGACGGCCGCACCGCCTACGTCTCGGGCGAGCCGCGCGGCGGCACGACGCCGTCGGGGCCGACGAAGGCCGACGCCGGCGACGCGATCCACGTGTTCGCCGTCGATCCCGCCAGCGGCCACGCGGACGAGAGCGACCCGCTCCAGCTTCCGCCACGACCGGCGGCCACGCCCAGGGCGAAGGGGCGAAGAAGGGCTGGCCGATCGGCGTCGCCGTGACGCCGGACGACACGCGACTCGTCGTCGCGCTCAACCAGGCCGACGAGGTCGCGATCGTCGACCTCAGAAGCCGCGCCAGCAGAGTCCTCCCCGTCGGCACCTACCCCTACGGCGTCGCGATCGATCGCAGCGGCCACAGCGCCTACGTGACGAACGAGTACAGCGGGACGGTGTCGGTCGTCGACCTCGACGCCGCGCGCGTGACGGGAACGGTCGGCGTCGGCGGCCCCGGCCCGAACACCCGACGGCAGCGCCGACCCGAACACGAACGCCCATCCAGAGGGCATCGTCGTTCAACACCGACGGCGAGCCGGCCGCGGCGCCACCGCGTGACTTCCTCTTCGACCAGGCGATCCGCCAGGGGATCACGTTCCGCAACTACGGCGAGTACGCGGCCAACACCAGCACCGACGACGGCCGGCCGACGTTCGCGGCCAGCAGAGCGGCGAAGGACACGACCTACCCGGGCGCGTTCGGCTGCAACCGGCTGCCGGTCTCGCCGGCCAACTGCGCGACCGACTCCGGGACGGTCGGCGTCGGCGCCGGGCAGACGGCGACGAACAGCCGCCTCGACACGTTCGAGGCCGAGCTCCAGCAGCAGCTCGCGACCGACACCGTGCCCACGTTCAACTACCTGATCATGCCGAACGACCACACGAACGGGACGAAGCCCGGCTTCCCGACGCCGAGCGCGCTCGTCGCCGACAACGACTACGGCGTCGGTCAGCTCGTCGACGTGATCAGCCACTCGCCGATCTGGCGCTCGTCGGCGATCTTCGTCGTCGAGGACGACTCGCAGGACGGCGCCGACCACGTCGATGCGCACCGCATGCCCAGCCTCGTGATCTCGCCGTGGACGCGGCACGGAGCGGTCGTGCACACGCGCTACGACCAGGAGTCGGTGATCCGCTCGATCGAGCTGGTGCTCGGGCTCAAGCCGCTGTCGCTGTTCGACGCGCTCGCGACGCCGATGTACGACGCGTTCACGTCGAGCCCCGACACGACGCCGTACACGGCGATCGAGCCGGACTATCCGCTCGACGCCACCAACGCGCCGAGAGCGGCCGACGCGAAGCTGTCGAGCGCGCTGCCGTTCACGAGCGTCGACCTCGTGCCGCAGGAGGTCAGCGACCGCGTCCTCTGGCACAGCGTCTACGGTCAGAACAGCTCACCGCCGGCGCCGGGCCCCGATGCGTCGCCGGCCGAGCGCAGCCGCGCGCACGAGGCGCTCGCGGCCTACCGCCACGGCGTGCCGGCCAAGCGCCTGCGGGCGCTGCTGGCCGGCTCGAACAGGAAGGCCGACGGCTGAGCGCCGGGCGTGCTGCGGGGGATGTCCGACCGGACCTCCCCCGCGCCGTCGCGGCGATCTCGGGCGCGCGCTTGCCGTCGCGCCGCTCCGGTCTACTAGCCAAGGGGAAGGCGGCATGTCACGTCCTCTCTCCCCATGACCATCGGCACGAGCCTGTTCCTGATCGCCGTCGGCGCGATCCTGAAGTTCGCAGTCACCGTGCACGTCTCGGGCGTGAACCTGCAGACGGTCGGCCTGATCCTCATGATCGTCGGCGGGCTCGGCCTCGTGCTCGGCCTCTACCTCGCGACGCGCGCCCGCTGGTGGGCGCCCCCGGGGCCCCCGGAGCAGGCGCCGCCGCGGCGCCCGGAGCAACGATGAGCGAGATCCTCGAAGGCGGCGACCTCTTCTTCTTCTACCGCCCGCGCGTCGGGACCGAGCGGGTCGAGGGGATCGACGACGTGCAGCGCTTCTTCTTCGTCCTCCGGCCGGAGGGCACCGATCGCTATCGCCTCGTGACGGTCGGTCGCAAGCGCCTCCCGGATCCGCGCTCGCACGAGCGCGAGTGGGCGTTCGTCGCCGGGATCGACGGCCCCAAGCAGATCCGCGACGAGCTCGAGCGCAGAGAGTACGAGACGAGAACGCGCGGCGTGCGCGTCGAGCCCGAGGCGCGACCGGTCGGCGAGGCGCGCTACGCGATCGTCGACCACGACGGGCACACGCACCTCGCCTACGTGCTCGAGCTGCCGAGCACGCCCGGCGAGGCGCAGCGGCTGTTCCGGATCGAGCACCAGGCGAGCTACGTCGTCGCGGTCCGCAACCCCGACGCACCCGCGCCGCCCGGCGCCGGCCTCGACGAGGACCGGCGGGCCGCGTTCCCGCCGGAGCTGCTCGAGCGCTTCCGCGGCCGGCGCTTCGTTCCCCTCGACCCGCCCGGCTTCCTCGACTACCCCGGCGCCGAGCTCGTGCTGATCGGCGCCTCCGAACGCGTCGTGGACGAGCTCGGCATCGAGCTCGACGCCGAGGTCGAGCGGATCCACACCGCCGACGTCTTCGCGAGGCTGCGGCTGCGCCCCGGCGAGGTGCCGGTCGGCCCGCTCGAACGGGGCGAGCTGCGCTGAGCCGGCGGGCCGCGGTTCAGGCGTCCGCGAGCCGGCCGAGCAGCGCGAGCGCCTCGCGCAGGAGCTCGCGCTCGCGTGCGTCGAGCTCGCGGTCGAGCGCCTCGGTCAGCCAGCCCTCCCGCTGCGCGCGGGTCGCGTGCAGCAGCTCCAGGCCGGCCGGCGTGAGCTCCACGAACGCGCGGCGCCGGTCGTCGGGGTCGGGCCGTCGCGAGACCAGCCGCGCCGTCTCCAGGTCGCGGACGGTCTGCGCCATCGACTGCGGCCGCATGCGCTCGGCCGTCGCCAGCTCGCTGATGCTCGACGGGCCCAGACGATCGAGGCGCCCGAGCACCGTCATCTGCGCGACGGGCGGGCCGGGCTCGGCGCGCAGCCGGCGGACGAGGCGCCCGACCGCCTCGCGGAGCTCGTGGGCGAGGTGCGCGGTCGTGTGCTGCTCGGCCGTCATCTGCCGCAGTCTAGACGACATATCTACAGGCTACCTGTACAGGCAGCCTGTATGCTTATCCGGTGCCCTCGGCGAACCCCGACCGCTACAAGTGGATCGCGTTGTCGAACGCGACGCTGGCCGTGCTGCTGGCGACGCTCGACGGCTCGATCACGATCATCGCGATGCCCGACATCTTCCGCGGCATCCACCTCGATCCGCTGGTGCCGTCCAACTCCTTCTACCTGCTGTGGATGATCCTCGGCTACCTCGTCGTGACGAGCGTGCTGATCGTCAGCCTCGGCCGCCTCGGCGACATGGTCGGGCGCGTGAAGATCTTCAACCTCGGGTTCGTGATCTACACCGTCGCGTCGCTGCTGCTCGCGATCGACTGGCTGGACGGCCGCAGCGGCGCCATGTACCTGATCGTCTTCCGGCTCGTGCAGGGCGTCGGCGGCGCCTGCCTGCTGGCGAACGCGGCGGCGATCATCACCGACGCCTTCCCGTCCCGCCAGCGCGGGATGGCGCTCGGCATCAACAACATCGTCGGCGTCGCCGGGACGTTCGTCGGCCTCGTCATCGGCGGCGTGCTGGCCCCGATCAACTGGCGCCTCGTCTTCCTGATCTCGGTGCCGGTCGGCATCTTCGGCACGATCTGGGCCTACCGCAACCTGCGCGAGCTCAGCACCCCGCGCCGCGCGCGGATCGACTGGGCCGGCAACCTCACGTTCGCGCTCGGTCTGATCCTCGTGATGGTCGCCGTCACCTACGGCATCCGCCCGGCCGGCGGGCACCCGACCGGCTGGGGCAGCCCGCGCGTGCTCGCCCTGCTGTCCGCGGCGCTCCTGTGCCTGGTCGCGTTCGCGGTGGTCGAGCGGCGCTCGCGCGACCCGATGTTCGACCTCGCGCTGTTCCGCATCCGCGCCTTCGTCTTCGGCACGCTCTCGACGTTCCTGTCCGCGGTCGCGCGCGGCGGCCTGATGTTCATGCTGATCATCTGGCTGCAGGGCATCTGGCTGCCGCGGCACGGCTACAGCTTCACCGAGACGCCGCTGTGGGCGGGCATCTACATGCTGCCGCTGACGATCGGCCTGCTGGCGGCCGGACCGGTGTCGGGCTACCTGTCCGACCGCTTCGGCGCGCGCCCGTTCGCGACCGCCGGCATGCTGCTGACGGCGGGCGGCTTCGGCCTGCTGCTGCTGCTGCCGACGAACTTCTCCTATCTCGGGTTCGGCCTGATCCTGCTGCTGATCGGCGCCGCGATGGGGCTGTTCGCCTCGCCCAACCGCGCCGCCGTCATGAACAGCCTGCCGCGCCACGCCCGCGGCGTCGGCGGCGCGATGAACCAGACCTTCCAGAACTCGGCCCAGGTGCTCTCGATCGGCATCTTCTTCACGCTGATGATCGTCGGGCTGGCCTCGACGCTGCCGCAGACGCTGACCGCCGGGCTGCAGGCCCACGGCGTCGCGCCCGCCACCGCGCACGAGGTCGCGACCCTGCCGCCGGTCTCGATCCTGTTCGCCGCGTTCCTCGGCTACAACCCGATCCAGCACCTGCTCGGCGCGCACGCGCTCGCCGGGCTGCCGCTCCACGACCAGACGGCGCTGACCGGCACCACGTTCTTCCCGACGCTGATCTCGGCGCCGTTCCGCGACGGGCTGCACGCCGCCTTCCTGTTCGCGATCGTCGCCTGTCTGATCGCGGCGGCGGCCTCCCTGATGCGCGGCGGACGCGCCGTCCACGACGACGACGCGCAGCTCGCCGGCGCACCCCCACCCCACCGTCCGCGGACGGCCGAGCTCGAGGAGCAGCATGCAGGTTGAGTGGTATGGACAGTCGGCCTTCCGGCTGACCGACGGCAGCATCACCGTCTTCGTCGATCCCTTCGGCGACATGTCGCCGGCGCGCGAGCGCGGCATGCGCTGGGACTACCCGGCGATCGCCGGCGTCGACGCGGAGCTGCTGCTCGTCACGCACGAGCATCTCGACCACAACGGCGTCGAGGCGATCGGCGGCGACCCGCTGACGGTGCGCTCGACCGCCGGACGCCATCCGTCGCCGGTCGGCGAGGTCGTCGCCGTCGCCTCCGAGCACGACGACGTCGGCGGCACCGAACGCGGCGCCAACACGCTCCTGCGCTTCACGTTCGGCGGGCTGCGGATCGCGCACCTCGGCGACCTCGGACAGCGCGCGCTGCGGCCCGAGCAGGCCGCCGCGCTCGGCGCCGTCGACCTGCTGTTCGTGCCGGTCGGCGGCGGCCCGACGCTCGACGCCGAGCAGGCGACCGAGGTCGCGGCGTGCCTCGGCGCGCGCGTCGTGGTGCCGATGCACTACCGGACCGAGCGGATCGACTTCCTCGAGCCGGTCGACGCGTTCGTGCAGCCGGCGGCGCGCGTCGAGCGCCTCGACCGACCTTCGTTCGCGGTCGAGGCGCTGCCCGCCGGCGACGGGCCGCTCGTCGTGGTGCCGGCGGCGCCGTAGCTACTTGACCGACCCCGCCAGCATCCCCTGCACGAAGTAGCGCTGCAGGGCGAGGAAGACGGCCAGCGGGATCGCCAGCGACAGGAACGAGGCCGGCGCGATCAGCTCGATGTTGGAGCCGAACTGCCGCGTCTGCGAGAAGATCGCGACCGTCAGCGGCTGGGTGTTGCGCCCGAACGTCAGCGCGACGATCAGGTCGTTCCAGGTCCACAGGAACTGGAAGATCGCCAGCGATGCGATCGCCGGCAGTCCCAGCGGCAGGATCAGCTTCACGAAGATGCGCAGCTCGGAGGCGCCGTCGATCCGCGCCGACTCCATGATGTCCTTCGGGATCCCCATGAAGAAGTTGCGCATCAGGAAGATCCCGAACGGCAGCCCGAACGCGGTGTGGAACAGGACCAGGCCGAGCACCGTGTCGAACAGCCCGGTGCTCTGGTAGAGCGAGAAGATCGGGATCAGCGCCGTCTGCAGCGGCACCACGAGCAGCGCGATCACGATCACGAACAGCACGTCGCGGCCGGGGAAGCGCATCCACGCGAACGCGTAGCCGGCGAGCGAGGCGACGACGACCAGCAGGATCGTGTTGCCGACGGCGATCTCGACCGTCGTCACGAGCGACGTGACGATGTCGTGGTTGTCGAACAGGTGCTTGTAGTTGTCGAACGTCGCCAGGCTCGGGTGCGCGATCACGTGCCACCAGCCCGTCTGCGTGATCTCGCTGGGGGGCAGCAGCGACGTCACGAACAGCGCGAACGTCGGCACGAGCCAGAGGACCGCGATCACGATCAGCAGCACGTGCAGCGGGCCGCGCGCGAACAGCCGTCCGACGCGCGCCAGCCGCGACTCGCCGGTGCGCTCGCGCTCGCGCGTCCGCGCGAAGCGGCCGGCGGGGTGCGTGGGTGCGGAGGCTTCCATCGACTCCTACTCCTCCCGCCTGAAGCGCCGGATGTTCAGCAGCAGCGCCGGCACGACGAGCACGAACAGCAGCACGGCGATCGCCGACCCCAGGCCGAAGTCGTTGACGCCGCCGAACGACGTCCGCCACATCGCCAGCGCGATCACGTTCGCATCGTCCTGCGAGGACTGCGGCGCAACGGACAGGATGATGTCGAAGACCTTCAGGACGTTGATGATCATCGTGATGAAGACGACCGACAGGACCGGTGCGAGGAGCGGCACCGTGACGCGCCGGAAGACCTGCCACTCGGTCGCGCCGTCGGTCCGCGCGGCCTCCAGCACCTCGCGCGAGATCGCCGACAGGCCGGCCGCGATCACGACCATCGCGAAGCCGGCCCAGACCCAGATGTAGGCGATCATCACGGCCGGCGTGATCAGCTTCGGCCCGAGCCACGAGACGCCGCCGAACGGCGGCTCGAACGTCTTCTTCGAGATCGCGGCGTGGTAGATGCCGGGCTTCGCGCCGCCGAACGCGAAGCTGCCATCGGCGCCCGCGGTCGTCGTCGCGACGGCCTTGCCGGCGCTGTCGCGCAACTCGACGGTCGCGCCGGGGATGCCGATCTCGCCCGGCTCGACCCGGCCCGGTCTGCCGCCGCCCGGTCTGAAGTCGCGCCAGACGGTGCCCGTGATCGCGCCGCTCCTCGGCGCCGCCGCGACCGCCTGCTTCGCGCCCTTCGGCACCGCCGCCGGCGGGATCGCGGTGAGCCCCAGCAGCGCGGTTGCGCCCGGCCGCAGCGGCGTGCGCAGCACGAAGCCCGTCTTCGTGCTGCCGACGAGCTGCGGCGTCGAGCCCTGTCCCTGGGTCAGCACGCCGGAGCTGCCGAACGCGCCCTTGACGGCCTTGATCGACGCGTTGACCGTCCCCTTGCCGGGGTCCTTGTCGTCCATCAGGTGCCAGATCACGCCGGCCGCGAAGAGCGAGATCGCCATCGGCATGAAGACCGCCGTCTTGAACGCCGTCGACCAGCGCACGCGCTCGGTCAGCACGGCGAAGACGAGCCCGATCGCGGTCACCAGCGCCGGCACGACGGCGACCCACAGCGCGTTGTTCTTGAGCGCCGTCCGCAGCGTGTCGGTCGTGAAGATCGTCTTGTAGTTGTCGAGCCAGACGAACCCCGAGCCGTTGCGGTCGAAGAAGCTGCGGATCACCGTGCGGACGGTCGGATAGACGATCCACACGCCGAGGAAGATCAGCGCGGGCAGCAGGAAGGCGGCCGGGACGAGGCGCTGGCGCCAGCGCCCCGTCCGCCCGTTGCCCGCCGCCGTGACCGCGGATGCCTCCACGACGCCCCTACTTGAACGCCTTGCTGGCAGCCGCCTCGAGCTGCGCCTGCGTCCCGCTCACGTTGCTCGGGTTGTTGAGGAAGTCCTGCAGGATCTTCCACTCGCCCTGGCCCGGCGTGCCGCCGAACGAGGCCGGCTCGAGGTCGGACATGTCGAAGCGGAACGTCTGCGCGCTCGCGAGCGGCGCCGCGACCGTGCGCGTGATGTCGTCGGGGTAGGTGCTCGCCGGCACCGACTTGTTCGGCGAGGAGAAGCCGCCGCGTCTCGCCCACGCCTCGGCGCCCTGGGGGCTGGCGAGGAAGGTGACGAACGCCCGCACCGCGGGCGTGTCGCGGAAGACGGTGATCGAGTCGCCGCCGCCGACGACGACGTTCGCGCCGCCGCTGCCGATCGCCGGGAACGGGAAGACGCTGTAGCCGCTGCCGGCTCTCAGCTTCGTCTTGGTCGCGACGACGCCGGGGACGAAGTCGCCCTCGATCACCATCGCCGCTCTCGGCGGATCGGTGAAGACGTTCTCGACCGAGGTCGGGAAGTCGGTCTGCAGCGCACCGGCCTTGCCGCCGTTCACGTTCGACTGGTCGCCGATCACCTGCGCCATCATTCTGAGCGCCTGCGCGACCGACGGGTCGGTCCACTTGATCTGGTGCTTCGTCAGCTGGTCGTACTTCTGCGGCCCCGCCTGCCGCAGGTAGATGTTCTCGAACAGGTCCGTGAGCGTCCAGCCGTCGGCGCCGCCGATCGAGTACGCCGGCGTGCCGGAGGCCTTCACCGTTCTCGCCGCCGTGAGGAAGTCGGCCCACGTCTTCGGCGCCGTCACGCCCGCGTTCTTGAGCGCGGCGACGTTGTACCAGACGGTCGACTTGTTGGCGCCCTTGTAGACGAAGCTGTAGAGATGGCCGTTGAGCGTCCCGAGCTTGACGAAGTCGGGCGGGTAGTTCGCGGTGATCGTCGCCCTCGCGAAGTCGATCGGCTTCGCCGCGCCCTTTCTCTGGAACTCCTCGATCAGGCCGGGCTGCGCGATCGTCGCGATGTCGGGCGGGTTGCCGCCCTGGACGGCGGTCGAGACGACGGTCGGGAGGTTGTCGCCGGCCGCCTGGTACCTCACCGTCACCTTCGGATAGGTCTTGTTGAACTCGCCGATGACGGCCTGGAACGATCTCTGCTCGTCCCCGGTCCAGATGCCGGTCACCGAGATCGAGCCCGAGACGCTGCTCTTGGCGGCGGTCGTCGTCGCGCTCGTCGAGCTCCCCCCGCCGCTCTTCTTGCTGCTGCCGCAGCCGGCGAGCGCCGCCGCCGCCAGGACCACCGCCGCGAGCGCGAGCAGGTGGAGTCGATACCTCGTCATGTCAGTGCCCCTTCCCTCTCAGCCGCATAGATCCCGAGCCCGGTCTCGACGTCGAAGAAGTGCAGCGCGCCGGTGTCGACGACGAGCTCGACCGTGTCGTCGGTGGCGATCCGCGAGCGCGGCGAGAAGCGCCCGACGATCGTCGCGTGGCTCTCCTCCGCGTCGGCCGCGTGCACGCCGCTGTCGAGCGCCAGCTCGCGCACCTCGGAGGCGCTCGCCGCGTGCGCGGCCGTCGTCGCGTGCACGATCACCTCCGAGCCGAGCGCCTCGCGCAGCGCCACCTCGGCGCGCAGGCGCCGATCGGCCGGCGCCTCCGGCGCGAGCGCGGCGTCCTCGAGATCCTCCGGGCGGATCCCGACGATCACCGAGCGCTCGGCGTAGGCGGCGAGCGCGGGCCGCGACGCCACCAGCTCGGCCGGCAGCGCGAGCCGCTGCTCGCCCAGCCGCACGCTCCAGCCGTCGCGCTCGCCGTCGCCGCGCTCGAGCGTCGCGTCGAGCAGGTTCATCGCGGGCGAGCCGATGAAGCCGCCGACGAAGAGGTTGACCGGACGGTCGTAGAGCTCCTGCGGCGGCGCGACCTGCTGCAGCTGCCCCTTGCGCATGACCGCGACGCGGTCGCCCATCGTCATCGCCTCGACCTGGTCGTGCGTGACGTAGATCGTCGTGACGCCGAGGTCCTGCTGCAGGCGCGCGATCTCCGCGCGCATCTGCACGCGCAGCTTCGCATCCAGGTTCGAGAGCGGCTCGTCCATCAGGAACGCCTGCGGCTGACGGACGATCGCCCGCCCCATCGCGACGCGCTGGCGCTGGCCGCCGGAGAGGTTGCGCGGCTTGCGCTTCAGCAACGGCTCGAGGTCGAGCACGCGCGCGGCGTCTCGCGTGCGGCGGTCGATCTCTCCCTTCGGCAGCTTCTTGAGCCGCAGCCCGAACGCGATGTTCTCGTAGACCGACAGGTGCGGGTAGAGCGCGTAGCTCTGGAACACCATCGCGATGTCGCGGTCGCGCGACGGGACGTGGTTGACGACGCGCTCGCCGATCCGCACCTCTCCCTCGCTGATCTCCTCGAGCCCGGCGACCATCCGCAGCGCCGTCGTCTTGCCGCAGCCGGACGGGCCGACGAGCACCATGAACTCCTGATCCCCCACGTCGAGATCGAGCCCCGACACCGCGCGGGTGCCGTCGGCGTAGACCTTGCCGACGCCGTCGAACGTCACGGCGGCCACGTGCACCACCTCCTCCGCTTAGCGTCGTACCCGGCGCGCGGTGTGTTGCAAACCGCACGTGCCTGCACGCGCCGCCGGCGGTCGCCGGGGCGCGCACGTGCGGACGCGTCGGAGGAGGGCAGCGTCGCGGGAGCCGAGCTTGGCTCCCGCCCGCTCAGCCGACCCGCAGCATCGTCTTCAGGCCCTCGCCGCGCTCGATCTGGGCGAAGGCGTCGAGCGCGTGGTCGAGCGGCAGCTGACCGGTGACGAGCTGGTCGAGGTCGATCTGCGCGCGGCTGAGCCAGCCGATCGCGTCGCGGAAGTGACGCGGCGTGCCGGCGAACGCGCCGACGATCGAGATCTGCTGGTAGTGGACGCGGTTGAGGTCGATCGGCACCTGCGCCTTGGCGGCCGGCATCCCCGCGAAGGCGAGGATCCGGCCGCACGGCGCGACCACCGACATCGCCAGCTCGACCGCCTGCGGCGCGCCGTTCGCCAGCACGACGACGTCCCAGCCGCGCGGTCCCCCGCGCGCCTTCAGCGCCGCCGGGTCGTCGCCGAGCAGCTCGACGGCGCCGTCGCCGAGGACGGCGGCCGCCGACGCGACCCGCTGCGCCAGCAGGTCGACGCCGAGCACCGGCGCCGCGCCGCGCGAGCGCGCGGCCGCCGCATGCAGCGTGCCGATCGGCCCGAGGCCGAGCACGAGGACCGAGTCGAGCGGGCCGATCTCGCCCCGCTCCTGCCCGCTGAGGACGGTGTGCAGCGGCTCGGCGAGCGTCGCCGAGCGCAGCGACAGCCCGTCGGGAAGCGGCACCACGCAGCCGGCCAGCACCGCGTCGGCGGGTACCGCGAACTGCTCCGCCATACCGCCGGGGAAGTCGTAGGCGAGCACGCGCCGGTTCGGGCAGAGGTTGTGGCGCGCGCGCTGGCACTGGTCGCAGCGCATGCAGGGCACGCCCGGGCAGACGGCGACCTGCGTCCCGACCGGGTATGCCTCGACGTCGGAGGCCGCGACGGTGCCGGAGACCTCGTGACCGAGCACCTGCGGGCCGGCGAGGCGCGCGTTGCCGTGGCGCCACGTGCGTACGTCCGAGCCGCAGACACCGACGTAGCCGGTGCGCACGACGAGGCCGCCGGCCGCGAGCTGAGGCAGGGCGATCTGCTCGACCGCGACCGTTCCCGGCTCCTTGAACATCACCGCAAGCATGGAGGGACCTTTCGTCTCAGGTTCAGGTTGAGGTTGAGTTGGGCGCCGGACCCCGGCGGGCGCGACGCCGGCTGTGACGACGGGTCAGGCCGCGCCGGCGAGCGCCGGATCGATGCGAGCGGCGACCCACCACGGGCGCGCGTCGCGATCGACCCGCTCGGCGAGCGCGCGGACGCGCGCGGTCCCGCCGCGCGCCAGCTCCTCGCCCGGATCGGGCGCGGTCACCGCGGGGCTCCAGGAGCCGCGCCCGGCGAGGAAGCCGGAGGCGCCCCCGCGACAGACGGCGGTGACGGCGTCGCCGAATGCGTCGGCGGGGACGCCGTTGGAGAGTGCCACCCACGGCACGCCGACCGCCTCGGTCACGCGCCGGGCCTGGCGCTCGGTCGCCTCCGCGCCGTCGCGGTGGAGCGTCGGGACCTGCGTCTTGTAGAGGTCGGGCGCGAAGGAGCCGAACTCGACCGCCGCTTCGACGAGCGCGTCGTCGAAGCGCGGATCGTCGCCCGGCAGCTTCACGACGCCCTCCAGCACCGACAGCACGCCGAGCTCGGCGCAGCGCTCGACGAACGTCGCGCACTCCTCCGCCCGCTCGGCGGCCGGCTGCTCGGGACGCCAGTAGATGTAGAACTTCAGCGCCTGCACGCCCTGCGCGGGCAGCTCCGGCGTCATCGCCTCGCGGTCGAGCGACGTCGCCTCGAGCGGGCCGAGGCGCGGCTCGACGAAGCGGTCGACGGCGACGATCCGGCCACAGGCCGGTGCCGCGGCGCGCAGCGCGTCGAGCGCCGGCCGGCCGTAGACGAGGTCGACCAGGAGCGCCGAGGCGACCGGGCCGAGCCGCTCCGCGACGAGCACCTTGAAGTCCGTCAGGTCGCCGTCCTCGGCCGCTCGGCCGGCGCGCGTGAGGATGGCGCGAAGCGATTCGCGGCCGTCGTCGGCGACGATCGCGAAGCCACCGCTCGGTCGGGCGATCGCCTGGAAGGCGGCGATCTTGTCGATGGTGCGCATGGGGTCGGGAACTCCTCGTGAGCGTGGATCAGGAAGTGGGGACGGCCACGTCGAGCGGCAGCGCCGTCCCGTAGGCGTCCTGGTGGCGGCGGGCGACCGCGACGCGATCGGGAAGGTTCGTCTGGCAGCCGCGCGCCTCGACGACGAAGCTCGCCACGACCGCGCCGACGCGCGCGGCGTCGAGCAGGCCGCCGCTGCCCGTCAGCGTCGCGGTCGCCGCGGCGACGAACGCGTCGCCGGCGCCGATCGGGTCGACGAGCACGGGCACGGGCACGGCCGGCACGTCGTGCGCGGAGCCGTCCGGCGCGAGCACGCGGACGCCGCGCGACCCGTGCGTGATCCAGGCGCCGCCGAAGCCGGCGCCGAAGAGCGCCCGCACGTCGTCGCAGCCGTGCACCCGCAGCAGCGCGTCGAGCTCCGGCTGGTTGCACGCCAGGTGCGTGCAGCTCGCCAGCACGCGACGCTGCACCTCGGGCGGGGCGGTCATCAGCTGGCCGGAGGCGACGACGAGCGCGCCCGCCTCCCGCGCGACCGCGGCCGCGCGCACGCAGTAGTCGTCGAAGGGCATGTTGAGCACGACGGCCTCGGCGTCGCGCAGCAGCGCGGCGGGCGGCTCGAGCGCGCCCTGCAGCCGCGCGGCCCCGGTCTCGACGACCAGGAACGACTCGCCGTCCGGGTCATGGACGAGGTAGCTGTGGCCCGACTGCTCGCCTGGCATGACCGTCACGCCGGAGACGTCGACGCCGGCCGCGACGAGCGCCTGCTCGTAGCCGGAGGCGCGGAAGTCCGCGCCGACGCAGAGGCACGTCCCGACCGCGAAGCCGAGGCGCGCGGCCGCCATCGCCTGGTTCAGGCCGCAGCCGCCGAAGCTGGTCGTGCCGGCCGGCCGCTCGAGCAGCACGGTGTCGCCGGCGACCGGCAGCGCGGGCACCGGCAGCATGTGGTCGAACAGCGTGATCGAGCCGACCGTGACGAGGGCGAGGCGCTTGCTCATTCGACGTTCGGGCGGTTGTCGTCGATGTCCTCGTCGGACAGGCCGCGCGCGTCCATCAGCAGCTTCGCGAGCGCCTCGCCGACGGCGAGCGCCGCGATGTCGAACGGCGCCGTGTACGGCGCCAGCGACGCCTGCTCGCGCAGCTTGCTGCGCGCCGGCACCACGAGCGCGTGGTCCGCCAGCCGCGCGACCGCGCTGTCGGGTTGGGACGTGAGCGCGATCACGGTCCCGCCGCCCGGCTCGGCGCCCAGTCCGGCGATCGTCACCGCGCTCGGCGAGCCGCCCGAGCCGGATATCACGATCAGCGCGTCGCGCTCGGTGAAGCGGGAGTTGCCGGCCTCGCCGATCAGCACGGCGTCGCAGCCGACGTGCGTGAGGCGCTGGCCGAGCGCGAGCGCGATCGCGCGCGAGCGCCCGGCGCCGAAGAGGAGGACCTTGCGGGCATCGGCGAGCGCGCCGGCGACGCGTTGCGCGGACGGCCAGTCGAGCTCCTGCGCGACGCGCTGCAGCGTGTGCGCCAGCTCCTCGACGACGGCGCGACCGAGCTCGTCGGGCGCGCGCTGCTCGGCTCCGCGGCTCATGCGCCCGCTCCGGCGCCCGGCGAGAAGTGCGTCGTGAGCGCGATCCGGTCGCCGCGGTAGCGCGCGCGCGACCACTCCAGCGGCGCTCCGTTCGAGGCGGTCGCGAGCGACGTCACCACGAGCCCGGCCTCCCCCGCGTTCGCTCTCAGCAAGTCCGCGTCCTGCTCGCCGAGGTTGGCGGCCTCGATCTTCCGCGTGATGTCCGCGATCGTGATGCCGAAGCTGGTCTCGAGCACCTCGTAGAGCGACCGATCCTCGAGGTCGCGCTCGAGCAGCCCGGGGACGAGCGCGCTGGAGACGTAGGACTCGAGCAGGCAGAGCGGCTCGCCGTCGAGGAGGCGCAGCCGCAGCAGCCGCACGACGGCGGCGCCGGCGTTGAGCGCCAGCCGCTGCGACAGCTCGAGGTCGGCGACCAGCAGCTCGCGCTCCAGCAGCCGCGTGCGAAGGCGGTCGCGGAAGCGGATCGTGTCACGCTCGGGGCCGGTCCCGACCTGCATCAGCAGGCTGTCGAGCTTGCGCTCGGCGACGAACGTGCCCTTGCCGTGGACGCGGTAGACGCGCCCCTCCTGCGAGAGCACGTCGAGCGCCTGGCGCACGACCGGACGGCTGACCGCGAACAGCCGGCAGAGCTCGTTCTCGGACGGCAGCACGGAGCCGACCGGGCAGCGTCCTGACTCCATCGCCTCGACGAGGATGTCGGCGAGCTGGCGGTAGAGCAGTCTGCCGGCGCTGCGGCTGACCGTCGCACCGGCGAATGGATTGCTGTCAAGCGTGGACATCGACGTCCCCTCGTACGTCGGCGCCGCGACCCTGGCTGTCGCGGTCGTAGGACAGGAAGCGTGCCGGATTGTCGACCAGCATCCGCTGCATCGCGGTCGCGGGGATGCCGCGCGCGATCAGCGCGGGCATCCAGCTGCGCAGCAGGTGGTCGAGGCCCGGCTCGCCGCCGTAGGCGTGGAGGTAGGAGCGACGGCCGAAGTCGCTCGAGAGCATGACGCGGTCCTCGTGCCCCTCGTCGAGCAGCCGCTCGAGGATGCGGTGGTAGTCCTCGACCGACAGGTACTTCAGCTTGCCGATCTGGTCGAGCACGATGTTCGCGCCGGTCGCCAGCACCTCGAGCTGCCGCTCGACCCCGGCGCGGTCGAGGTGGCCGATCGCGATCCGCGCCGGGTCGACGCCCTCGCGGTCGAAGACGCGCAGCTGGTCGAGCGCGAGCTCGCCGTGCTCGGTGTGCGTCAGCAGCGGGGCGCCGCTGCGGACCTGCGCCCGCGCGGCGGCGCGCAGCACCTTCTCGTCCTGCTCGGAGAGCGCGCCGCGGCCGGAGCCGCCCTTGATCGCGCCGCTCGCGGGCGTCCCCTCGCCGGCCGGCTCGAGGTCGTCGCAGATGCGCTCGACGATCGCGTCGATGCTCTGGTCGGCGATCTGGGGCGCGGCGGTCGCGCCGCTGCGGAAGCCGGCGACCGCGACGATCGCGACGCCGCTGCGGCGCGAGACCGCCGCCAGTCCGTCGAGCGAGCGGGCGAAGTCCCAGCAGCTCATCTCGAGGACGCCGCCCCCGCCCGCGCCGGCCAGCTCGGTCAGCTCGCGCGCGGCGGCGTCGGCGTCGGGCAGGTGGAGGTCCGGCTCGCCGGGCGCCTCGTCGGGGCCGCCGAGCAGGTGCACGTGCATCAGGCAGCTGCCGAGCTGCTCGGCGGCGATCGGGCCGGTGACGGTGTGGACGGGCATCGGCTAGCCCTCGACCTCGGCGTCGCGCCCGGCGGCGCCCGCGACTGCGGAGACGGCGGAGACCGCGGGCATCACCTCGCGGCAGAGCAGCTCGAGCGCGCGGTCGGCCTCGTCCATGCTCGGGCCGAGTGGGAGGCGCATCGAGATCTTCAGGTGGTCGTAGCCCTCCTCCGCGCAGCGCTGGATCGCCTCGACGCAGTCCGCGGGCGTCCCCATGATCAGGTGCCTGCGCGCGGTCTCGAGCGTGAAGTCGGCCGCCGACTGGAAGTCCGGGTGCTTGATCTGGCCGCGCTCCCAGTAGTACTTGAGGTCCTCGAGCCACAGCGGCGCGTACAGCTGCTCGACGGCGGCGCGATCCTCGCCGACCCAGCAGTGCCGCGTGATCGCGATCTCGCCGCGCTTGCCCTGCGCCGCGCACTCCTCGTGGTAGGCGTCGTGCAGGCGGGCGAGCTCCTCGCCGCCGAGCGGCCAGGCGATCGGCCAGCAGTCGCCGCGCCGGGCGGCGCGGCGCACGGCCGCGACCGACTGCCCGCCGATCCAGACGACCGGGCGCGGACGGCGGTAGGGGCGCGGCAGGATCTGCGCCCCGCGGTAGTGGAACATCTCGCCGTCGTAGTCGAAGCGCTCGCCGCTCCAGGCGAGGTCGAGCACGTCGAGCCCCTCGTCGAGGCGCGCGCGGCGCTCCTTCTTCTCGATCCCGAAGGCGGCGAAGTAGTCGTCGTTGAAGCCGAGTCCGATGCCGAGGATCAGCCGGCCCCGCGAGGCGAGGTCGACCAGCGCCGCCTGCTCGGCGACGTGGGCGGGGTTGTAGAGCGCCAGCAGCAGGACGTGGGTGGCGAGCCGCACGCGCTCTGTGTGCGTCGCGAGGATCCCCAGCAGCAGCAGCGGCGCCGGGAAGAACGTCTCGTGCCGCGCGTGCCGCTCGGCGACGTAGACGGTGTCGAAGCCGGCCTCGTCGGCCAGCCGCGCCTGCGCAACCAGCCGATCGAGGAACGTGCGGTACACGTCGGCATCCACGACGCCGCGCCCGTACGCGCCGCCGTGGGTGTTGAGGGACAGTCCGATCTTCATCGCCGGCTCACAGGCTCCCGGTCGGCTGCCACCAGCCGGTCTCCTTGAGGCCGAACTTCTGGACGTAGGCCTTCTGGAACTCGTCGCCGAGGAACTTGGAGTACGGAACCTTCGCCTTCAGCTGATGCGTCACGTCGGTGAAGTACGCGTTGTCCTTGTCCCAGATGTTCTTCCAGTAGCCGACCCCCGAGGGGTCGAGGATCATCTTCTGGACCTCGCCGGCGTTGAGCGGGTAGTGCTCGAGGTGCTGGAAGAAGCCTCGGAAGTCGGCGACCGTCATGCCGGCGGCCGTGTCCTTGTTGAGGTCGTCGGTGACGAATCTGCCGACCGCGTCGGTGTGCGCCTGCGTGTAGCGGATCGCCATGAACGTGACGCGCTGCAGGTTCAGCATCGCGTCCTGGTTCTTGTCGTAGAACGATCTCGTCGTGACGTAGCCGTTGAGCGGCGGAGCGGTGAAGTCGGCGCCGGCCAGCAGCGTGTCGTACTTCTCCTTCTCCAGCCGCGTGCGCTGCGGGATGCCGCCGAGGTAGGCGTCGCCGGTGCCGCGCAGGAAGGCCGCGAGACCCGGGTCGTAGTCGAGGTTGGTGATCTTCAGGTCGCTCGCCGTCATGCCGACGCTGCGCAGCGCCATCGTGAGGTTCGCGCCGACGTCGGTGCCGAGCGTCGTGACGACGTTCTTGCCCTTCAGCTGGGTCAGCGTCGCCTTGCGCGCGTCCGCGTCCGACATGCCCTGCGCCTTGAACTGCGCGAAGGTCTTGAGGTGGGCGCTCGGGCGCGCCATGATCGCCGAGCCCTGGTCGAAGATGTCCCACGGGTAGAGGTACGTGAGCTCGGGATCCTTCGCCGCCGTCTGGATCACGCCGGTCGTGTTGTAGACGGAGGCATCGAGCGAGCCGCTCGCCATCGCCGACATCATCGAGCCCCACGAGACGTTGACGAACTTCACGTCGAGGCACGCTCTCGCGTACCAGCCGAGCTGCTGCGGGACCTTCGTCAGCAGCGTGTCCTGGAACGGCGAGACGCCGAGGCGGATCGTCGTCGTCTTCTTGCAGGACTTGGCGGCGGCCTTGGTGGCGCTGCTCTCCGACGAGGACGACGAGCCGCAGGCGCCGAGCACGAGCGCCGCAGCCACGGCCAGTCCGATCAGGCCCAGCGCTCGCAGGCGCGAGCGCATCACGCGTTGATGCATCATCTTCTCCACTCTCTCCTGATGAATTGACCTGCGTGCGTCACTGACCGCGCTCGACCCAGCGCGTGATCCGCTCGGCCACGATCCGGATGATCTGCTCCAGCAGGAACGCGAGCAGGCCGATCGCGATCGTGCCGACGAGCACGACGGCGGTGTTGAGCGTGTGGCTCGCCTGGAGGATCAGGTAGCCGATCCCGTTCTGCGCGCCGAGGTACTCGGCCGCGACGATCACCGCCCACGAGAGCGCGGCGGCGATGCGCAGGCCCGAGACGAGGTGCGGCACGATCGCGCGCAGGACGACCGACCAGTAGACGCGGTTCTCCCCCGCGCCCAGCGTCCGCGCCGCCTGCAGGTAGACGGGATTGACGTTGCGGGCCGCCACGTGCGTCGTGACGACCATGATCATGAAGCAGGACAGCGACCCGAGCAGGATCCGCCCGGGCTCGCCGAGTCCGAACCAGAGGATCACGAACGGGATCAGCGCGATCGGCGGGACCGGCCGCAGCGCCTCGATCAACGGGTTGACGAGGTAGTACGCGATCCGCGAGCGCCCCATCAGCAGGCCCGCCGCGATGCCGGCCGAGCAGCCGATCGCCCACGACAGCAGCACCCGCCACGTGGTCGCCCAGGCGTCGTCGACCAGCGTGCCGCCGAGCTGGTTCAGCGCATGCCCGACGTCGCTGTAGGAGGGGAAGTAGAGCGGCTTGATCGCGCCCGTCGCGTCCGTCAGCACGTACCAGGCGACGAGCACCGCGGCGACGCTGAGCAGGCCCAGGAGGGCGAGCGGCTGACGCTTGCGCGTGCGATTCGCGATCCGCACGTCGGCCGGCACGACCGCGTCGGGCGGGGCCGGCGCCGAGGTGTCGTCCGGGCTGCCGCCGGGGCCGGCGAGCGGGGTCTGCGTCGCTCCGTTGGTCATGCTCATGCGGCCTCTCCGAGCGTCGCCTGCACCCGGCGGCGCAGCTGCTGGAAGGGCTCCGTCGTCTTGATCGCGAGGTCGCGCGGACGGTCGTAGGGCACCTCGATGACCTCCTTGATGCGTCCGGGCCGCGGCGTCATGACGACGACGCGGTCGCCGAGGTAGATCGCCTCCTCGATGTCATGGGTGATGAACAGCGAGGTCTTGCCGTCGCTGACCGACAGCCGCATCAGCTCGCGCTGGAGGTGCGACTTCGTCATGTCGTCGACGGCGCCGAACGGCTCGTCGAGCAGGATCACGCCGGGGTCGTTGACGTAGGCGCGCGCGACATCGACGCGCTTGCGCATGCCGCCCGAGAGCATCTTCGGGTAGGCGTCGGCGAAGTCGCGCAGCCCCATCAGCTCGAGGTAGTGGTCGACGCGCTCGCGCGCGGCGTCGTCGAAGCGCCCGCGGGCGCGCGGCCCGTACTCGAGGTTGCGACGCACCGTCAGCCACGGGAAGACGGCGTCGGCCTGGAAGACGACGGCGCGGTCGGCGCCGGGGGCGCCGACCGCGCGGCCCTCCATCGACACGCTGCCCGAGGAGGGGGACAGGAAGCCGCCGATGAGGTTGAGGATCGTGCTCTTGCCGCAGCCCGACGGTCCGACGAGGCAGACCGTCTCGCCCTCGCGGACGTCGAGCGAGACGCTGTCCAGCGCGCAGATCGTCTGCCCGCGAATCGAGAAGTAGACGGAGGCGTCGCTCAGAGCGAGGTGGCTCGCGGCGTCATGTCGACAGGAGGTCATGACAACTCACGCTATATGACCCGCGTCACACAAGTCAAGGCCCCGGTCTGCCGCGACGGCGGTCGGCGCGCACTGCTGGCGCGGCCAAGCGCTCGCGGCCGCCGAGCCAGCCCAGCAGCGAGGCCCACAGCCGCAGGTAGCCGTCCCAGGCGACGAAGCCGGGCGGTGCCCAGTGCGGCGCGAGGTCGGAGGCGAACGCCGCGGTGCGGCCCGCGCCGTGCGAGCCGACCGCGAGGATCGGGTCCTCCCCGTGCGTCGCGAGCACCGTCGCGCCCACCCTCGGCAGCACGCGGTTGTAGCCGAGCAGCGGCGGCCACGGCCCCGGCACGTCGCGCAGCGCCGGATGCGCTGCGTCGGTCACCTCCGCGACGAAGCCCTGCGGCAGCTCGACGCGGTCGTCGTGGTCGAGCACCTCGACCGGCAGCACGCCGGCGAGCGGCGAGGAGCCGTAGCGGGCGCGTCCGTCGATCCCGGCGAACGACATGTAGCCGCCGATCATCAGCAGGCCGCCGCCGCCGGCGACGTAGCCGGCGATCGCCTCGAGCCGGTTGGGCGCGATCTGGGAGCGCGCGAACGTCTGGGGCCCGAGCAGGAACGTGTTGCTGCCGACGTCGCTGAGGATCACGGCGTCGTAGCCGGCGAGCGCCTGCGCGCTGTCGGGGAAGCGCGCCGGAACCTCGTGGCAGGGCACGTAGTCGAGCTCGTGACCGAGCCCGCGGACCTGCGCGACGAAGTGCGTCGCGCCCTCGGTGTAGTCGGTCGTGTGGAAGGCGTCGAAGCCCTTCAGGTGGGTCACGTGGGTGACCCAGGACTCGCCGGCCAGCAGCAGTCGCAGGGGCGCTCGGGGCGGATCAGCCGAGGCGGCCGTCGGGGAAGCGCTCACGGAACCTCCAGTCGTGGTTGGGGACGATCAGGTCGGACTCCGCGCGCATGCGGTCATAGCCCCGGATCACGCCGGCGAGGTCCCAGAACGAGCCGTTCGGCCAGCGCAGCTCGAGGTTTCGGTAGTTGTAGGCGGCGTCGCTGGCGAGGCAGACGCGGCCGCGCGCGGTCTCGACGACGGTCGCCATCTGCCCGGGCGTGTGGCCGCCGAGCTTCAACAGGCGCACGCCCGGCTCGAGCGGCGCGTCGCCGTCGATCACGTCGAGACGGTCGACGATCGCATGCAGCCGGCGCGCGTCCTCGGGGTAGTAGAAGGTCGCCCACGGCGGCGGGGCGAGCCCCAGCGGCAGCTCGTCGCGCTGCACGACGAAGCGCGCGTTCGGGAACAGCTCGACGTTGCCGACGTGGTCGAAGTGCAGGTGGGTCAGGACGACGACCTCGACGTCCTCGGGCGCGACCCCGCGGGCGGCGAGGCCGGCGACGAGGTCCTGCTCATCCGACTTCGTCGCGACGAAGTCGATCCCGTAGCGGCGCTGCATCGCCTCGACCTCGTCGATCGGTCCCAGGCCGGTGTCGATCAGCGTCACGCGGGCGGTGCCCTCGATCAGCCAGACCGGGACCGGAACCATCGAGCCGGCCGCCCGCGTGCCGTCCTGGCGGGGGAAGTCCTCGCGGTAGGCGTACGGCAGGATCTGCTGCCGGCTCAGGTGCGGCGAGATGCCGCCGCCGAGCAGGTCGACCTCCAGCGAGCTCTCCAGCTCGCCCGTGACGATCTGCTGGATCGCGAGCCGCGGGCTCGTCATCGTGAAGCTCCCTTCGTCGTGGGGCCCGTCGCCGGGCCGCTGCTCTGGCGCGCAACGAGCTCGACGTCGAGCACCACCCTGCTGAGCTCGGAGCCGTCCTCGCCGGCCAACGCCGCCGCCAGCCGCTCGGCCGCGATCCAGCCCATCCGCTGGACGGGCTGGCGGACCGTCGTGAGCGCCGGTCGCACGAGCCCCGCGAGCACCGTGTCGTCGTAGCCGACGACCGAGACGTCCTGCGGCACGCGCAGGCCCGCGACCGCGAGCGCCTCGATCGCCGCGAGGGCGACGACGTCGTTGGCGGCGAAGACGGCGGTGAACGGAGGCGCGCCGCCACGGCGCGCGGCGAGGGCCTGCGCGACCGCGGCGGCCGTGCGGTCGGCGCGATAGTCGCCGGCGACGTGCGTGAGGCGGGCCTCGCAGCCGGCGAACGCCGCGGCGAAGCCGGCGCCCCGGTCGCGTGCCGATCGCAGCTCCCGCGGGCCCTCGAGCACGAGCACGTCACGATGGCCGAGCGCGCGCAGATGCTCGCCGGCGAGGCGGCCGCCGCGCGCGTTGTCGGAGACGACGCTGCTGGCGGCGACACCCTCCAGCTCCTCGTCGACGATCACGAGCTGGAAGGTCCGCGCCAGCTCCGCGAGCCGCTCGGTCCGCGGTGGCGCGCCGGCGGCGTAGAGCATGCCGTCGACGCGGCCGGCGCGCAGGACGTCGAGGTAGCGCTCCTCGCGTGCGGCGTCGAAGGCGGTGTTGCACAGCAGCAGGCTCAGGCCGCGCGCCTCCGCGGCGTCCTCCGCCCCGCGCGCCAGCTCCGCGAAGTACGGATTCGCGATGTCGGGGACGAGCAGGCCGATCGTGCGCGAGTGCCCGCGACGCAGGCTCTGGGCGACGTGGTTCGGCACGTAGCCGAGCTCCCGCATCGCGGCGCGCACCCCGGCCGCCGTCTGCTCGCCGACCGGCCGTCTCCCGCTGATCACGTGCGAGACGGTCGTCGCGCTCACGCCGGCGGCGGCGGCGACGTCGGCGATGGAGACCGATCGGGAGCTCACGCGGGGCACCGTAGCAAAACGATTTGCACGAGACGCTCCAGAACCCGCCGCCGAGGATGCGCAGGAGACGGGGGCGGCACGACGGCCGCGAACGCCGTGCTCGACTCGTGAACGACGTCGTCGCGCAACCGGGCGTGCAGGTGCTGCAGGCCTTGAACGTCGAGTGCACGATCCATCTCGCCGACGTGATCCAGGAGCTCGGCGTCGACGTGGACGTTCTTCGAGCAGCCGCTGCCGGGCTCCTAGAGACAGCGGTTCGACCAGAACACGGTTGGCAACCAGACGACGGTCGCGCCGCTGCTGACGCTGCAGGGGACGGCCGACCCCGTCGTCAACCCGAACGGGACCACGCAGTACGTCCAGCGGGCCTGCAGATTCGGCCAGCCGGTCGAGTGCTCGGTCTACCCCGGCGCCACCCACCAGACGATCCCGTTCGTCGCCCAGCACGAGTACTTGCCGTGGATCGCCGACCGCTTCGCCGGCAACAAGGCGCCGTCGAACTGCTCGCCGTAGACGCCCAGCTCAGGCGGCGGGGCCGGCCGGCGGCGGGCCTTCCCCAGCCGCCGGCGTCGCCTCCAGCTCCGGGCTCGGCGTCCCCCCGATGAGATCCTGCAGGCGCCGGCCGATGCGTCTGCTGCGGCGGTCCGGCGGCCAGCGCCGCACGGCCCGCTCCAACTGGCGACGTCCGCGCGCCGTGGCGTCGCGGTAGCGCTTGCGGGCCCAGATCGAGCGCGGCTTGCCGAGCCGGCAGGCGCAGTAGATGCCGACGAGCGGGATGAAGAAGGCGACCACGCCGAGGAACAGCCGGCCCTTCGCGAGCGTGATCAGCGCGAACCCGAGCGCGAGCGCGGCGTAGAGCAGGGTCAGCCACACGTCGCCGCTGTTGTCGAGGTCGAGCGGGCGCGCACCGACGACGACCAGCCCCGCGAACAGGAAGGCGATGACGACCGCATCGATCGACGAGCGGCCCTCCTCCGACCAGTAGACGTCCTCGAGGTGCAGCCAGAGGGCGTACTCGTCGAGCGTCAGGCCGACGCCGATGCCGAACGCGATCGCGGTGAGCTCCCACCACGGCGATCCCAGATTCGTGGCGAACGCCATGAAGCCCGCGATCATCATCAGCACGATCCCCCACACGAGGTGGTGTATGTGCAGCCCGCTCGACGTCTCGACGTTGCCCGGCCACCACTTCACCTGCATGCGGATCAGGCGCGCGCTCGTGCGGATGAAGAGCCACGTGACGAGGAACGCCAGCAACATCAGGAACGCGGCGGGGCGGCCGGGCTCCGCGGACGACGAGCTCAGCACGTCGACGCCGTTGACGTCGATGTGGATGGCGGCGAGCAGCGGCGACATCGCCGCGCATCCTACGGGCCCGCCAGCGAATCGAGCGTCAGCTCGGCCAGCTGCGGATCTCCGTGGCTCCACCCCGGCACGCGGACGGCGACCCAGCGACCGCTGGCGCCTCCGAGCGCCAGGCGACCGCGGCCGCTCGCGACGGGGCGGTACGTGACGCCGTCGTCGGAGAGCGAGACCTCGATCGCCGGCTCGCGGCCGTGCGTCCACTGCGCCTGCAGCCCGCCGAGCGCTCGGACCTGACCGAGGTCGACGACCATCCGCCCGTCGCGGCCGGGTCGCCAACTCGTCGACGGGTCGCCGTCGACGGCGAGGTCCGGATCCGACATGCCGGGCGGCAGCGGCGAGGTCGGGTAGCTCGTCATCGTCGTCGCGAGGTTCGTGCTCGGCGTCTGGCGCCCGCGCGCGAAGCGGATCGCGCGGGTGCGTCCCGCCGGCACCGCGGCGAAGCGGCGCTCGCCCGTCGCGAGCGAGCGCAGCGCGATCAGCGCCACGCCGCTGCTCGCCACGTCGGTGACCGTGACGTGCTGGGAATCGGTCACCTCGATCCGCAGGGACGCGCCCGACCGCTGGTCGAGCGCGAAGCGCGGCGCCTCGACGCGGCCGTCATGGCCGGCGAGCTCGACCAGGTAGCTCGTCTGGCCCCGGCCGGTGGTCTGCACGCCGCGGTAGAGACGCGCGTCGCGCCCCGGCTGCGGCAGCGTCAGCGACACGTTCGAGAGATCCTCGGAGCCGAGGTCGAAGAGGCTCAGGAACCCGCCGGCGAGGCTCGCTCGCAGCGCCGGCGGACCGCCGCTCGGGGCGGCGGCGGCCGCGGCCGCGGCGGTCCGGCTCGCGCTCTCCGCCGGTCGCGCCTCGACGACCATCCCAGCTGCCCCGGTCGCGGGACCGGACGACAGCGTCGCCGAGGTCGCGCTCACCGCGATCGGGTTGGTGCTGCCGCGCACGACGAAGCCGGCGCGACCGTCGACGTTGAGCCAATCGCCCGCGAACGCGTGCCGCGTCGGCACCGCCGCCACGTCGCGCCACGTCGTGCCGTCGTCGGAGACCTCGATGCGGTACTGCGCCGCATAGGCGGGGTCGAAGCTCAGGCGGACGTCGTCGAAGCGCTGCGCGGCGCCGAGATCGACCTGCAGCCAGCTGTCGCCGCGCGCGCGGTCCGCGCGTGAGACCGCCCACCGCGTGGTCGGATCGCCGTCGGTCGCGGCCTGCGGCGGGAACGGGCCGGGCGGCGCCACGGCGTCGAACGAGGAGGCGCTCGACGGCTTGCCCTGGGCGAGATCGGCGCCGCTGCCGTCGTGGACCTCGAGCCCGTAGAGCGAGTAGCCGTAGACGCCCGCGGGCCTGACGCCCTGGAAGCGGACGTAGCGTGCGCTCGTCGCGTCGAAGTGGACGTCGACGCCGCCGTCCCCGAGTCCGTTGTCGGTCGCGCCGGAGAGCGTGACGCTGCCGTCCGCGCCGGCGAATGTGCGGTCGCCGTCGAGCCCGGGCACGCCGGGCATCGTCAGGTTCGTGACGCGCAACGCGCCCTCGTCGGCGCCCAGGCCGGTCGTCGCGTAGACGGCCTCGCCGTCGGGCAGGGTCGCGTACCCCGCAGCGCCGCCGGCTGTCGTGACGACCGTCGCCGAGGCGTCGAAGCCGTCGCGCGCGGCGCGGTAGACGTGCGCTCTGCGGCTGGTCAACGCGAGGCCGGTCGACGGCAGCAGCGCCGGCGAGGAGGCCGAGACGTCGAACAGCCAGTCGTCATGCTGGGGCAGGTAGGCGAACTTCGCGAAGCCCGGCTTCGTCACCGCCGCGGCGAGCGCCGCCGGCGTCTGCTGCGCCACGAGACCGACGTCGGCGCCGTAGTCGGTCGCGCCCGAGCGACCGGCGAAGTACTGCTGCTCGGAGACCGGCTGCGCACCGCCGCCGAGCTGCGCGCGGGCGTAGTGCAGGACGTAGGCCATCGCGAGCTCCGCCCGGGCCTCCGGCTCGTACTTCGGCTCGCCGCTGAACTTCGTCAGCCGATCCGCGGGCGCGTACGCCTGGTAGGGCGCGAGGTGGTCGAGCAGCAGCCGCTCCGCACGCGCCGCGTACGGATCTCCGAGCACCACCGCGCGGTAGCTGATCGGCAGCACGTTGCGCCCGTAGAGATGGTGACGGTCGGCGACCATGAAGTCCTCGGCCACGCCGGCGTCGGTGCCGATCCGCTCGAGCGTCGCGCCGAGCTCGCGCGCGCTCGGCACGGAGCGCAGCGCCTCGGGGACCGGCTGCCCGGCGATCAGGAACTGCACGACGTCGCGACCCGGATAGGCGCCGGCGGACTCCTGGTAGATCGACGCGAGCGATCCGTGGTTCTCGGTCACGAACGTGTCGAAGATGTTGTGCGCCTGCGTCCAGGCCGCGATCGGCTGACCGTCGACCGGCGTGGGGTTTGCCTGATCGGCCGCGGGCAGGCCGGTCATGCTGATCGTCCAGCGATCCAGCCAGGTCCGCCAGCTCCCGACGGCCGGGTTCTCCGGCTGGTAGGCGAGCGCCATCGCGAGCGGCATCGTGCGGGTGCCCATCTCCTCCATCTTCGTGTCCGCCCGGTAGCCGCCGAGCAGACCGTTCGTCGTCCAGCCCGGGGAGAGCGGGTCGTTGCCGGCGCCGAGCGCGACGACGTTGTCGGCGGCCGCGCGTGCGATCGTGTCGACGTTCGCGCGGGTGGCAGGATCGAGGTCGTCCCACATGAGCCGAGCGCCGGCGACGAAGTAGGACTCGAAGGTCGAGTCGAAGTAGACGCCCTTGCCCCACTCGCCGTTGGGGTTCACCCAGCGGTTCGAGGCGGCGAAGCGCTCGATCGTGCGCACGGTGTGATCGCTGAGGAGGTCACGCGAGATGCCCGTCTGGCCGGCGTCGTAGCTGCCGAACTTCAGCAGCACGGCGTTGCCGAGCACGCTGCCGAAGTCGTAGTCCGCCAGCTTGTAGCTCCCCGCGGCGGCGTCCCAGGTGGTCTCCACCCAGCGCGTGTGGTGCTCCAGCAGCGTGTAGTACTCGGCTGCGTCCTGGTCCTCCGACCCGGAGATCGGCGCGGCCGCGGCGACCGTCGCCGCGGCGACGAATGCGATCACCGCGACGGCCGCGGTCACGAGCGTCCTGCGTGCCCTGCTCATCCTCGTTCTCCTCCGTTGAGTTCCGTCTCACGGAACAGTGTCCGGCTCAACGGAGCGCTATGAGAGAACGGTCGCGCAGGTCAAGCACCAGATCCAACGTCCGCCGGCCCTCCCCCGCCGGCTCGGGGGCCGGCGCCTCAGGGCGCCTCGTCCGTCTCCTCGCTGCTTCCGTGCGGATGGCCGACGTACCAGACGGGCTCGTCGTCCTTGACGGTGTGCACGATCACGGGGCGACCCCAGAGGACCGCCATCTGCGTCAGCGTCCCGCGCGCGTACTCGGGATCGAGGCTGGGCTCCTCCTCGCCGGCGGCGCGGTGCTCGAGGTAGAGCTGGCCGCGCCCGCGGTAGTCGGCATCGACGATCTCGATGTGCGGGATGCCGAACGTGGCGTGCTGGCGGATCAGCACGTCGCGCACGGCGTCGCATTCGCGCGAGGAGACGCGCACGCGGCGGGGGTCGCCGTGGAGGTGCTCGAACGCGAACAGCCGCGCCCGCTCGCACACCGCGGGGGTCAGGAACTCGCGCAGGAGCGCTTCGTCGTCGTAGGTGCGGCAGACCGTCCGCACCTGCTCGAACGGATCGGCCGACCCCGCCCAGGCCCAGCGCTCGCGCTCCTCCTCGTCGGGCTCGGTCGCGATGCGCATGATCTCGCGCAGGATCGTGATCCCGAGGTTGTAGGGATTCACCTGACCGAGATGCGGCTGCACGACCGACGCGTTCAGCTGCTCGTACTCCCAGTAGCGATCGGTCGGGAGGAACAGCCGCTGGCAGATCTCCTGGTGGCAGAGCACCGCGAGCCCCTCGTTCGCGATCTTCGTCCGCAGCTGCGGCATGAAGTAGGCCTGCTCGGAGTGCAGGATCGTCATCACGTCGCGCTGCCAGTCCTCCAGCCCGCGCGCGTGCCCTTCGATGAAGCCGAGCAGGTCCGGCTCCGGCTCGGCCGGCACGCGGGCACGGCGCTCGGCGCGCTCGCGCGCGAGCCGCTCGCGCTCGGCCGCGACCTCCTCGGGGAACAGCCGGTCGTAGCGCTGGGGCCGCTCGACCTCGTCGACCGGCTCGGCGCGGCGCACCATCTGCGCCTGCGGCTGGTGGATCGCGATCGCCGTGCACGCGTCGATGAAGTCCTCGACGCGGTCGCGGCCGTGCTCCGCCATGTAGCCGTCGATCCGCTCCGCGGCGCTGCGCACGCGCGGCAGGATCGCGCGGTCGGTCGGCTCGAACCAGCAGCTGTTGTCGAAGAACCACGCGTGCCCCGCGCAGTGGGCGATCACGAGCGTCTGCGCGACGAGGCTGTTGCCGTCGAGCAGGTACGCGCGCACGGGCTCGGTGTTCACGATCAGCTCGTAGATGCGCGAGCGCCCCATGCGGTACTGCTCGTGCTGCTGGCTGTACGCCGCGCCGAAGCGCGAGCTGCTGTAGCGCCCCGGCAGCCCGCGCGCCGCGATGTCGTAGATCTCGGTGCTGCGCATCAGGTGGTACACGATCGGCGGAACCTCGAAGCCGAGCTGCGCGGCGATCGCCTCGCAGCGGTCGTCGAGCTCCTGCAGGTCGGCCACCGTGTACGCGGGAGCGGAGCTCACGAGGCGACCGCCTCCTCGACCTCGTGCTTCGCGAAGAACTGCTTCAGCGCCGGCCACAGCTCGCGGTCGTTCGCCGCCGTCGCCGCGACGAAGCCGTCGAGGTCGCGTGCGTGCGCGGCGAAGAAGCCCGACAGCTTGTACGGCTGCGCGGCCCCCGACGAGTCGACCTCGAGGTAGCCGATCAGCGAGCAGCTCGTCGCCAGCCGCTCGATCAGCTCGAGCGTGCGGTGGTTGTCGGCCGTGAAGTTGTCGCCGTCGGACGTGTGCAGCACGTAGGCGTTCCACTCCTGCGCGGGGAAGCGCCGTCGCTGGATCTCGCCGACCAGCTCGTACGCGGAGGAGACGCGCGTGCCGCCCGACTCGACGCGCCCGAAGAACTCGGGCTCCGACATCTCCCACGCCTCGGTCGTGTGGCCGACGAAGACGATCTCGGTCTGGTCGTAGCGACGCCGCAGGAACTGCACGCACCAGTAGAAGAACAGCCGCGCCATGCGCTTGCGGTCGGTCCCCATGCTCGCCGAGATGTCCATCACGCAGAACACGACCGCGCGGTGGCGCGGCTTCGGCTGCTCGCGGTAGGACAGGTAGCGCAGGTCGACGCGGTCGACGTCGCCGACGTGCGCGTGGCCGCGGCGCGCGTTGCGCGCGAGGTTGGCGCGCAGCGTCGCCTTCTTGTCGACCTGCGGGCCGGTGCGCGCGATGTCGTTGTAGACGATGTCGGTCTCGGCGAGGTCGGCCGCCTGCTTCGCCTTCAGGCGCGGCAGCGCAAGCTCGGAGAACAGCAGCTCCTCGACGTCGCGCATGTCGAGCCAGACCTCGTACGTCTCCTCGCCCGGCTCGCTGCCGGCGAGGCCCTCTCCGTCGCCGTCGGCCCCGCTCGGCGGACCGAGCACGTCGCCCGGCTCGGCGTCGCCCTGCCCGACGCCCGATCCCTCGCCGCGATCGAAGATGAAGCGCCACTGGCGGGTGCCCTTGACGGGCACCCGCAGCTTCTTCTCGGGGCCCGAGGCGACGATGTCCTCCTCGCCGATGCGCTGCTTGAGCTGCTCGACGATCTTGCGGCGCACGCGGTCGCGATGGTGCAACGCGTCGCGCCTGCCCTGCTCGCGCGGCAGTGCGTCGTCGGCGACCACGGTCATCTCAGGCCCCTAACGGTTGAGCAGCTGGCCAACGTAGTCGAGCAGGTCGCGGGCGGAGTCCTCGTTGTAGCCGCCGTGGTCGCACAGCTCGCGCATCACCTCGTTGAGGCGCATCGCCTGCTCCTTGTCCGGATTCGACTTCGAGACGGTCACCCGCACGATGTCCTTGAGCTGGTCGAACA
Organism: Conexibacter sp.; assembly: GCA_025964325.1. GTDB lineage: Bacteria > Actinomycetota > Thermoleophilia > Solirubrobacterales > Solirubrobacteraceae > Conexibacter. The sequence continues at coordinate 36,053 of JAOPZA010000075.1, forward strand.
GGTACTCCTCGATGCCCAGCGCGAGGATCGTGTCGGTCTTGTAGCTGAGCGGCCGCTCGCCGCTGCGCAGCGCGATCCCGATCCGCATCAGCACGCCCTGGCGGAACGTGTCCTTGGCCGACTCGGGCACCGACGGCTTGACCCGCTCCTCGATCGCCCGCATCAGCTTCTCGTCCGGATCGCGATCCTCCTTCGTGATCGGGTCCTTCGTCCTCGTGCCCTGGCAGAAGGCCTCGACGTTCGTCAGGTAGTTGTCGAGCAGCTTCTGCGCGTGCTCGCCGAACGCCGGCACGAACGCCTTGCGAACCTCGTCCTTCAGCTGCCGGTCGATCTCCTTGCGCGCATCGACGACGAACGCCTGCAGCTGCTCGCGCTCCTCGCGCGAGAGCTCCATCCGCTCGATCTGGTCGGTCAGCGCGATCAGCGCCATGATCGGGGTCAGGTACTTCTCGCCCTCCGACTGATCGGAGGCCGACTCGGCGGCCCCCGAGAGGATGTCGACGATGCGCCGCGGACCGAGGCCGGTCATGCCCTCGTGGTCGGCTGCACGCTTGATCTCCGGGATCTGCGCGAGCTTCCACTCGCCGATCTCGGTGCCGTCGTAGAGCTTCATCTTCTCGACCGCGCCGAGGTTCTCGTGCTCCTTCAGCCGCGAGAGGACGGCGACCATCGCGGCTGCGTGCAGCGCGTGCGGCGCGAGGTGCAGCTCGCCGGCGCCGCGGTTGTTGCGGTCGGTCAGCAGCTTGCGGTAGATGCGCTCCTCGTCGGAGACGCGCACGTTGTACGGCACCGCGACGGTCACCAGGCGGTCCTTCAGCGCCTCGTTGCGCGGATCGGCCATGAAGGCGCGGAACTCGGCTTCGTTCGTGTGGGCGACGATCGCGCAGTCGGAGTCGATGTAGCCGAACTTGGCGACCTTGAACTGCTTCTCCTGCGCCATCGTCAGGAACAGGTTGCGGAACTCGGCCGGGTTCTTCAGCAGCTCGATCGCCTCGAACAGGCCGCGGTTCGACTTCGAGAACTCGCCCTGCCAGTCGAGCGCGAGCGGATGCGCGTCGGAGCCGTAGCGCTCGATCGCCTTCCAGTCCATGCCGCCGGTCAGCTGCTCCATGCTCATCGACTTCGGGTCGCCGGGCTCGAACGTCGCGATCCCGACGCGCTTGGCCTCCGACAGGTAGACGCGCTCGACCGGGAAGCGCAGGAAGTCGCCGCCGAGCTCCTCGTCGAGCCGGTGCCGGCAGACCGGGCAGAGGCCGCCCTCGACCGCCACCCGCGTGTGCTCGCGCGCCTGCGCCCGCAACGGCGGCGGGATCAGGTGCAGCGGCTCCTCGTGCATCGGGCAGCCCTCGAGCGCGTAGACCGCGCCCTCGGGCATCCGCGACCACGCCTCCAAGCCGCGCTTGAGCATCGCGGCGACCGTCGACTTCGCGCCGCCGGGCGGTCCCCACAGCAGGAGGATCCGGCGCCGCGTCTCGTGGCCCTGCGCAGCGGTCTCGAAGTACCCGACGACGCGGTCGAGCGGGACGTCCAGTCCGAACAGCTCGGCCGCGAAGAAGTCGTGGCAGGTCTCGCCGGCATGCTTGCCGGGCCTCGATCCGGCTGCGCGGATCATGTCGTGGATCCGCTGGTGGGCGGTCGCCGCGATCGACGGGTGGGCGGCGACCCGTTCGATGTACTCGTTGACGGAAATGCTCTCGGACGGCTCCGCGGGACCCTGCTTGGCCGCCTCCGACAATGCTCTATGAAAATCCATCGCGCCTCGCTCCAGGCTGTCGGCTGCAAGCGACAGGCTGCTGCTGCGACGTGCCGCTTGCCTCGATGACGTGTACTGACAGCATCGGACCGATCGCGACCGCCCGCAAGGGCAGCTTCGCGAGGATGCTCCTCCGGGACGAGTCGGCGCGCGCAAGACTGGCCTTCTGGCCAACGCCGACGCGCGCGATCACCGCTGGAACGCTCGATCCGCGGGGTTTCACGCGAGCGTCGTCATGGTCGTGCGCGTGCGGTCAGAGCGCGAACCTGACGGAAACGGTCGGCCGCTGCGGGGGCGCGGGATCCGCGCGCCGGGCGGCCGACGGAGAGCAGCAGCAGCTCGTCGCACTGCGCCAGCACGTCCGCCGGCGTCACCTCGGCGACCGCCGGCTCGCCCCAGCCGTGGCAGCCCTCGCGCAGGCAGCGGCGACCCTGCTCCTCGACGGAGGGGACGCCGAGCGCGCGGTGGCGCGCGCCGTCCAGCGGCGCCCAGCGGCGAGGGTCGGATCCGCTGAAGACGACGACGCTCGGCGCGCCGACCGCAGCCGCCAGATGCGACGTCCCGGTGTCGTTCGTCACGGTGAGCGTCGCGCCGCGCAGCACGGCGGCGAGCCCGCCCAACGACGTCGCGCCCGCGAGGTCGGCGGCGCGCGCGTCCATCAGCGCCGCCGTGGCCGCGGTCAACGGCTCCTCGCCCGGCGCCCCGACGAGCACCGGCCGGAGGCCTCGCTCGGCGAGCCCGTCCGCGACCTCCGCGAACCGCTCCGCCGGCCAGCGCCGCAGCACCTCCGCGGCGCCGACGTTGACGCACGCGTACGGGCCGGCGACGGCGTGGTCGCTCAGCAGCCGCCCGGCCTCCTCGCGGTCCCCGGCGCCGAGCGGGAACTCGAGCGCCGGGTCGTCGGCGGGGAGGCCGAGGAACCGCATCAGGGCGAGGTGGCGCAGCGGCTCCGGCCGGTCGGCGGGATACGGCAGGAACAGCTCGGGATCCGGGCTCGCGAAGCCGGGCAGCACGAACCCCGCGCTGCGGCGCGCGCCGAGCAGCGCCACGAACGGGTTGGTCGCCTGGCCGCTCCCGTGGAGCTGGATCGCGAGGTCGAACCGGCGCGCCTGCGCGCGGACGAGGAACGCGGTCGTGCGCGCCGGATCGACCGGCACCTCGGGAATGCCCGGGAAGCCGGGGAACGGCAGCAGCTCGTCGACGTAGTCCGCGAAGCGGGCGACCAGCGCCCGCGCCGAGGGCAGCCCGATCAGGGTGATGCGGGCGTCGGGGTACGCGCGCCGCACGGCCCGCAGGGCAGGCATCGAGCACAGCAGGTCGCCGAGCCCGGGCAGGGCGCGCAGGACCGCGACGTGCGCCAGCTCCCCGAGCGCGCTGGACGTCATCCGGCCACCTCGGCGATGACGCGGTCCCAGTCGGCGAGGAACCGCGCGAGACCGTAGCGGGCGAGCGCGGCCTCGCGCGCCGCCCGCCCGCGCTCCCGCGCCTCGTCCGGATCGGCCACCAGGCGGCGGAGCGCGGCCGTCAGGCGGTCGACGTCCGTCGAGACGTCGCCGGCCTCGGGCGGAACGGCCTCGACGACCTCGGTCGTGGCGAGCGCCACGACCGGCATCCCGACGTGCATCGCCTCGAGCAGGGAGAGGCCGAGCGACGTCCAGCGGACGGGGTGCAGGTACACCCGGCGCCGCGCGATCACGTCGTGGAGCTGCTCGAACGGGACGTCGCCGATGCCGCCGACCGCCGCCGCGTCGATCCCGAGCAGGTCGAGCGGCGCCGCCTGCGCGAAGCGCGCCAGCAGGTCGGTGCCCGTCACGCGACCGCGGCGGCGGGCGTCGTTCACGACGACGGCGGCCCGCGCGAGCTCTCCGGTGTAGCGGTAGCCGGGGTCGACGATCCCGTGCTCGATCACCCGCGTCGGCGCCGCGCCCGCGTCCCAGAAGAGGTCGTTGAAGTGGGTGACGTGGACCAGCAGCACGCCGGGCTGGTCGGCCGCCGGGTGCCGCATCTCGAGGACGCGGCCCTGCGGTGCGTTGTGCTCGAGCCAGATCGCCGGAACGTCGCCGCCCGGGCGGCGCCCCGTCCACGCCTCGCAGAGCGCCAGCTCGTGTGGGCGCTGGACGATCACGACGTCGATCTGCTCGTCGCGCAGCGCGGCCACGGGGACCGCTCGCGCCCGCTGCGGCCAGGGATAGCCGAGCCGTCCGCTGCCGTCGGCGTCGGCGGCGGGCGTCAGCGGGAGCAGGTACTCGTGCCGCCCTTGGACCAGCGCCGTGAGGTAGCTGCCGTGGACGTGCCAGACGAGCACCCGCCGACGGGCGGCCGCTGTCACCCCGCCAGCCTCTCCCCGCGCGCGACGCCGCCGAGGAGCTCGAGCGCGGCATCGACCACCTCGCCGACCGGCGCGTCGTCGACGAACGAGGCGTCGTGCTCGCAGGACGTCTCGACGTTGCGGCGCCCGCAGACCGGGCAGTCCACGCGGAAGGACGCGACGGGCCGGTGCGCGGCGCGCGTGAGCGGAGCGCCGTTGACGAGGTTCCCGACCCAGAAGATGCCGACGGTCGGGGCACCGACCGCGGCGGCCAGGTGCAGCGGCCCGCTGTCGTTGGAGACGACGACGGCGGCGCGCGCCAACAGGCCCGCGAGCCCGCCGAGCGACAGCGCGTCGCACGCCCGCTCGGCGGGCGCCCGCATCGCCTCGCAGACCGCGTCGACGATGCGGCGCTCGCCGCCGGTCCCGGTCACGATCACCCGCAGTCGCTGCGCCGCGAGCGCGTCGCCGACCTCCGCGAAGTGCTCGGGGGCCCAGCGGCGGCGCGGGGCCCCGGCCCCGGGGTGCAGTACGGCGAACGGCCCCGGCGCGGTGAGCGGCGCGGCCTCCTCGACGTCTCGGGGCACGACGGTGACGGAGGGCGAGAGCGTGACCGGCGACGCGCCGACGAGCCCTGCGATCTCGAGCCAGCGGGCGATCTCGGGCTGGAAGTAGACGTACGGGATCCAGCGGTCCAGCGGGGCCGTCTCCGCCGCACGGCTGCCCGCGGTCACGCGCGCTCCCAGCCGCCGCACGAACGGGTTCGACCAGCGCCCGCCGCCGTGCATCTGTAGCGCCAGGTCGAACCGCTCGGCGCGCATCCGGCGGAAGAAGCGCTCCAGCCCCGCGGGGTTCTCGGTCACGCCGGGCTCGTCGCGCACGCCGTGCGCGGGCGGCACGACGACGACGCGGTCGACCGGTCCGGGGCGTCCGGCGAGGAAGTCCGCGTGCCACGGGCGGGCGAGGAGCGTGATCTCCGCCCGCGGGTAGGCCGCGCGCAGTGCGTCGAGCGCCGGGACGCAGAAGAGGAAGTCGCCGACGGCGTTCGCGCGCAGGACCGCGATCCGCTCGACGCCCGCCTCACGCACGGTCGAGCTCGGCGTCGGCGACGATCGGCAGGACCCGCGGGGCGTCGACGTCCCGAACGGGGACGGTCGTCGGCAGCTCCTGGTGGAAGGCGCCCGACGGCATGATGCCGCAGCCGCCGTGCCGCGCCATCACTCGCACCTGCGCGAGGACGTCCTCGCCGCAATGGACGTCCGGCAGCTGCGACCAGAACGAGAACCCGCCGGCGTCGCGCAGCTTCTCCGCGTCGTACATCACGCAGCCGCTCGCCCACGCGAGGCGATAGCGGATCGAGCTCCCCGGCCGGATGCCGAGCCCGCGCTGGACGTGCAGCAGGTTGGCGGCGCTGTGGAGCCGATGGCGCTGCCAGGCGTTCGACTCGGGCGTCACGAGCTCTGGCTCGACCCGGCCCTCCCAGCGCTCGAACGCCTGCTCGTGTGGCCGCACGTCGTGCTCGAACGACGGCCCGATCAGTCCGCACGCGACGAGCCCGCAGCGTTCCTCGGCGAGCGTCGCGTGCAGCCGCTCGAGCATGTCGCGCTCGAGGATGACGTCGTCGTCGAGGAACAGGCAGCAGGGCGCCGTCACCTCGTCGAGCAGGAACTGGCGGTGCTCGGCCAGCCCGCGCCGAGGCAGGTGCCGGTGCAGGTCGACCGCGTGGCCGCGGAGCCGCAGGACGCGCACGACCGCGAGCAGCTCCGCGGCCTCGAACGGGTCGCCGTCCTCGGTCTGATCGGACACGACGACGCGGAAGTCGCGCTCGGTCTGCCCGATCAGGCACGCCAGCGTGACGGCGAGCGCCGCCGGCCGATTGCAGGCCGGGATCAGGACGTCGATGGCGCTCATCGGCTCGGCGGGACCCGAACCCGTTCGATCGTGCGCGTGGTGGAGTGCTCGGGGACGAGCTCGAGGATCTGGACCCGCCCGCCGAGGGCGCGGACGAGCGGGGCCTCCGGCACGCTCTCCTCGGTGTAGTCGCCGCCCTTGACGAGCACGTCCGGTCGCAGCGCCCGGATGACGTCGAGCGGCTGGTCCTCGTCGAAGGCGACGATGTGGTCGACGCAGTGCAGCGCGGCGAGCACCTCGATCCGATCCGCCAGCGTGTTGACCGGCCGCGACGGCCCCTTCACCCGGCGGACGCTGTCGTCGCCGTTGACGGCGACGACGAGCACGTCGCCCTCGCGCTTGGCGCCGTGCAGGAGCGCGACGTGCCCGCGGTGCAGGATGTCGAAGCAGCCGTTGGCGAGCACGATGCGCCGCGCTTCGCGGCGGTGTCGCTCGCCGACCTCGGCGAGGCCGTCGACGTCGGCGATCAGCTTGCGGTCGGGCAGCAGCCGCAGCCGCAGCTCCGCCGGCGAGCAGGTCGCCGTTCCGCGCTTGGCGACGACGACCTCCGCCGCCGCCGCGGCGACCACGGCCGCCGTCATCGGATCCGTCCCCGCGACCGCGGCGAGGGCGAGGGCGGCGGTGAAGGTGTCGCCCGCCCCGGCGCTCGAGCGCTCCGGCACCGCCTCGCGGACGACGCGCCGCGCCGGGCGCCCGGCCTCGAGGACCACGGCACCGTCGCGGTCGAGCGTCACGACCGCGACGTCGGCGCCCGTCTCGGCGAGGATCCGCTCGGCCGACGCGGCGATCACGCCGGCACGGTCGGCTGCGGTCAGGGCGCTCGGTCCGGCGAGCGGCGCGGCCTCGCTGAAGCTCGGTGTGCAGATCGCCGGTCGTGCGGCGCGGAACCGCCGCGGGTCGCGACCGTCGACGACGAGCGGCACGCCACGGCCGTGGCGGGCGACGCTCTCGATCAGCCGGTCGGTGACGACGCCGGCGCGGTAGTCGGACAGGACGACGGCGTCCGCGCGCGCGAGTCCGCCGGCGAGCGCGCGCAGCAGCCGCTGCTGCTCCTCGGGCGCCGGTGGCGTCTCCGTCCCCTCGTCGTAGCGGACGAGGATCTGACCTCCGGCGAGCACCCGGAGCTTGGCGCAGGTCCGCCGCCGGGAGCTGACGAGGACGCCGTCGGTGCCGACGCCGTGCCGGCGCGCGATCTCGAGCACGCACGCGCCCGCGTCGTCGTCGCCGATGACGGCGAACAGCTCGACGCGGGCGCCGAGCGCCGCCAGGTTGACGGCCACGTTCGCGGCGCCCCCGGCCGCCTCGCGCCGGTCGGCGATCGCGACGACGGGCACGGGCCCCTCGCGGCACAGGCGGGTCGCGGGGCCGTCGAGATACGCGTCGTAGATGACGTCCCCGACGACGGCGACGGCGATCGACTGGAAGCGCCGCAGCAGCGACGAGACGTCGCCGTCGGCGAGCACACGCGGCTCTGGAGCCGATGCTGTCACGCTGCTGCTGGTTCCCAGGACGGCGGCCGACAAACACAGATGGCCGGCTACCGCGGCACGGGCGGCGGCTCGTCGCGCTTGCGGACGAGGAACGGCGGCATCACGAGCGCGTGCATCTCGGTCGTCCGGAAGCAGTCGAGTGCGTCGGCCGGGGTCTCGGTCAGCGGGTCGCCTTGGCCGTTGAGCGAGGTGTTGAGGAGGACGGGGCAGCCGGTCCGCTCCTCGAAGCGCGTCAGGAGCGCGTGCAGGAGCGGGTTGCTCGCGCGCTCGACCGTCTGCAGCCGCGCCGTCCCGTCGACATGGGTGATCGCCGGCAGCCGCGCGCGGTACTCGGGCCGCACGCCGGCGGCGAACTGCATGAACGGCGCGGGGCGGTCGATCTCGAAGATCTCCGGCGCGGCGTCGAGCAGCACGATCGGGGCCAGCGGCCGGAACCACTCGCGTCCCTTCACCTTCGAGTTGATGTGGTCCTGCATCGCCGGGTGCCGCGCATCCGCGAGGATGCTGCGGTTGCCCAATGCCCGCGGCCCCGACTCGCTGCGGTCGTGGTGGACGGCGACCACGCCGCCGCGGTCCAGGATCTCCACGACCCGGTCGAGCAGGTCGTCGGGGCGCTCGACGACGAGATCCCCGCCGCCGCCGTCGAGCGCCGCGCGCAGCGCCGCCTCGTCGGGCTCCGGGCCGAGGTAGTCGTTCGACCAGCGGAACGCGCTCGATTGCCCGAGCAGCTCGATCATGCCGTACAGCGCACAGCCGACCGCGGTACCGCCGTCATGCGGACTCGGCGGGATGAACATGCGGCGAAACCGGCTCTCGCGCAGGAGCCGCCCGTTCCCGGAGCAGTTCAACGCCGCGCCGCCCGCGAAGCACAGGTCGCGCCTGCCGGTCCGCTCGGCGAGCCAGCGCGCGAGCCCGAGCAGCGCCGTCTCGAAGGCCTGCTGGCCCTCGGCCGCGAGGTTGGCGCTGTCCTCGATCGACGCGCCGGCCTCGGTCGGGAACACGAACCGCTCGCGCTCGGCGAACAGCTCGCACCACGCGGCGGGGATCGCGACGCGGTGCTCGTCCACGACGAGCGGCGGCAGCCCGAGGACGCCGGGGCGCCCGAACGGCGCGAGCCCCATGACCTTGCCCTCGTTCCCCTCCCCTGTCGGGAAGATCATCCGCGTCAGCAGGTAGTAGAAGCAGCCCAGTCCGACCGGCCGCTCCCAGTCGCCGTCCCACAGCTGCTTGCCGAGGCACGCGAGGCCGCCGTCCCGCGTGCAGTCGTAGAACGACGCGACCTCGAGCAGCTCGGGCGCTGCCCCGTCGCGCCCCGCGAACCCCTCCGTGAGGTCGCGGACGCGGCTGCCCTGGGCGTCGATCACCATCACCGCCGCGGCGTCGAACGGCGACGGGTGGAACGCGCTGTAGAGGTGGGCGAGGTGGTGCGAAACCTGCTCCACGCGCATGCCGTCGCGGAAGCGCAGCGTCTCGGCCAGCTCCCGGTGGTAGTCGGCGCGCTGCTCGACCTCCCCGTCGGAGGACCAGCACTCGACGACGAGGTCGACCTCCTCGCGCAGCTCCGGGAAGCGCGCGAGATACCGGTCGCGCACGTCGCCGAGCCGTCCCCAGTGATGCTTGCGGCGGGTCAGGCGCTCCTTCTGCAGGCTCGCGACGTACGACGGCCCGCGCGCGACTGCGATCGACGCATCCTGGGTCCGGTTGATGCCGACGACGGTGGGGACGCCGCGGACCGAGCTCAGGATGCCCATGCGCTCCTCGGTACCCGCTCCTCCGAGGACCACGCAACGATCGGCGCGCTGTCGGCGCATCTCGCTCTGGAATCCGGGTACAGAGGTTCGCACGAAGCGCGCTCATCCGAGAGGAGGCACATGCGCTCCCACCGCAGGATCCAGCTCGCCGCGCTCGCCGCTGTTTCGGCTGCGCTGGTCGCCGCCGGCTGTGGCGGCAGCTCGAAGTCGTCGAGCTCGACCGCGCCCGCCGCGCCCAGCACCGCGACGAGAACGACCGGCACGACGCCCGGCGCGGCCACCGCCGGCGGCAGCGCCCAAGTCGTCAAGCTGAGCGCGGACCCGAGCGGCGCGCTGAAGTTCACCACCGCCACGCTGCAGGCGAAGGCGGGCACGGTGACGCTCGACATGAGCAACCCGTCGAGCGTTCCGCACAGCGTGGCGGTGAAGGGCAACGGCGTGAACGGAGTCTCGCCGCAGGGCTCGGTCGGTCAGGGTCAGGACGCGAGAGTGACGGCGACCCTGAAGCCCGGCACCTACACGTTCTACTGCCCCGTGCCCGGCCACGAGGCCGCCGGCATGAAGGGGACGCTGACCGTCAGATGAGGTCGGGCACCCGGGCGGAGCGGCGCGCGCTCGAGCGATGCTCCGTCCCGCTCCCCTCGCGGCCCGCGCGATGACGCTGCAACTCGACGTCGAAGCGGCTCCGATCGCCGCGATGCCAGGCAAGGAAGCCCACCAGCGGACGACCGCTCGCAAGGTAGTCGATGCCCTTCAGCAACAGCACCGGCGCACCCGGCTCGATCGCCAGCAACGCGGCGTGCGCGGGACCTGCGAGCGCCGACTCGATCGTCCGCCGCCCACGCTCCAGCCTCAGCCCCAGGTTACGCTCCAGGATCGCGTCCAACGAGCGATGTCGCACATCGCAGTCGAGCAACGGCGCACTCAAGTCGTACGGTAGGAACGTCGAGGTCACCATCCACGGCTCGCCGTCGACCGAACGCAGTCGGTCGAGCCGCACCACGGAATCGCCTTCGCCGAGCTCCAGGACCTGCGAGATGTGCGCCGGCGGCTGCTGACGCTCGAACACCAGTGTCTGGTCGGCCTTCGGCCGCGACACGAAGCAGCCCTTGCCCTTGTGGCGAACGATGAGACCGTCGTTCGCCAGCTGGTTGAGCGCCTGACGCACCACCGTCCGACTCACGCCGTGCTCCTCACATAGCTGAGCCTGGTTCGGTAGCCGATCGTCGATCGCGAGCGGACCGCCGCGCATCGCCTGCTCGAGGATCTCGCACAGCTGCTCGTAGTACGGAATCCCTGAGGACTTGTCGATCGTCGATCGCACGTCCAGACCTCGGAGGCTCATCGTCTGGGGTCAGCTCAGACGCGACGGAGCAGTTCAGGCATCGGCTTCGGCGCGAGGATTCGCGAACGTCTGCTGGTGACTGTGACTGTAGAGCTCGATGACCGAGCCCCATGGATCCTCGCAGTAGCAGATCTTGTATGGCTTGTCCTCGAACAGCTCCCAGATCCTGCTCGTACGCATCTTGCCGCCACGGTCGACGATCCGTTGCGTCAACGTCTCGATGTCCGGATCGACCACGCAGATGTGGTTGAAGCCGCCACGCCAGTACTCGAACATGTCATCGGGACGCTCGTATCTCGGGTCGATGAACTCGAACATCTCCAGCGCCGTCCCGTTGGCGGAGTGCAGGTGCGCCAGCCGCAGCGCACCAAGGCGTGGGCCGAAGACGTCCGCGACGACGTCCCAGAAGTGGCCGTCCCCCGGCCCGACGTCGCCCGGAGGCGCGATCAGTTGGAATCCGAACAGCTCGCTGTACCACGCGATACCGGCATCCAGGTCGGGAACCGTCAGCGCGACGTGTCCGAACGCAAGCGGTGGCGTCATGTCGTTCCTTTGAGTTGGGGCTCGTGCGAGCATCGGGTTCAGACGATGTGGCCGACGAGCTCGACTTCTTCGGGCTTGGCGTCGACCGGCGTCTCGACGGTCGCCGCGATCCGGCCGTCCTTCATCAAGATCACGCGCGTGCTCATGCCGATCAGCTCCGGCAGGTCGTCTCCGATCAGCACGATCGCCGCGCCCCGCTCGGTCACGTCACGGAGGATTCCGTAGATCTCCTCCTTGGCGCCGGCGTCGACCCCGCGGGTCGGGTTGTCCAGCACGAGCACGTCCACCCCGCGCGCCAGCCAGCGCGCGAGGATCACCTTCTGCTGGTTGCCCCCGCTGAGATTCCGCAGCGGCGCCCCGATCCCCGGCGTCCGGATGCCGAGCAGATCGACATACTGGGACGCCTCGCGCTTCTCCTGCGCGAGATCGAGCTTGGTCGCGCCTCTCCCGTTAGCGGTGCTGATGCGCGCGAGCGAGATGTTCCATGAGACGGGCAACGACAGCAGCGCCCCGTCGTCGTGGCGCTCCGGCGGGACGTAGCCCATCCGCGCCCGCATCGACGCGACCACGCCGCCGGACGAGAGCTCACGCTCACGCACCGACACGCTGCCGCGCTCGCGCTCGTCGGGATCGAAGAGCGCCCGCGCGAGCTCGGACTTGCCCGACCCGAGGACGCCGGCGATGCCGAGGATCTCGCCTTCGCAGACGTCGAAGCTCACGTCTGCGAACTTCGAGGACGAGAGGCCCCGCACCCGCAACATCGGATTCGCCGACGGCGCGACCTGACGATCCTCCTTGTAGAAGTCCGCGCGACGAGTCCGCCCGACCATCAGGTGATGAACGCTGTCCTCGGTCAGATCTGCTGCGCTCTCGCTCGCGACCACGGCTCCGTCCTTGAGCACCATCACCTTGTCGCAGAGGTCGAGCAGCTCCGAGAGACGATGGGTCACGAAGATGATGCCGCTCCTGTCGCGGACCCGCAGCAGCATCTCGGAGAAGAACTCGGTCTCGTCGTGCAGGAGCCCGGCGGTCGGCTCGTCGAGCAGGAGGATGGGGGCCTGGGTCTCCAGCAGCTCCGCGAGGGCGAACGCCTTGATGATCTCGATCACCTGCCGCACGGTGAACTCGTAGGCCCCGGTCTGCCGCTTCGGGTCGATCCAGCCGTGACCGAACTGCTCGAACAGCTCCGACGCCCGCTTGATCATCGCCGAGCGCTGCAGCATCCCGAAGCGGACGAAGCGATGCTCGTGCGAGAGGAAGAGATTCTCGAACACCGGGACGTTGGGGACGAGCGACAGCTCCTGGTAGACGCGGAACACACCGGCCTGGTTCGCCGCGCGATAGCCGTTCAGCCGGACCTCCTCTCCGCCCAGCAGCATCCGCCCCGTGTCGGGCCGCGTCACGCCGCTGAGGATGTTGAGCAGGGTCGACTTGCCCGCCCCGTTCTCGCCCGCCAGGCCGATCACCTCGCGATGGTTGAGCCCGAAGCTGACGTCCTTGAGGACCGGGATGTGGTCGTAGGACTTCCCGAGCCCCTCGGCCGCGAGCAGCGGCCGAGAGCCGTTGGAGGCGACGTCGGTCGCGCCGCCCGTCACTTGATCTCCCGGAGCCGCGAGCGATCCATCGCGAGCGCGACGGCGCCCACTACGACGAAGCCCTGGATGACGACCTGCAGGTACGGCTGGACGTTCGCGAGCGTCATGCCGTTGTTGAGGACGGTGATGATCAAGACCCCCAGGATGGTCCGGTGCGGGCCGCCGACTCCGCCGCTCAGCGGGGTTCCGCCCATCACGACCGCGGCGATCGTCGGCAGCAGATACGACGTCCCCATGTCAGGATCGCCGCCGCCGAGGAAGAACATCAGCAGGATTCCCGCGACGCTCGCCAGCAGTCCCGACAGCACGAACACCTTGAACTTGTGCCGTTGGATCGGCACGCCGGAGAGTCGCGCGACGCTCTCTCCGCCGCCCACGACGTACGTGTAGCGGCCGAAGCGGGTCGAGCGCGCCACGAACATCAGCACGAGGGTGATGCCGACCGCCCACAGCGCGATCGTGGGGATGCCGATGACGGTTCCATCGAGGATCTTGCCGAGCCCCAGCCCCGGCGCGACGGGAATCGAGGATCCGGAGACGATGAAGAGCGCGAGTCCGTTGAACGCGTACAGGGTCCCGAGGGTGACGAGGAACGAGGGCAGCTTCGCGTACGCGAACAGCCACCCGTTGATCGCACCGGCGCCGAGCCCGATCAGCGGTACGAATATCAGCGCCCACTGGCCGTGGTCCTTCAGCAGCAGCGCGCCCGTGACCCCGCACAACGTGATGATCGATCCGACCGAGAGGTCGATGCTGCCCATCAGGATGACGAAGGTCGCCGCCGCCGCCACGACGAGCAGCACCGCTGCCTGCTGCACGATGTTGAGAAGGTTCTGACTCGTCAGGAAGCGACTGTTCAAGAAGGCGAAGACGACCACCAGCACCGGCAGGATGATGAGCGGGCCGATGACGCGGAGCGGCGGCAGGCGCTCCAGCACGCCCGCACGCTTGGATTCGCCCAGCGGGACGGGGCTCGCAGAGGTTGGGGTAAGGCTCATCTCTCGCGCCTCAGACGATGATGTCGCCAGCGCCGTTGGTGCAGAGCTTGCGCGTCTTGATCAACGGATCCGCCTTGAAGTGCGACGCCCAGAGCTTCGTGGTCTTCTCCTTGTCAGCCGCCCAGGTAGCGCCCTGGTACTCCGCCGGCAACTGGTAGTTCTTCGGTCTGGCCGACTCGCGGTACGCCCAGTACGTGGCCGGATCGAAGGGGACCACGAGGTTGCCCGGATCCCAATCGTTCGGATGCAGCACGTGCGACATCTTCTTCCAGTCGTACGGGAAGGTGCTTCCGTACATGACCTTTCCGTACTCACGTGCCGCCGCCGGCGAGTTGATGACGAAGCAGCCCCAGTGGATCATCCGTTCCGCCGGCGTCGGCTTCCAGCCGTTGAACGCGTCGAACAGACGGCTGACGAAGTGACCCCCGAGCCACGCCGGGTGCGTGGCGAGCGACGCGTACACGTCACCGCTCTCGATCAACTGCAGCCCCTCGGGGACGCCGTCCCCCGAGACGACCACCACTCTCTTGTTCAGCCCCTTCTTCCGCAGCGCCTCGACGATGCCGACCGTCATGTCGTCGTTGTGCGAGATGATGCCGTCCACGTCGGGATACTGCACGAGCAGGTCTTGGATGATCGGCAGCGCGACGTTGCGCGACCAGCCGCCCGCGCGAGTGGCGACGATGTCGATGTTGGGGTACCGCTTCGCCGCCGCCGCAACGCCCGCCAACCGCTCGGTGTCGATGCTGGCGCCCAGGATGCCGTTGAGCTGGATCACTCTGCCCTTGCCGCCGAGCTTGTCGAACAGCAGCGACGCGACCTTCTCGAAGGTCGCCGGCCCGTTGACGACGCCGTAGGTCAGGTAGTACTGGCCGATGTCGAGCGGAGTCGACCAGGGAGCGTTGTTCCACATGTTGCAGGCGTAGATCTTCGACTGGTTGAGGATCCCGAGCAGCTGCGGCTCGATCCCTTCGCTGCTGCTGATCATCGTGACGCCGTCGATGCCCTGTGCGAAGGCGTTCTGCAGCGCGGATCTCTGCTGGGACTGGTCGTTGTTGCTCACCGCGACGTGGTACTTCATGTTGAGCTGAGCCATCGCCGCGCGAGCGCTCTTGTTGTACGTCGCGTAGTAGACGTTGTTGAGTGCGAAGAACGAGTTGAGGATGTTGTGCGACTTGCTCGATGGGGTGCCCCCGCCCCCAGAGCCGCTCCCGCTCCCGCTGCTCCCGCACGCCGCCAGCAGCCCTCCGAATGGAAGCACGGCGCTTGCGCCCAATCCCCACCGCACGACGTCGCGCCGGGACAGGCCTCTGAAGACGTCGACCTGCTCGCTGCTCTCGTTGTTCTCGTCCATGACGGCAATCTCCTCGGCCCATCGGGGCCTCCGTGAAACGCTTGGCAGGGGCGCTGCTTGAAAGGTCTCTTGAAGCGCCTTCCTAGTCCCAGACGAACATCGCCTTCTCGGCCAGTCGGCGTTCGACCCGATCGAACGCCTCCGGGGCCTGCGCCAGGTCGTAGCGATCGCTCACCGTGCTCTCGATCGCGATCCGGTGCTGGAGGAGGAAGCGGAGGATCTCCTCGTATTCGAAGATCGGCCACACCCACGCACCTATGACGTCGAGCTCCTTGCGGATGAACTGCTCGCTTGGATTGACCGACACCGCCGGACATTCACCGACGAAGGCCACCTTTCCCAGCTTCGCGGCGGCGTCGAGTGCGAGGTTCTCGCCCGCTGGATTGCCCGAGCAGTCGATCGCCTTCTCGACTCCACGCCCGTTGGTGATCGCGAGGATCTCCTCGAGGCCGCCGCCTCCTACGGAGTTCACGACGTAGTCGGCGCCGAGCCGCTCCGCCAAGGCGAGACGGTGGTCGACGACGTCGACCGCGATCACGCAAGCGCCGCGCGCCTTCGCGATCAGGATCGCGGAGGCCCCCATCGGTCCGATCCCGATGACGGCGGTGACGCCGATTCCCGAGACGCCCAGCCGCTTCTGCGTGTGGAACTGCGTCCCGAAGTTGTCCACGATCAGCGCTCCCGCTTCATATGAGAGCTCTGGTGGCAGCACCAAGCAGTTCGTGTCCGGGATGACGAGGTAGTCGGCGTCCCCACCGTCGACGTCGAACCCGAGACACCGCCACTCGGCGCATTGCTGGATGTAACCCGCTCGGCAGTACTCGCACCGCATGCATCCGATTGACAGGTGCACGGCAACACGGTCGCCGACCTTCACGCCGCGCACGCCGTCACCGACCTCGGCCACATCGCCCGCAGGCTCATGACCGGGGATGATGGTTCCCTTCCCCGCGCTGTCACCTCCGACAAGCGCGTCACCGTGATAAAGCGTCAAGTCACTTGCGCAGATCGCGGACGCCCGCGTGCGCACAAGCACTTCACCTGAACCAGGTTTGGGCATCGGTCGCTCAACTACGTCCACCTGGCTTTGCCCAGGCAGCAACACAGCCTTCACTGAGATCCTCTCCTCGGCTCCCGCTCCGGATCCTAGGATGACAGGATGCCAGGTTCCGTGTCAAGGAACTGGCCGCGATCGCCTGCGCGGTGCATCGTTGCGACTAGGCGGATGCGTCGGTCGCGATCGGCATCGAGGTGCTTCGGCGCACCGGTCTTCTCTTGATCTTCGCCGCCGTGGAGCGGCATCGCCCTTGCCCCGCGATCGCAGCAGCGTGCGGCGGCGCGCGTTCCCGAGCTGCGCCGTCGCGCTTGCCAGTCGCATGCAGACCGCTGGCCCGCGCCCCGGTCGTAAGTGAATTGAGCCTCAGGCAGTGCTCGATGATCGAGCTCGGTCATGACGCCCAGCAGCGTCGAGCCCACGCCGCGACCACGGCCCGGTCCCGACCCGCCCGGCGAGCCTCGACCTCGCGCAGACCAGCGGCCGTCGCCGCAGCTCGCGCGCGCCGGCGCTCACGCCTGCGGGTCGGGCCCTTCGGTCGCGAGCAGCAGGTCGCGCAGGTCGGCGGAGAGGCGCCGCTGCAGGCCGCGGTCGATCGCCGCGAAGATCTCCTGCTCGGCGGCGTTGTTCGCCTCGATCACC
>JAOPZA010000117.1 GCA_025964325.1 Conexibacter sp.
CGGTCGCCTCGTGGGGCGGCGGCGCCGGGCGCTCGAAGGCTGCACGCGCCTGCGCGCCGGCGGCCCGCGCCTGCGCTCTTGCGTCGTCGAACGAGGTGCCCTCGTCGCGCATCGAGAGGTAGCCGGCGTAGAAGATCAGGGCCGCGCTCAGGAGGCCGAGCCAGGCGCCGAGCTTGACGTCCACGTACGCATTCGGTCCCGGCTCGTCGATCACGACGCGGTAGGCGAGCAGCACGGTCGTCAGGCCGGCGAGCGCGGTCGTGATGACCGCCAGCGTCACCGGCAGCGCGACGGTCCGCCGGGTCGCCTGCAGGAAGACGAGCGCGAGCGCGGCGAGGATCGTCAGCACGACGAGCCAGCGCAGCACGCTGTGGCCCTGCCAGCCGTTGCTCGAGACGTCGACGCCCGCCGCCTTCGCGAACCGGCCGAGGTCGCCGCCGACGCCGTACCACTTGAAGAAGAAGAAGACGACGAACAGCAGGATCGCGCCGACACCGGCAAGCTGCTCGCCGCGGCGCAGACGTCTGAGGTCGAGCTCCATGCGCGCAGCGTAACCGCCCGACGGCGGCGAGGCGTTCGCTAGACGGGAAGCTGGAGCTTCGCCGCGCTGACGGTGTTGCGCAGCAGCATCGCGATCGTCATCGGCCCGACGCCGCCGGGCACCGGCGTGATCAGGCCGGCGATCTCGCGCACGGCCTCGAAGTCGACGTCGCCGACGAGGCCGTCGTCGGTGCGGTTGACGCCGACGTCGATCACGGTCGCGCCGGGCTTGACGGCGTCGGCGCCGAGCAGCCGCGGGACGCCGACGGCGGCGACCAGCACGTCGGCGCGGGCGCAGACGGCGGGCAGGTCGCGCGTGCGCGAGTGGCAGATCGTGACGGTCGCGTTGGCGGCCAGCAGCAGGTGGACGAGCGGCTTGCCGACGAGGTCGGAGCGGCCGACGATGACGGCCTCGGCGCCCTCGAGCGCGACCTCGTAGCGGCGCAGCAGCTCCATCACGCCGGACGGCGTGCAGGGCCGCAGCCCGGGCGTCCCGCGCACGAGCCGGCCGACGGAGATCGGCGTCAGCCCGTCGACGTCCTTGTCGGGCGCGATCATGCCGGTCAGGGCGGCGCCGTCGAGCTGGGCCGGGACCGGCAACTGCAGCAGGATGCCGCTGACCGTCGGGTCGACGTTCAGCTCCTGCAGCAGCGCGACGACCTCGTCCTGCGAGACGTCCGCCGGCAGGTGGCGGTGGTGGTCGGCGATGCCGACCTCCTCGCACGCCTTGCGCTTGCTGGCGACGTAGATCGCGGAGGCGGGATCGTCGCCGACGAGGACGGTCGCGAGGCCCGGCGTCAGGCCCGTCTCCTCGACGAACGCGACGACGTCGCGCGCGACCTGCGCGCGCACCTCCTGCGCGACCGCTCTGCCGTCGATGATCGTGGCGCTCATGCGGAGGCGGACTCTAGCGGGCGCCGAAGCATCGGCGCGTGGCGGCCTACCGCCTTTGTTATCGCCGATCACGCGACAGCGACAACGGCGCGACCCCGACCGTCAGCGACGCGTGATCGGGGCCAGGTCCGCGACGAGCTTGCGCTCGGAGCGGTCCTTCGCGAAGCGGATCACGACGATCCCGCCCGGCTCGACCCCGGTCACGACGCCCTCGCCGAAGGCGGCGTGGTCGACGTCGTCGCCGAGCCGGAAGTCGCTGCCGCCGCCTCCGCCGGCGGGCGGGCCCCAATTCGTCTCGGGGCCGCTGCCGAGCGGCGCGCTCGAGCCCCACGAGCGCGCGCGCTCGCGCACGCCGCCGACGCCGAGCGCCGGTCTCGCGGCGCGGTCGGTCAGGTCCATCGGGACCTCGTCGACGAAGCGGCTGCGGGCGCCCCAGGAGCGCGAGCCGAAGACCGCACGCGTGCGCGCGTAGGTCAGGTAGAGGTCGCGCTGGGCGCGCGTGATGCCGACGTAGGCGAGCCGGCGCTCCTCCTCCAGGCCGCCCTCCTCGATCGCGCGCGAGTGCGGGAAGATGCCCTCCTCGGCGCCGATCAGGAAGACGATCGGGTACTCGAGGCCCTTTGCGTTGTGGAGCGTCATCAGCGTCACGAGGCCCTCGTCGTCTCTGCGCGTGTCGGCGTCGGAGACGAGCGCGACCGACTGGAGGAAGTCGGCGAGCGAGCTGGGCTCGTCGCGCCGCTCGGCCGACGCGTCGTACTCGGCCGCGACGTTGACGAGCTCCTCGAGGTTCTCGATCCGCCCCTGCGCCTCGATCGTGCGCTCGTTCTCGAGCGCCTCCAGATAGCCGCTCTCGCGCAGCGTCTCGTTCAGCAGCTCGGCGATCGACGTGCTCGACTCGCTGCGCTCGCGCAGGACCCGCATCGCGCCCATGAAGCGGTGGAACGACTTGACGGCGGCGGCGCCGAGGCCGGGCACCGACTCTGGCTCGACCGCCGCGTCCCAGATCGTGATCCCCGCGGTGTTGGCCCACGAGATCACGCGCGAGAGCGAGGTCTGGCCGATGCCGCGGCGGGGCGAGTTGGCGACGCGGCTGAACGAGACGGCGTCCTGCGGGTTGACGAGCACCGTCAGGTAGGCGATCGCGTCCTTGACCTCGGCGCGCTCGTAGAACTTCGTGCCGCCGATCACCTGGTAGCCGATCTGCGCCCGCACGAGGGTGTCCTCCAGCACGCGCGACTGGGCGTTGGTGCGGTAGAAGACGGCGAGCTCGTTGCGCGAGACGCCCTCGTCGACGAGCCGCTCGATCTCGCCCGCGACGAAGCGCGCCTCCGCGTGCTCGTCCTCCAGCTCGCGCACCTTGATCGGGTCGCCCGCGCCGAGATCGGTCCAGAGCGCCTTGCCCTTGCGCCCGCGGTTGTTCGCGATCACGGCGTTGGCGGCGTTCAGGATCGTCTGCGTCGAGCGGTAGTTCTGCTCCAGCTTGACGACCTTCGCGTCCGGGAAGTCGTCCTCGAAGTCGAGGATGTTGCGGATGTCGGCGCCACGGAAGCCGTAGACCGAGTTGTGCGTGAGCACGCCGCCCGCGACGAAGTTGTGCGTCCCCTCGACGTCGAGGTCGTAGACCGGCCGCTCGAGCGGGACGCGCGCGACGGACTCGACCACGTCGTAGCCGCCGTCTTCGGTGAACATCGCCATGCCGGGGCGTACGGACGCCGCTGCCAGGAAGGGGAGCGTCGACCCTTCGCGGCCGGGCGTCGGTGCACCCAACCGGGCTTGGAACCGGACCTGCACGTCGAGAACGGACTCGATCCGACTGACGACCTCCAGCACCTGGGCGAAGCGCTCGAAGCACGACTCGTAACGCCAGCTGGGCGTCCGTCCCGCCTTGGCCGGGCGGACGCTCAGCCCGGCCGACTCCAGCGCGCGTCTCGCCTCTTGGTCACGGCCGCCGACCGCGACCAGATGCATCGGCGTGCGGCCGCGCCGGTCAGCGCACAGTGTGACCGTCACGACTCGGCGGCGTCCCTCGTGCGACCGCGGCGCGAAGTTCGGCCGCGTCGCGTCGAGCCGCTCGTCTTCGAGCGGCGCCTCCACCTCGTCCCCGTGGGTGCCGATCACCCACGCGGCGTCGGCGCGCTCGGGGCGTGCCCGCAGCGCGACCCCGACGACCGGCTTCACCTGTCCCGCCGTGGAGGTCCTCGACGTCCCGAGGCGGAAGCCCAGCTCGCGGCGCTGCATCAGGTCGGTCAGGTGCATCTGCGGCGCAAGACCGAGGCGATAACCGGCGAAGTGGGTGTGCTCCGGAGTCGAAACGATGCGCCGCCCGCTGCGAAGCTGGATCGCGACGCCCTCGCGCTTGTGCGACCGATGCGTCCGCAGGACGGTCGCCGGTCGCATGTCGCCGCTGCCGAACGACGACAGCACCTGATCGCCCGCGCGGATCTGCTCGATCGGCCTCCGCCGACCGTCGCCCATCGTCACGAGCGTGCCCTCGACGAGGCACTGGTCGTCGTCTCCGACCACCGCCAAATTGCGGTGACCAACGGTTTCGCCGTCGATGCCCCCGGCGATCAGCTGGAGCCATCTGTACTGCACGTGGTTGGTGTCCTGGTACTCGTCGACGAGCACGTGGCGGAACGCGCCGGCATAGCGTTCGCGCACCTCCGGGAACAGCTCCATCACGTTCACGGCCCGCACCAGCAGGTCGTCGAAGTCCATCGCGTTCATGCGGTGCAGCTCGGTCTCGTAGAGGCGGTAGACGTCGGCGACCGTCTGCTCGAAGTAGGAGCCGACCATCTGCCCGTAGGACTCGGCGTCGCGCAGCTTGTTCTTGGCGTCGGAGATCTCGTGGTGCAGCGCCCCGGGCGTGAAGCGCTTCGGGTCGACGTCGAGCGCGTCGATGCAGCGTCTGACGAGCCGCCGCGCGTCCGCCTGGTCGTAGATCGTGAACTGGCGCGTGTAGCCGAGCCGGTGGGCGTCGGCTCGCAGCATCCGCGCGCAGGCGGCGTGGAAGGTCATCACCCACATCGCCCGTGTGCGGCGTCCGACCAGCAGCTCGACACGGTCGCGCATCTCCTGCGCGGCCTTGTTCGTGAACGTGATCGAGAGGATCTCGTCGGGCCGGGCCTGGCCCGTGCCGACGAGGTAGGCGATCCGATGGGTCAGCACGCGCGTCTTGCCCGAGCCCGCGCCGGCGAGGATCAGCAGCGGCCCCTCGCCGTGCACGACGGCCTCGCGCTGCGGCTCGTTCAGACCCGCCAGCAGCGCGTCGAGATCGGCAGCGTGGGCACCCGTGGACATCGCTTCGACGATAGCGGGCGCAACCGACGATGCCGGCCGCGACCGGCGGCCTCGCACGGGCACCAGCCGCGCCCGCGACGCTAGCTCAGCACGCGCTCGACGTTGGTCCAGAGCACGAAGCCGCAGAAGGCGAGCGTCAGCAGGCGCAGCCAGCGGTCGCGGGCGACGGCCGCCAGCGGCAGCAGCCAGATCACGTACCAGGGCAGCAGCCAGGCGGTCGTCACGAGCAGCGCGAGCGTCGCCCAGCCGGCGGCCGCGATCCAGCCGACGCGCCGGCGCCAGGTCGCCCACAGCAGGCCCAGCAGCGCGGCCGCGAGCGCGCCCTCGAGCGCGATCCGCAGCGCGATCGGCAGCTGATCGCGGCCGAGCAGCTCGGTCACCTTCTGCGGCACCGCGTAGGGCGCGACGAAGCGCTGCTGCTCGCGCACCTGCGAGAGCAGCTCGAAGGCGTGCGTGCCGAAGGCCGCCCACGCGACCACGCTGACGCCTGCCGCGCCCGCCAGCGCGCCCGCGAGCGCCCGTCGCGGCCGCTCCGAGCCGGCGATCAGGAACGGCAGCACGAGCGCACCGGAGATCTTCGCGCTCGCCGCCAGGACGGCGACGGCGCCGCCGGCGCGCTCGCGCCCCTCGACGGCGAGCAGCAGCGCAGCCAGCAGCAGCGCCATCAGCAGGAGGTCGTTGTGGGCGCCTCCGACGGCGTAGGCGAGCGTGAGCGGGTTGAGGCCGACGAAGGCGATCGCCGTCGCCGGCGCGACCTCGCGCCGCCGCGCGATGCGCGCGACGAGTGCGACGCACGCGATGCTCAGGACCGTCGCGAGCAGCTTCATCGTCCACAGCCCGGCCGGCACGCCGAGCCACGCGAGCGGCAGGCTCGTGAGCGTGAAGAGCGGGCCGTAGGGCGTCGTCAGGTCGTGCCAGGCGATGAACGGGAAGACCGGATCGTGCGGCGCGAGGCCGGCCCCGTGCGCGTAGGGGTTGAAGCCGTGCAGCGCGTCGAGCCGCGCGTAGGCGAGGTAGCCGAAGACGTCGGAGGAGAAGAGCGGCGGCGCGAGCAGGAACGCGACGTGCGCCAGCACGATCGCGACCGCGACGCGCCGCACCGGCAGGGTCCGCGCGCAGGCGAGCACGACGCCGTAGCAGAGCGCCAGTGCGATCAGCAGCAGCGCCCCGCCGCTCGGGACGATCGGCAGATGCAGGCCGTGGAGCGGGCCGGCGACCCAGTCGGGGAGGCCGCCGTGCAGCGACCCCGGCACGTAGAACACGCGCCGCTCGCCGGCCGCTCCGACCGCGAGCACGGCGCTCACGACGACGGCGCCGGCGAGCGCGGCGCTGCCCGCGATCGCGCGGACGCGCGCGGCGGTCGTGTCGGGCGCGCCGGGTGTCAGCGGCCGGGCGACGACGCCGCCGACCGAGGCGGCGGCCGAGGCGGAGGCGGAGTCCGTGCTCACCGACCGCATTGTGGCGGCTCGCGCGCTGGTCGGGTGTGGGAGGTAACGGCTTCCCGACCTGCCGCGCGAGCGGCTACCCGGCGCCGCCCTGCGTGAGGCTGGACGGCGGCCGCTGGTTGACGGTCACCGGGTTGTCGAGCAGCAGCCGCGGGACCGTGACGAGCTGATAGCCCTGTGCCTTGAGTCTGGCGATCATCGTCGGGAGCGCGGCGACCGTCTGACTGCGATCGCCGCCGGCGTCGTGCATCAGCACGATCGCGCCGGGCTGCGCCTTCGACACGACGTTCTGCACGATCGCGTCGACGCCCGGCCGCGTCCAGTCCTCGCTGTCGATCGTCCAATAGACGGCCAGCATCTTCTGCTCCTTGAGGATGCCGAGCGTCGTGTCGTTGAACGCGCCGTAGGGCGGACGGAAGAGCCGCGGGAAGGGCGCGCCGTAGCTGCCGATCCGCGCCGCCGCATCGAGGATCTCCTTCTTCTGGTCGGCGGCCCCGAGCTGCGTCAGGTTCGCGTGCGACTCGGTGTGGTCGCCGATCGGCAGGCCGAGGTCGACCATCCGGCTCGTCCCCGCGTGGAAGTACGTCTCCTCCGTGCCGACGGCGAAGAACGTGCCGGGCACCCGGTGCTGCGACAGCACGTCGAGCACTCTGTCGGTGTACGGGCCCGGCCCGTCGTCGAACGTCAGCGCGATCTCCTTGTGCTGCTTGCCGGCGGTGTAGATCAGCGGTGAGACCGCGAGCGTCCGGTCGATCGCCGACGTCTCCGCGCTGCGCCGCTCGAAGTCGAGCGAGTCTCTGCCGGCGCCCGCGAGCGCCTGCAGATGGCCGTACCAGCCGACCCGCGTCGCAGCCGCGCTCGCGGTCGGCGTCCCGCCGCCCCCGCCGCCCGATGCACCGGCGATCAGACCGATCAGGAGGGCGATCGCGGCGACGCCGGCGAGCGCCCTCGCACGCCGCCGCCGATGCCGCGTCTGCGCGCGCGTCGGGCGCTGCGGCCCCCGCAGCATGTCCTGGAGCTCCTCGATCATGGCGCGCCAATGATCGCGAATTGGGCGGATGCACGCGCACCGCCGCCCCGATCACTAGCCTTCGCGGCGTTATGGCGCCCTCGCTCTGGGTCATCATGCCGACCTACAACGAGGCCGGCTCGGTCGAGCGCATGCTGCGCGTGCTGGCCGACACGCTCCGGACCGCGCGCCCGGACGATCACCGCATCCTGGTCGTCGATGACGGCTCGCCGGATGGCACCGGCGCGATCGCCGAGCGCGTCGGTGCGGAGCTCGGCGTCGTCGAGGTGCTCCACCGCAGCTCGAAGGACGGCCTCGGACAGGCCTACCTCGCCGGCTTCGCCCGCGCGCTCGCGGGCGGCGCGCAGCGCGTCTGCGAGATCGACGCGGACTTCTCGCACGATCCCGCCTACCTGCCGGCGCTGCTGGCCGCCTCCGAGCGCAGCGACCTGGTGCTCGGCTCCCGCTACGTCCCCGGCGGCGGCGTCTCCGACTGGGGCCCGCTGCGACGGTTGCTCAGCCGCGGAGGCAGCTGGTACGCGCGCACGATCCTCGGCGTCTCCGTGCGCGACCTGACCGGCGGCTACAAGTGCATCCACCGCAGGGTCCTGGAAGGGATCGAGCTCGACACCGTCGGCGCGCAGGGCTACGTCTTCCAGATCGAGATCACCTACCGCGCGCTGCTCGCCGGCTT
The DNA here is from genome assembly GCA_025964325.1 of Conexibacter sp. Lineage (GTDB taxonomy): Bacteria > Actinomycetota > Thermoleophilia > Solirubrobacterales > Solirubrobacteraceae > Conexibacter. The sequence continues at coordinate 7,883 of JAOPZA010000117.1, forward strand.
CCGCGTGACGGAGGTGCCGATCGTCTTCCGCGACCGCGCCGCCGGCACGAGCAAGATGTCCCCGCAGATCGCGCTGGAGGCGATCTGGCGGGTCCCGCATCTGCGGCGCAGCGCCGCCGCGGCGGTCGCTCGCGTCGCCGGCGACCGCACCGTCCCGCCGGCAACCTGACGCGAGACTGAACGCGCATGGCCGATCCGGTTGAGCGCAACTCCGGTCGGGGAACGCTGAGAGCGATGATCCGGCCTCGTCCTCCGCGCCTCGGCATCGCCGGCAGCGCGGTGCTCGACGTGACTCCGGGCGGGCTCGTGCGCGAGGCCGACCGCGCGCGTCTGCGGGTCGGCATCGCCGGGCTCTGGTGCCTGCTCGTCGCCGGCGGCGCGCTGGCGCTGGCGGCGCCGCAGTCGCCGCTGCTCGCGCCGCGCTCGCAGGCCGCGCTGACGCCGCCGCTGGCGGGACCGTTCGCCGGCAGCGAGCTGGCGCTGGGAGCGGGCGGCTCCGCGCTGCTGATCGCCGCGATGCTGGCCGGGTACCTCGCGGTCGTGCGCGGCGCGCGGGTCCTGCCCGCCGGTCCCGCGCTCGCGGCCGTCGTCGTGCTGCACGTCGCCTTCGCGCTCGCGCCGCCGCTCTTCTCCAGCGACGTCTTCTCGTACATCGCGTATGGGCGGATGGGCGCCTTGCACGCGATCAGCCCGTACCTGCACGGTCCGGACGCGATCGCCGGCGACCCCTCCTACCCCTTCACCGGCCTGACCTGGGTCGGGACGTCGTCGGTCTACGGCCCGCTCTTCACGCTGCTCAGCTACGCGCTCGCCCCGCTCGGCCTGGCCGCCGCGATGTGGACCTTCAAGCTCCTGAGCGCGGCCGCCAGCCTCGCCTGCGTCGCGCTCGTCTGGTCGTGCGCCCGCCGGCGCGGGGTCGCGCCGCTGCCGGCGGCGCTGCTCGTCGGCCTCAACCCGCTGCTGCTGGTGTGGGCCGTCGGCGGCGGCCACAACGACCTGCTGATGATCGCCCTGATGCTGGCCGGCGTGCGCCTCGCGCTCGCGCGCCGCGGCGGGGCCGGAGCGGCGGCGATCGTGTCGGCGAGCGCGATGAAGCTGTCGGCCGGGATCCTGCTGCCGTTCCTGGCGCTCGGGATGCGCGGCGAGCAGCGCCGCCGGACGCTCGCGGGCGCCGCGCTGACGGCTGCCGCGCTGGCGCTGGCGACGCTCGTCGCGTTCGGGACGGCGCCGTTCGGACTCGGCAGCACGATCGGCGCGAACGCCGGCGACTGGCACAGCATCCCCGGGCTGATCTCGCGTCAGCTGCTCGGGACGGGCGCCCCGAGCAGCGTGCAGCGCCTCTGCCTCTCGCTCCTGACGCTCGCGATCTGCCTCGAGCTCGCGCGGCGCGTCTGGCGCAACCGCACCGACTGGATCGCCGCAGCCGGCTGGGCGACGTTCTGGACGCTGCTGCTCTCCCCCGTGCTGGCGCCCTGGTACGTCGTCTGGCTGACGCCGCTCGCGGCGCTCGGCGACCGCCGCCTGCGCCGCGTCGCGCTCGCCTTCACGGTGCTGGTGGTCGCGACGCGGCTGTGCGACTTCCTGCCCGGCAATGTCGACTCGCTCGGGCTCCGCCCGCCGACAGGCTGAAGCCGTGTCCGCCGGCCGCCCCGTAGCATCCGGTCCGATGGCGACCGAGCACGAGCACCGCGACCCGCTGCCTCACGTCCGCACGTTGAAGCTGCTGAGCGTCGTCGCGCCGGTGTTCAACGAGGATCAGCTGCTCGACGTCTTCTACGCACGCGTGTGCAAGGCGCTCGAGGGCCTCCCGTTCGAGCTCGTGCTGGTCGACGACGGCTCCTCGGACCGCACGCCGGAGCTGCTCGCCGCGATCGCCGCCGCGGACGAGCGCGTGCGCGTGATCGAGCTCTCCCGCAACTTCGGTCACCAGACCGCGATCACCGCCGGCCTCGACCACGCCAGCGGCGACGCGGTCGTGATGATCGACGCCGACCTCCAGGACCCGCCCGAGGTCATCCCCCAGATGCTCGACCACTGGCGCCGCGGCACCGACGTCGTCTACGCCGTCCGCCACCGCCGCGACGGCGAGACCCACTTCAAGCTGCTCACTGCCCGCATCTTCTACAAGCTCTTCGACGCGCTCGCGAACGTCCCGCTCGAACACGACTCCGGCGACTTCCGCCTGCTCGACCGCGCCCCCCTCGACGCCCTCCTCGCGATGCGGGAACGCAACCGCTTCCTGCGCGGCATGACGGTCTGGATCGGCTACACCCAGACCGCCGTCCCCTACGAGCGCGACGCCCGCTACGCCGGCGAGACGAAGTACACCCTCGGCCGCATGCTGCGCTTCTCGTTCGACGCGATCTCCTCCTTCTCACACCGCCCGCTGCAACTCGCGACGCTCTTCGGCTTCCTCGTCTCGCTGATCGCCTTCATCGCGATCCCGGTCGTGCTCGCGCTGCGCATCGTCGGCTCCTACCTCCCCGGCTTCGGCTCGCTCACGATCGCGATCCTCCTCCTCGGCGGCATCCAGCTGATGGCGATCGGCCTGATCGGCGAATACGTCGGCCGCATCTACGACGAGGTCAAGGGCCGCCCGCTCTACGTCGTGCGCACGCGCCGCAACATGCCGCCGGTGGACGCCGACGACATCGCCGAGCCGCGCTAGCCGCCGGCGGGGTTCGGTCCCCGCGCGGGACGCACCGGCTGCGGCTCCTCGGCCGGCGGCGGCGCCTGGCCGACGCCCTCGGCGGCGAGCCGCTCGAGCGCGCCGATGCGGCTCGCGAGTCCCTTGATCGCGTCGGAGATCGGATCCGGCAGGTGGACCCAGTCGGCGTCGGGCCCCTCCGGCCGGCGCCCGTCGATCCGCACCGGGTGGCCGGGGTTTCCGACGACGGTCGAGTGCGACGGGACGTCGTGGATCACCACTGTGTTGGCGCCGATCTTCGAGCCGTGGCCGATCGTGATCGGCCCCAGCAGCTTCGCGCCGGAGCCGATCGTGACGTTGTCCTGCACCGTGGGGTGACGCTTGCCGGTCGCGAAGCCGGTGCCGCCGAGCGTGACGCCCTGGTAGAGCGTCACGTCGTTGCCGATCTCGGCCGTCTCGCCGATCACGACGCCCATCCCGTGGTCGATGAAGAGGCCCGAGCCGATCTGCGCGGCGGGATGGATCTCGATCCCCGTGTAGACACGCGAGACGCCCGCGATCAGGCGCGGAAGCAGCGGCACGCCGGCGTCGAAGAGCGCATGCGCGACGCGGTGCGCGAGCACGGCGTTGACGCCCGGCCAGATCGCGAGGACCTCGGCCATCCCGACGCCGCGGGCCGCCGGGTCGCGTTCCTGCGCGGCCCGCACGTCACGGCGGATCTCCCGCATCACGCGAGCGAAGGTGGTTGACCGTGCCATGCGCTACAGCGTAGAGGAGCGAGGATGCGCCGGCCCACATGCGGGGCAGTCGGCGCGCCGCTGCAGGTGGACCCGCGTGACGGTGAGATCGAGGCCGTCGACCTGCAGCAGCGCGTCGGTCGCCGGCCTCCCGACGCCGGTCAGCAGCTTGATCGCCTCGAGCGCCTGCAGCGAGCCGATCACGCCGGCGAGCGCACCCAGCACGCCGCCCTCGGCGCAGGAGCGCGCGACCGCCGGCGGCGGTGCGAGCGGGAAGGCGCAGCGGTAGCAGGCCGAGCTGCCGGGCTGGATGCTGAGCACGAGCCCGTCGAAGCCGAGCACGCCGGCCTCGACGAGCGGGACGCCGGTCTGGCAGCAGGCGTCGTTGAGCAGGTAGCGCGTCGCGAAGCTGTCGGAGCAGTCGAGCACGAGGTCGTGCCCGGCGACGAGCGCGACGGCGTTCTCCTCCGCGATCCGCAGCTCGTGCGGCTCGAGGACGACGTGCGGGTGGAGCGCGCGCAGCGACGCGACCGCGCTCTCGACCTTCGGCCGGCCGACGTCCGCGGGACCGTGGAGCAGCTGGCGGGCGAGGTTCGAGCGCTCGACGCGGTCGTCGTCGAGGAGCCCGATCCGCCCGACGCCGGCGGCCGCGAGGTACAGCGCGACCGGCGAGCCGAGCGCGCCGAGGCCGACGACGAGCACGCGGGCGGCGCCGAGCGCGAGCTGCGCGGCTTCGCTCCACTGCGGCAGCACGAGCTGGCGCGCGTAGCGCTCGACCTCCTCCTCCGTCAGGCGCGAGGAGCCGCTCATCTCCGGCAGATCGTGATCGTCGTGCCCGCGACGGAGACCTCGTGGCCGGCCTCGCGCGCGGAGCGCGGCAGCAGCTCGACCGCCTCGCCGGGCGCGACCGTCACGACGAGCGTCTCGCCCGGCGCGAGCCGCTCGAGCGTCAGCTTCGTCACCACCCAGCTGAGTGGGCAGAGGCGGTCGCGCACGTCGAGGCGGTGGAGCGCCATGACGCTGACGGTAGCGGCCGCTCGCCGCCGCTCGCCGGCCTACGGCGCGAAGAAGGGCGTCGAGACGTAGCGCTCGCCCGAGTCGGGCAGCACCGTGACGATTCGCTTGCCCTTCGAATCGGGCCGCTTCGCGATCTCCATCGCGGCCCATGCGGCCGCGCCGCCGGAGATCCCCGCCAGCACCCCCTCGCGACGCGCGAGCAGACGCGCGGTCGCGATCGCGTCCTCGTCGTCGACGGCGATCACCTCGTCGAGCAGCTCGCGGTTCAGCACCGCCGGGACGAAACCGGCGCCGATCCCCTGGATCTTGTGGGGGCCGGGACGGTGCCCGGAGAGGACCGCCGAGGCGCGCGGCTCGACCGCGACGACGCGGACGGCGGGATCGCGCTCCTTCAGCGCCTCGCCGGCGCCGGTGATCGTCCCGCCGGTGCCGACGCCGGCGACGAAGACGTCGACCCGCCCGTCCGTCGCCTCCCAGATCTCCGGCCCGGTGGTCGCGCGATGGATCGCGGGGTTCGCCGGATTGGAGAACTGGTCCGGCAGGAAGACGTCGCCGCCTCTGGCCATCGCACGGGCGGCGTCGACCGCCTCGTTCATGCCGCCGAGCGACTCGGTGATCTCGAAGCGCGCGCCGTAGAGGCGCAGCAGGCCCTCGCGCTCGCGGCTCATCCCCTGCGGCAGCGTCAGCACGAGCTCGTAGCCCTTCGCGGCGCAGACGAACGCCAGCGCGATGCCGGTGTTGCCGCTCGTCGCCTCGACGATCGTCGTGCGGCCCGGCTCGATCCGACCCTCGCGCTCGGCCGCCTCGATCATCGCGACGCCGATGCGATCCTTCACGCTGGCGCCCGGGTTGAATGCCTCGAGCTTCCCGAACAGCTCGACGTCCGGATGCTCCGGGAGCACCCGCGTGAACTGCACCATCGGGGTGCGGCCGACATGTTCGGCAATGTTGACCGGAATTCGTGACATTCCGTACGGAACCATAGTGGTCGCAGCCGGCTCGTATGCTCCGGCGCGCCGCCCAGACGATTCGAAGGGATCTCGATGAAGCGCCCGACCATCGCCGCCCTCCCGCTCCTGCTGCTCGCGACGGCGCTCGTCGCCCCGGCCGCCTCGCCCGCGGCCGTCGCTGCGCCGATGGTGGGTGCCGCCGACGCGCCGGCGTCCGACGCGGTCGCCCGGATCGTCGCCTACCACGACTCGGGTGCCTGGGCGCGCGACACGACGCGCGTGATCGGGCGCGCGAGGGCCTACTTGCGCGGCCGGCTTCGGGCCGGCGCCGATCCGCGCAAGCTGACGGTCGTCCTCGACGTCGACGACACGTCGCTGTCGACCTACGCCTGCATGAAGCGGGGCGGCTTCGCGCGCGACCACCTCGACGCCTGCGTCATCACCGCGCGCCTGCCGGCGGTCCCGCAGACGCTCGCGCTCTTCCGCTACGCGCAGGCGCAGCACGTCGGCGTCGCGTTCGTCACGGGACGGCCCGACATCATCCGCACCGCGACGCTCGCCGCGCTGCGGCGCGCCGGCTACCGCGGCAGCTCCACGCTCACGATGCGACCCGAGAGCGACCACGGCGCCTCGGTCGTCCCGTACAAGTCGAGCGCGCGCGCGCAGCTCGAGCGCGGCGGCCGCCGCGTCGTGCTGGACGTCGGCGACCAGCGCAGCGACCTCGCTGGCGGCCACGCGCGGCGGACCTACCTGCTGCCGAACCCGATGTACGTCCTGTCATGAGGGTCCGCGCGCCGCTCGTCGTCGTGGCCGTGCTGCTCGGCCTCGCCGTGATCGTCTCGCTCGCGGTCGCGGGCAAGCTCCCCGCCGCGCGACCCACCGCGGCCGCGAGCGGCGCCCGCCTGCTGCTCTCGCTCGGCGACTCGGTCGCGAACGGAACGCAGCCGGTCGCGTCGCTCAGCGGGAGCCACGGCTATGGGAACGTGCTGGCGGCGAAGCTCGGGCGCCAGCTGACGGTGCTCGGCCGCGGCGGCGAGACGACGAAGACGATGCTCGCGTCCGGACAGCAGGCGAAGGCGCTCGCGTTCCTGCGCGCCCACCGCGGCGACGACGTGATCGTGACGATCGCGATCGGGGCGAACGACGTCGAGCCCTGCGCGCACGGCACGAGCTTCCCCGAGTCGTGCACGGCCGCGCGCGTGCGCCAGGTGCGCGACGACATGAACCTGATCCTGCCGCAGCTGCGCGCGGCGGCCGGACCGCACGTCACGTTCGTAGGCGTCACCTACTACGACTCCTTCCTCGGCGAGTACCTCAACGGCGCCTCGGGGCGCGCGTTCGCGAGCAACGCAGCCGCGCTGGAGCGTCGCTACAACGCCCAGCTGATCAGCTCCTACGGGGCGTTCCACATGCGCGTGGCGGACGTCGAAGACGCCTTCGACACGGACGACTACCGCGACACGGAGCGCGTCGCCGGCTACGGGACGCTGCCGCGCGCGGTCGCGCGCATCTGCCAGTGGACGTGGGCGTGCAGCGACGTCGCGGGCGGCAACGACGACCATCCCAACTCGGCCGGGTACCACGTGATCGCGGGCGCGATCCTCCGCGCGCTGCCGCCGGCGCTCGACGGGACGCACGGAGCGACGGCGCAGGCGGGCGCCGCGCGGGTTGGCAGTGCGCGGCCGCTGCGTTAGCCTGCTGTCGATGGTCGGTCCTCCCCACCCCCTCGTCGCCGACGCGCCGGCTGCCTAGCCGAACGCCCGGGCCGCGCGCGCTGCGTTCACGGCCGCCGAGTCCGTGACCCATGACGTCGAGGACGACAGGATGAGCAGCTCCTCCGCCGGCCTCGTGCGGCGACCCGGCCTCGACGCCGAGCTGCGCGCGCTCGGCGACCCCGAGCTGACGGCGGCGCGCGTGCTGGCGCAGCACCGCGGCTACTGGCTCGTCGCGCGGCCCGACGACGGCAGCACGCAGGAGCTGGTGCAGGCCCGCGGGCGCGTTCACGACGTCGCCGGCGGGCTCGGAGGCCCCGTCACCGGCGACTGGGTCGCGCTCGACGCGGGCGGCGCGATCGCGGCGGTGCTCGAGCGCCGCGGCGCCGTCGTGCGGCAGGCGGCCGGCAAGGCGAGCGGCGGGCAGGTGCTCGCCGCGAACGTCGACCTCGCCCTCGTGATCGAGCCGCTGCCGGAGCCGAACGAGCGGCGCGTCGAGCGGCTGGTCGCGCTCGCCGCCGGCGGTGGCGTGCCGGCCGCGGTCGTGCTCAGCAAGGCCGACCTCGATCTCGGCGCCGACCATCGCGCGCTGGAGCTGGCGCGGCGCGTCGGCGTGCTCGACGGCGTCGCGCTGAGCGTGCGCGACGGCGACGGCGTCGCCGTCCTGCGGGGCCTGCTCGAACGCGACGCGACCGCCGTCCTGCTGGGACCCTCGGGCGCCGGCAAGTCGACGCTCGTCAACACGCTGCTCGGCGTCGACCGGCAGGCGACGGCGGCGGTCCGCGCCGACGGCCGCGGCCGCCACACGACGGTGACGCGCGAGCTGCTGCGCCTGCCGTGGGGCGCCTGGCTGATCGACACGCCCGGCATCCGCGAGGCCGGCGTCTGGGAGGGCACCGGCGACGCCTTCGCCGACATCGAGGCGCTCGCGGCCGGCTGCCGCTTCGGCGACTGCATGCACGACAGCGAGCCCGGCTGCGCCGTGCGCGACGCCGTCGACCCCGAGCGCCTCGCGAGCTGGCGCAAGCTGACGCTCGAGCAGTCGGCGATCGACGAGCGCCGCCGCACGAGAGGGTTCCGCTGACGCGGAGCCGCCTCCGATGCAGTAGATGGCCGCGCCGAAGCGCGGCCGCCCTGCCCGCCGCCTCAGATGTAGTACATGGCCGCGCCGGATTCGCGCGCTTCGCGCTCGATCACGTCGGCGACGGTCGTGCCCGAGAGGACGGCGCGAGCGGCGGCGGCGGCTTCCGCGAAGGTCCCCTCGGCGTCGCTGCCGAATCCTCCGTCGAGCAGCTCGACGATCTCCAGCACGGTGATCTCGGAGGGATCGCGCGCGAAGCTGTAGCCGCCTCTGACCCCACGCTGGGACTTCAGGACGCCGGCCCGTCGCAGGACGGCGAACAGCTGCTCGAGGAACTGGACCGGGATCTCGCGGCGGCGCGCCAGCTCGGCGATCGGGACGGGTCCAGAGCTGCCGAGCCGGCCGAGCTCGGTCAGCGCGCGCAGCGCATACGGAGATTTCGTCGTGATCGAGATCATCGGG
>JAOPZA010000125.1 GCA_025964325.1 Conexibacter sp.
GCCGCCGGCGCCGCCCCCGGGGGCGCCGGCCGGCTCGACGGGCTCGCCCGCGCCCGCCGCCACGAGCACCTCCCCGTCGCCGTCCCCGTCGCCGTCGCGCACCGTCGTAGTCGGGCGACTGCCGCGCGACGGCATCGCGGTCACGCCCGCGGGCGTCCTCCGGCTCCCGCTCGCATGCCCCGCCGGCGGCGTCGGGTGCAGGACGACGGTGACGCTCTCGCTCCCCCCATCGCGGGGACATCGCAACGGCGTCACGCTCGCGCGGATCCGCGGCCTGCGGCTCGCACCAGGCGCGCGCGTATCGCTCCAGCTGCGTCTCCCGCGCGCGCGGCTGCTGGCGCTCGAGCGCCCCCACCGGCGGCGGCTCGCGCTGCGCCTGCGGCTCGACACCGTCGTCGCCGGCATCGCCACCGCCCGCCCGATCCCGGTGACCGTGCGCCTCCCAGCGCGACGCCGCTGACGCCGCCGGGGCGGAGTCTCGTCTGGGTCTCGACCTGGTCTTGATCCGCGGGCGGAGGGCGATCGACGCCGTAGTGTCCGGTCGATGCGCACCCGCCTGGCCGCCCACCTGACCTATGCGAACGCGATCGCGACGATCGCCGTGTTCGTCGCGATGGGTGGCACGTCCTACGCCGCCGCTCGCCTCGGACGGGACAGCGTGAAGGGGCCGAACATCGCCAAGAACGCGGTCACCAGTTCGAAGATCGCCAAGAACGCGGTCACGAGCGACAAGGTCAAGGACGGCGCGCTGCTGGCGAGGGACTTCAAGCGCGGCCAGCTGCCAGCGGGCGCGACCGGTCCGACCGGGCCGACGGGTCCGACGGGCGACGCGGGCGGCACGGGCGTCAGAGCCTCGGCGCAGGGCACCAACGGCGTGGGGCTGCGCGCGAACGCGACCGGAGCGAACGGGAAGGCGGCGGTCTTCACCGGCGACGTCCAGGTGATCGGAACGCTCAGCAAGTCGGCCGGCACGTTCAAGATCGACCACCCGCTCGACCCGGCGAACAAGTACCTCTCGCACTCGTTCGTCGAGTCCCCGGACATGAAGAACCTCTACGACGGCGTCGTCGTCACCGACGGGAGCGGGTTCGCGACCGTCACGATGCCCGACTGGTTCGACGCGCTCAACGGGCACCTCCGCTACCAGCTGACGGTCGTCGGGCACTCCTTCGCGCGCGCGATCGTGTGGAAGGAGCTGGCGAACCGCACCTTCACGATCCGGACCGACGAACCGCGGACCAAGGTCAGCTGGCAGGTCACCGGCGTGCGTCAGGACGCCTACGCGAAGGCGCACCGCACACCGGTCGAGCAGGACAAGACCGGCACCGACCGCGGCCGGTACCTGACCCCCGAGCTGTTCGGTCAACCGGCGTCGAAGGCGATCGGCGCCGGCTAATCACCCTGACGCGCCGGGTCCTCGCGCGGCGAGCCGCTGCGCAATAGCGCAGGTGTCTTCGACGTGCCGCGGCCTACACCCGGATGCAACGGCGCGCGCGGGAAGGGCACCTGCCGCTGCGCGGCGCCGGAGCCATGTCCGCGTCCTCGACCACCGAAACCGACGATCAGCGCGACCGACGCCAGCACCGGTTCATACGACGGGTGACGCTGGCGACCGCGTGCGGCGAGGGCCTCGACGGCTACGACCTCGGGATCATCAGCGTCGTCCTGCTGTCGATCAGCCGGGACCTCGACATCTCGCCGGTGTGGGCGGGCCTGATCGGCGCGTCGTCGCTGATCGGGATCTTCGTCGGCGCGCCGCTGTTCGGCCGCGTGACGGACCGCTTCGGCCGCCGGCGTCCGTTCCTCGTCAACATCGTCTGCTTCGTCGCTCTCGGCGTGTCGCAGGCGTTCGCGCAGAACGTCGAACAGCTCTTCGTGATCCGGCTCCTGCTCGGCATGGCGATCGGGGCCGAGTACGCGATCGGCTCGCCGCTGCTGGCGGAGCTCGCGCCCGCGGAGCGGCGCGGACGCCTCAGCGCGTGGCTGATCGCGTCCTGGTACATCGGGTTCCTCGTCTCGGTGCTGGCCGGCTACCTGATGCTCGACGCGCTCGAAATCGGATGGCGCTGGATCATGGCGAGCTGCGCGGTCCCGGCGGTCGCCACGCTGATCCTGCGCGCCGGCATGCCGGAGTCCCCGCGGTGGCTGATGAGCCGCGGACGCCGGGGCGAGGCGCGGGCGGTCACCCTCGACCACCTCGGCGATCAGGCGCACTTCGACCGCGAGATCGCGCACGAGCCGCGGGCGGGCGGCAGCGTCCGCGATCTGCTCTCGCGGGCCTACCGGCCGCGCACGTTGGTGGTCTGCGCGTTCTGGGCGTGCAACGTCGCGCCCTACTTCGCGATCGTCACGTTCGCGCCGCGGGTGTTCGGCTCGCTCGGGCTCGACCAGCAGGCCGCCACGATCGCGACGAACGCGATGGCGGTCGTCGGCGCGGTCAGCGGCGTCGTGCTGATGGACCGCATCGGACGCCGAGCGATGCTGATCGGCCCGTTCTGGCTGTGCGCGGCCGCGCTGGCCGTCGTCGGCGTGTGGCCGGCCGCTCCGGTGGCGCTGATCATGGCCTGCTTCGTCGCGTTCGGGTTCTTCAACGCGTTCGCCGGAACCCTGACCGGCCCCTACCCGAGCGAGCTGTTCCCGACCGAGCTGCGCACGACGGCGGTCGGGATCGCCGCGGCCGCGAGCCGGATCGGCGCCGCGCTGGGCACGTTCCTGCTGCCGATCGGGCTCGACACCGTCGGCATCGGACCCAGCATGCTCGTGGCCGCCGCGTTCTGCGTCGCAGGCGCGGTCATCTCCCAGCTGTGGGCGCCGGAGACCGCCGGCCGCCCGCTCGTCGAGACCTCCGGCTCCGGGCGCTCCCAGCGCCCGGGCGCTGCCGAGGAGGCGGCGGTCTGAGGCATGCGCCGGCGCGTCTACGTGATGCTGCTCGGATCCCTGGCGCTCGCGCACGCGGGCTGCGGCGGCCAGACCGTCGGCGCCGCCGCCTACAGTTGCGGCCACATGAAGAGCACCGTCGGCGCGTTCCGCCAGCAGGGCCGGCTGATCGTCGACCGTGAGGGGCTCAAGACGAGCGCGCTCTCGGTCGAGGACGCGGTGCTGGGCGTCGAGCTGCTGCTCCGCACCGCCTGCCGCCATGCCCCGGACGGCTTTCAGCCCTACGCCGCAGTCGCGCACGCCGCTCCCGTCCGCTAGGGCGAGCGCAGCGCCTCGGTCGGCGACAGGCGCGTCGCGCGCAGCGCGGCGCGAGCGCACGGCCCGAGATCGCCCCGAGCACGTCGCCGTCGCCGGTCAGCAGTTGCGCGACGTCGAAGCCGTCGAGGCGCAGCGCCAGCTCCAGGGCGTCGCGCATCGCCGGCTCGTCGTCGACGACCATCACCTTCACGACCGCGATGCTCAGCCGCCAACATGAAGGGCTGGTGAGCGCGGTGCGGCCGCGCATCGACGCGCGCCGCGCACCGGACGCGGACGCGGACCGATCTGTCCTCGGATACCGTGCCGGGGATGAAGCCGCGCATGGCAGCCCCGTTGCTGTGCCTGCTCGCGACCGGGCTGTCGGCACCGGTGGCCGCGCGCGCCGGGGAGTCGCCGGTCGCGACGACCGGCTCCGCGCCGCCCCCGGCGCCGCTCGAGGTCGCTGCGCCGTCGCGCGCGGACGGGGCGACCGTCGCGCGGATCGTCGCGCCGACGTTCGCTCGCCGCCGGCTCGACTCCGCCAAGCACGGCTGGCGCGTGAGCACGCAGACCGCGTGGTCGGCGCAGGCGCAGGTGCTGCTCGTGCTGGCCGCGGCGCGCCAGGACGGTCGCGACTGGGTGCGGGTGCGGCTCGCGGACCGGCCCGACGGCTCGAGCGGGTGGGTGCCGCTCGACACCGTCGTGCTCGGCCACACGGCGTACTGGATCGACGTCGCGACGCGCGCACGGCGCGTCAGCGTCTACCGCGCCGGCAGGCGCCTGGTCAGCTTCCGCGCGGTCGTCGGCGCGCCCGCCACGCCGACGCCGCTCGGGCTGGCGGCGATCTACGAGCGCAACCGCCAGCCTGACCCGAACGCGTTCGACGGCGCGTGGGTGCTCTCGCTGACCGCGCTCTCCGGCGTGTTCGAGAACTTCGGCGGCGGCCCCGGCCGCGTCGGCATCCACGGACGCGGGAGCGCGAGCCTCCACGACCCGCTCGGCAGCGCCCGCTCACACGGCTGCATCCGCATCACCAACGCCGACGTCTCCTGGCTCGCCGCGCGCGTCCCGACCGGCACGCCGGTCGACGTCGCCCGCTGACCGGGCTTCTGAATCCTGGGCGGCGAAGAACGCCTGGACCTGTTCGATCGTCTCGTGACGGTCGGCGGGGCTCGCGGGGTGGATCGGCTCGCCGAAGGCGATCCGCACGGGATGGCGGCGCTGCCACAGCCGCCGCCGCGGCCAGATCTGTCCCGGGGGCATCGCGGTGCGCGTCCCGCTGAGGTGGACGGGCACGACGGCCAGGCGGTGGTGCGCGGCGAGCACGGCGGCGCCGGTGTGCAGCCGGCCGGGCTCGTGGCCGCGGGCGCGCGTGCCTCCGGGGTAGACGAGCAGGGACCAGCTGTCGTCGAGCAGGCGGTCGACGTGCTCGAGGTCGGCGGTGCCGCCGCCCTCGCGCTGGACGGGCACCGTGTTGAACACCAGCGAGACGAGCCAGGCGCGCCTGCGGTCGCGGTAGAAGTAGTCGGCCGCCGCCGCCACCGTCGTGCGCCGGCGCCAGCGGCGCGGCAGCGCGCGCAGGAGGATCGGCGTGTCGATGTGGCTGGAGTGGTTGGCGACGAAGACGACGGGCGCCGTCAACGTGGCGAGGCGCGCGAGGCCCGAGCGGCGCCGGCGGGTGTAGTAGCTGAGCACCGGGCCGAAGAAGCCGGACAGGATCGAGGCGCGCAGGACCCGCGCGACGGGCGTGCGCGCCCACGCGACGTCGAGCTGTGCGCAGCCGCTGGCCTGCCGGACCCGTCTCGTCACCTTCACCTTCACCTTCACCTCCATACGGTGAACACCGCCGCCTGCGCGCGGTTTCACTCCGTGCGAAGCTGACGGACCGACCCGACGAGAACGGAGCACGTCCATGGAGCCGATGAAGTGGTGGGGGTGGGGGCGCGAGGAGATCGCCTTCACGCACGAGGACAAGCCGGCGCTGCGCGGGTTCATCCATCGGGTGCTCGAGCTCGACGTCGGAGCCGCCCCCACCGCCGCTCGTGCGCCTGCCTTCGCCGACCTGCGCGTGCCCGCTCCGATGCTGCCGCCCGCCCTGCGCTCGCGGCTGGAGCAGGCGGTCGGGGCCGAGCACGTCTCGGTCGACGATCTCGATCGCGTCGTGCATGCACGCGGCAAGTCGCTGCGCGACCTCGTCCGCCACCGCGCCGGGGACGTCGGCCGCGTGCCCGACGTGGTCGTGCGCCCGGGCGACGAGGAGGCCGTGGTCGGCGTCCTGCGCGCGGTGCTGGACGCCGACGCGGTGCTGATCCCGTTCGGCGGCGGGTCGAACATCTCGGGCTCGCTCGAGGCCGCGCTCGACGAGACGCGACCGGTCGTCTCCGTCGACCTCGGACGCCTGGGCCGCGTGCTGGAGGTCGACGACGTCTCGCGCCTCGCGCGCGTGCAGGCCGGCATCTTCGGCCCGGCGCTGGAGCAGCAGTTGGGCGTGCGCGGCTGGACCGCCGGCCACTTCCCCGACTCGTTCGCCCATTCGACGCTCGGTGGCTGGATCGCCACGCGCTCGTCCGGGATGCAGTCCGACAAGTACGGCGACATCGCCGATCTCACCCGCGCGGTGCGGATGGTCACGCCGACCGGCGTGCTCGTGACCCAGCCGGTGCCGTCGACCTCGACCGGTCCGTCGGTGCGGGAGATGGTGCTCGGCAGCGAGGGGCGGCTGGGGATCATCACCGAGGCGACCATCCACGTGCATCGCGTGCCGCCGCGGCGAACGATCCTCGGCTACCTGCTGCCCGACTGGCCGCGTGCACTGGCCGCCATGCGCGAGCTGTCGGAGGCCGAGGTCTCGCCGTCGGTGACGCGCGTGTCCGACGCACGCGAGACGCAGTTCTCGTTCGCCACGCGCAAGCGCCCGACGTGGGTGGATCGGCTCAGCTCGGCCGCGCTGCAGCGCTACCTGCGGCGGCGCGGGATCGACGCCGAGCAGATGTGCCTGTCGTTCATCGGCTACGAGGGCAGCGAGCGCCACGTGGCCGAGCAGCGCAAGCGGGTGGCGGCGATCGTCAAGCGCCACGGCGGCCTTTCGATCGGCTCGAGTCCCGGGAAGCTCTACGACCAGAAGAAGTTCGACACGCCCTACATCCGCGACTTCCTGCTCGACCGCGGCGCGCTCGCCGACGTGTCCGAGACGTCGGCGCCGTGGAGCGCGCTGGCGCCGCTCTACGACAACACGGTGGCGGCCGCGCGGGGCGCGTTCGCGCAGCTCGGCGTGACCGGCTACGTGATGTGCCACCTGTCGCACTCCTACCACGCGGGCGCGTGCCTGTACTTCACCTTCGCGCTCAAGCCATCCGGCCTGCGCGCGCCGCTGGAGGAGTACGACGTCGTCAAGTCGGCGATCCAGGAGGCGTTCATCGACAACGGCGCCACGCTCTCGCACCATCACGGCGTCGGAACCGAGCACGCGCGCTGGCTCGAGCGAGACATCTCGCCGCCCGGCGTGGCGATGGTGCGGGCCCTGCTGGACGGGATCGATCCCGGACGCAACCTGAATCCCGGCAAGATCGCGTGACGGAGGTGG
Organism: Conexibacter sp.; assembly: GCA_025964325.1. Taxonomy (GTDB): domain Bacteria; phylum Actinomycetota; class Thermoleophilia; order Solirubrobacterales; family Solirubrobacteraceae; genus Conexibacter. The sequence continues at coordinate 6,758 of JAOPZA010000125.1, forward strand.
CGGCTCGCGGCCGGGCGCGCCGCTCAGCGGACGAGCGTGGTGCTGCTCCTGTCCGGCTCGTTCGTCGTTGACGCACGTCGACGGTGGCCTACCAGTCGGGGAAGCGCGTGGCGTGGCGTCGCTGTTCCGAGGTCTGCGCTGCGCGGTGGATCCCACGACCCGACCGGGAGCGTCCAGATGTCCAGCGACCAGCCGCAGACGACCGAGCAGCAGCGCACCGCGCTGCGCGACATCTCCGAGAACGACGAGGCCGCGATCGACAGCCTCGTCGCGATCCGCATCGAGGAGGCCGTCGACGCCTCCGACCTCGACGCCAGAACGTTCGCGCTGGCCAACCTCGCGGCCCTGATCGGCAGCGGAGGCGACGACTCGTCGTACCTGCTGCACGTGACGCAGGCGCTCGACGCGGGCGCGTCGGTCGACGAGGTCACCGGCATCCTGACCGCGGTCGGGCCGAACGTCGGCGTCTTCAAGATGGTCGCAGCCGCTGATCCGATCGCGATCGCGCTCGGCGTCAACCTCGCCGACACCGACGACGACACAGGCAACGACACAGGGGACAGATCGAGCTCCTAGCGGCCGGCGCACGGGGGCGACGGCACTCGTGATCGCGGCGCTGGAACACGCAACGCCGGCGTGGACGAGCACGCCCACAGCGTGATGGCGCGGTGGTAGCTGCGGCCGCCGCGGTGCTCGCCGCGGTCGCGTTCGACCCGTTCAGCCTGCTGTGGCTGTTCTTCGTCTTCAGCTCGCTGCAGCCGGCGCTCCAGCGGCAGTTCCTCCTCGCCCAGCGACGTCACGCCCTCGGCGTGATCTCGAGTGAGCGGCAGGCGACGGTCATCACGCTGATCCACCGCCAGGAATCGATGTCGCTGTTGGGATTCCCGCTCGTGCGCTACATCGACATCGACGACTCCGAGGGCATCCTGCGAGCGATCCGCGAGACGCCGGCGGGCCGCGGCATCGAGATCATCCTGCACACGCCGGGCGGCCTGGTCCTCGCCGCCCAGCAGATCGCCGCCGCGCTCGCGGACCACGACGGACGCGTGACCGCGGTCGTGCCGCACTACGCGATGAGCGGCGGGACGCTGATCGCGTTGGCGGCCGACGAGATCGTGCTCGACGCGCACGCCGCCCTGGGCCCCGTCGATCCTCAGCTCGGGCAGTACCCGGCGGCCTCGCTCGTCGAGGTCGCGAAGATGCCGGGGGACCACGACGACCAGACGCTGATCATGGCCGACGTGGGCCTCAAGGCGATCGCACAGGTCGAGAAGTTCACGGCCCGGCTGCTCGAGCGTCGCATGCCCGCCGAGCGGGCGCGCGAGTCGGCGCATCTGATGGCCTCGGGGGTGTGGACGCACGACCACCCGCTCCAACCGCCGGAGCTCGAGTCCCTCGGGCTGCCGATCCACGTCGGCGTGCCCATCGTCGAGCGGGAGCTGATGACGCTCTATCCACAGCCGCGCGGCCGCACGCCCGCCGTCGAGTACGCGCCGGGGCCGCCCGCACCGACGTTCCCGTCGCGACGGGTCGTGCCGCGCAGCCTGCGTCGCAGGGCGTCCTGAGGCCTCAGCGTC
>JAOPZA010000150.1 GCA_025964325.1 Conexibacter sp.
GACGCCGCGCCGATCGTCCCAATCGGCGCGGACGGCGTGGCGGCCCGCCGGCGGGCCGCCACGCCGTCCGCGCCGATTGGGACGATCGGCGCGGCGTCGGGAAGGATCGTCTCGTCGCCGGCGTCAAAGGGGTATCAAGGTGCAACCGTGAAACCGACATCACGATGACCCCGAGCCTCTCGATCTGCCTGCTCGCGACCCAGGGCGACGCGCGCCTGCTCGAGCTTGCGCGCCAGGGGCACGAGCGCGCGTTCGAGGCGCTGGTGCAGCGCTACCGGCGGTCGCTGCACAGCTACTGCCGCCGCCTGCTCGTCGACGAGCAGCGCGCCGAGGACGCGCTCCAGCAGGCGCTGCTGCAGGCATGGCTCGCCCTGCGAGCCGGCACCGAGGTCCACGAGGCGAAGCCGTGGCTGCACCGGATCGTCCACAACACGGCGCTGAACGTCGTGCGCGCGAACGGCCGGGACCACGCGCCGCTGAGCGAGACGGTCGCGACGGTCTCGGCAGCGGAGGAGGATCTCGATCGGCGCATCGCGGTGCGGGATACGCTCGCCGAGCTCGTCGCGCTGCCGGCGATGCAGCGCGAGGCGCTCCTGCGGACGGCCGTCGAAGGTCGCAGCCACGAGGACGTCGCCGCTGCGCTCGGACTCAGCGAGGGCGCGCTGCGCGGGCTCGTCTACCGAGCACGCGCCACCCTGCGCGGCGCGCTCACCGCCGTCACGCCGGCGCCGCTGGCCGCGTGGGCGGCGAACGCCGCCGGCCGTGGCGGCCCGGTCGGCGGCCGCCTCGCGGACCTCGCCGTGGAGGGCGGGTCGGCCGGCATCGGCGCGCTCGCGATCAAGGCCGGGGTCGTCGCGGTGACGGCCGGCGTCGTCGGGTCGGGGATCGCCGTCGTGCCGGCGCGCCACCATGCCGCCGGACAGCGTGCCACGACGCGGCCCTCCACGCATCGCGACGTCGCGAGCGCGGCGGCGCCGCGCGCGGTCGCGGCGAGTCCGGCCGCGACACGGGACGTGGCAGCGCTCACCCTGGCGCCCACGCGAGCCGCGCCCGTCGCCGCGACGCACGCTCACACTGGTCCGGCGCACCCGCATAGCGCGCCGCCGGCGTCGCATGTCGTCGCCCCGCTCCGTAGCGCCGCCCCCGCGCCGCAGCACCGCGGCGGCGGCAACGGCGACACCACGAGCGGCCACCGGCACGACGGGTCCTCGCCGAGTCCCGGCGGCGGGCAGCGCCACGACGACGCCGCACCGAGAGCGGACGGAGGCGCGCCACGCGACGACCCCTCGCACTCCGGCACCCCATCGCACTCCGGAAGTTCGCACGACACCGGCAGCAGCGAGTCCGACCACTCCGGCTCGACGGGATCCGACACGCACGGGGATCACAAGAGCGGCACTGGCAGGGGCGACGGCGGCGCCACCACGACGACGGCCCAGGGCTCCCCGACGGTCTCCGGCGACGACGGGTCGAGCCACGGCGGCTCGGGCGGCAGCGGCTCGGGCGGCGACGGCGCCAGCGGCACGAAGCCGGCCGATACGGCGAGCGGCGACCGCGGCACGTCGTCCGGCGACGGCAGCCCTCGCAGTGCCGCCGACGACGGCGGCACGACGACGACCACCCCCACGGCCGAGCGTTAGCGCGGCCTCGCGGCAGCGCCGCCGGGTCGCTCGCTCGGCCACGCGCCGCGCTCAGTCCGCGCGACGCGTCCGGCGCCAGACGACGTACCCGACGATCGCCAACACCGCGACCGCGATCCCGGCCACGCCGACGTATCTGACGATTCTCTCGGCGGTCGGGCCGAGGAGGTAGGCGAGCAGGCCGATCGAGGTCGCCCAGGCGATCCCGCCGAGCGCGTTCCAGAAGACGAAGACGTGCCACGGCATCCGCTCGATGCCGGCCAGCCATGCCGCGGCGATGCGCAGACCGGCGACCCAGCGACCGAGGAAGACGGCCTTCGGGCCATGCTTCTCGAAGAACGGCTCACCGCGCTCGAGGATGCTGCGACGGTGCCGCTCGAGCGGGCCGTGGGCTTCGAGCACGCGCCGGCCGCCCGTGCGGCCGATCACGTACCCGACATTGTCGCCGAGGATCGCGCCCGCCGCGGCGACCGCGATCACGAGCGAGATCTGGAACTGCCCGTGGCGGGCGAGGATCCCGGCGGCGATCAGCGCCGTCTCGCCCGGCAGCGGCACGCCCGTCGACTCCGCGCCGACGAGCGCGAACAGCACGAGGTATCCGAGGGGTCCCGAAAGCTGGATCAACGCGAGCACGACTCAGTCACGTGCCCGATGCGGGCGCAGCGCGAACGCTCGCCCCGCCTGTGCACTCGCATCCACAGGGCCAGCGCCGGTGCTGCCGGCTGAAGGGATCTCTCAGCTCGTCACGGCGCCACCGTCGCCGTCCCCGAGAAGGCGCAGCGTCTGGCCGTGCCGCCGGACGTGATCGTAAACGCGATCGAGGCGACGGGCGCGCCGGAGCCGGCGCTCAGCACCATCGTGCCGACCTCGCGGGCGTGGTCCCTTGATCTGACGCCGATCGAGAAGATCCGCCTGTCGGCCGCGAGCACGTTGTGGGCGGTCGTCGCGGTCGCGGCGCCGTCGTTGAAGCTGACGACGGTCCCGGTCTCGGCGGTGCCGGGGCCGTCGACGAAGACCTGCAGCGGGGCAGGGACGACCACGCCTCCGACGACGCATCTCGCGCTGATCGTCCAGGGGCCGACCACGCCGAGGGTGACGACCTGGTCGTCCGGGCTGCGGTCGAACCGCAACGCGACCGGCGTGAGCCCGAGTCGCCTGCTCTCGCTGCGGAGGATCGCGCGAACCTGCGCGCGCTGTCTCGCGTTCAGCTCGCTCGGGGTGGAGGTCCGCTTCGGGGCCGACGGCGCAGCGCGGTCGGCGCGGCCCAGCGCGAAGCTGGTGCCGCCGAGCGCGACGAACAGGGCGATCACCGCGACCGCCATCGCCGGCGAGGGAACGGGCGTGCCGCGACGTCTCATGAAGCCTCCGATCGTCCCGTTGGGCGCGAAGCACGAGCCTACGCCGCCCGCGGCGCCTTCGCCCCGAAAACCGGATGATCGGCGACGGCATGGCGCTGCCGAGTTCGTGAGACGATGTGACGGTGAGATGCGTGAGCGGCCGAGGGCGGGACCGAGCGCGATGACGCTGCTGAGCGACGTCGCCGGGCTGACCGCGGCCGACGTGGTCCACCGACGCCTCTCGAACCTGCCGGTCTCCGTCACCGTCGGCGAGATGCGGGAGTACTTCGCCGCGAGCTCGTCGCGCCGACTGGCCGTGCTCGTGGACGGCGATCGCTACGCCGGGTCGATCGCGGCCGCGACGCTGACCGACGAGATCGACGCGGCGGCCCCCGCCGCCGACTACGCGTCGCACGAGCCGACGATCGATCCTCGGGCGTCCGCGGTCGCCGCGCGCGACCTCGCACTGGCGCAGCCCAGCCGTCGCCTCCCCGTCGTGGACGACGCCGGGACGCTCGTCGGGATCGTCGCGATCGACCAGCAGCTCGAGCGCTTCTGCGGCGCCTGACGGCGAAGCGCCGCCCGGCTCGGGATCCTCCACGCGATACGCCGAGACGAAGGAGCAGCTCTGGGGCGAGCACGGCACCGTCGAGATCCGGCCGCTGATCCCGATCCAGGCGCCCGCGCAGGCGTGACGCGCGGGCCGGGTCCGCACGCACCGGGGCACGCGGACGTCGAGGCGGTGGCGCGCGAGCAGCGCGCCACCGTGCTCGCGGCCGTCGCCCGCGTGCCGCAGCGGCCGCCGCGTATCACCGCGCGCTCGAGCTCGCGCCGCAGGAGGGCACGGCCGGCGCGGACCTCACCCGCCGGCTGGCGGAGTTGAGCATGTAAGAGACAGATACTTTCGTGTATCTTCCTCTTACATCGCTCGTGCTCACGAAGGAGAAGTGGATGCCGGACTCCACCCACAGTCGCATCGCGCTGCGCATCAACGGCGCCGACCGCACCATCACGGTCGACAACCGTCAGACGCTGCTCGACACGCTGCGCGAGCAGCTCGGCCTGACCGGCTCGAAGAAGGGCTGCGACCACGGCCAGTGCGGCGCGTGCACCGTGCTGCTCGACGGGCGGCGGGTGAACGGCTGCCTGCAGCTCGCGGTCGCCGCGGACGGTGCCGAGATCGTCACGATCGAGGGGGTCGCCGACCTCGCGCCGGGCGCGGATCTGCACCCGCTGCAGCAGGCCTTCATCGACCACGACGGGCTGCAGTGCGGCTACTGCACACCCGGTCAGATCTGCTCGGCGATCGGCGCGCTCGCCGAGGCCGATCGCGGCTGGCCGAGCCTCGTCACGCCCGACACGGCCGGCGGCGTCGCGTCCTCCGACACGCTCGACGCCGACGAGGTGCGCGAGCGGATGAGCGGCAACCTCTGCCGCTGCGGCGCCTACGGCGGGATCGTCGACGCCGTGCTCGAGGTCGCTGGCGCGGACGGAGGCCGCGGATGAGACCGTTCGCCTACGAGCGGGCCGACGCCGCCGGCGCCGCCGCGACGCTCGTCGCCGAGCGCCCCGACGCCGCCTACTTCGCCGGCGGCACCAACCTCGTCGACCTGATGAAGCTCGGCGTCACGAGCCCCGGCCTGCTGGTCGACGTCTCGCGGCTGCCCTATGGCGAGATCGAGCACCGCGACGACGGCGGCGTCCTGATCGGCGCGACCGTCCGCAACGCCGAGCTGGCCGGCGATCGCGGCATCCGCGAGCGCTTCCCGCTGCTGTCGCAGGCGCTGCTGGCCGGCGCCTCCGGGCAGCTGCGGTCGGTCGCGACGACCGCCGGCAACCTGCTGCAGAGGACGCGCTGCGTCTACTTCCAAGACGTGTCGAAGCCGTGCAACAAGCGCGAGCCGGGCTCGGGCTGTCCGGCGATCGAGGGCGCGCACCGCGAGCTCGGCGTGCTCGGCACCTCGGAGCACTGCGTCGCGACGCATCCGTCCGACATGGCGGTGGCGCTCGTCGCGCTCGACGCCGTCGCGCACGTGCGCTCCGCCGCTGGCGCGACCCGTGTCGTCCCGGTCGAGGAGCTCTACCTGCTGCCGGGCGCGACGCCGCAGCGCGAGACCGTGCTCGAGCGCGGCGACCTGATCACCGCCGTCGAGCTTCCCCCTCCCCCCTCCGGCGCCGCGATGCGCTACCGCAAGGTGCGCGACCGCTGGTCCTACGCGTTCGCGCTCGTCAGCGTCGCCGTGCTCGTCCGCGTCGCCGACGACGGCACGCTGGACGAGGTGCGGATCGCGCTCGGCGGCATGGCGCCGCGGCCCTGGCGGGCGCGCGCGGCGGAGGAGCTGCTGCGCGCGCAGCGCCCGACCGAGGAGCTCGCGCGCGCCGCGGCCGAGGCGGAGCTGGCGGCGGCCCGGCCGCTGCCCGAGAACACCTTCAAGCTCGAGCTGGCGCGCGACCTGATCGTCGCCGAGATCCGCGGGCTGGTCGCGGGAGAGGAGAACCGATGAGCATCGTCGAACAGGCGCTCGGCGCCCCGATCGTCCGCGTCGACGGACGCGAGAAGGTGACGGGGTCGGCGCGCTACGCCGCTGAGTACCCGATCGAGGACGTCGCGTACGCCTGGCCCGTCGGAGCGACGATCGCCCGCGGTCGCGTGACCGCCGTCGAGGCAACCGCGGCGCTCGCCGATCCGGCCGTGCTCGCCGTCCTCGACGCCGCCGGCGCGCCGCGCCTGGAGCCCGGCGTCGACGAGGACCTGATGGTGCTGCAGTCAGCGGATGTCGCGTACCACGGGCAGATCGTCGCGGCCGTCGTCGCGACGTCGCTGGAGGCGGCGCGTTCCGGCGCGGCGGCCGTCCGGATCGCCTACGAGCAGGAGCAGCACGATGTCGTCCTGCGCGCCGACGACGCGCGCGCCTACGTCCCGCAACAGGTCAACGACACGACGCCCGGCCTGGTCGAGCGCGGCGACGTCGACCGCGCGCTGGCGGACGCGCCGGTCCGCTTCGCCGCGACCTACACGACCCCGGCCGAGCACGCGAGCCCGATGGAGCCGCACGCGACGATCGCGGTTTGGGCCGACAGCCGGCTGACGCTCTACAACGCCGATCAGGGTCCCTACCTGACGGCCGCGAGAATCGCCGCCTTGTTCGGGCTCGCGCCCGAAGCGGTCGAGATCGTCGCCGAGCACGTCGGCGGCGGCTTCGGCTCGAAGGCCGCCCCGCACCCGCCGGCGATCCTCGCCGCGCTGGCCGCCCAGGTCGTCGGGCGGCCCGTCAAGGTCGCGCTGACGCGGCCGCAGATGTTCTCGCTCGTGACCTACCGCACGCCGACGATCCAGCGGGTGGAGCTCGGCGCCGAGCGCGACGGCCGGCTGACCGCGATCGTCCACGACGCCGTGCAGCAGAGCTCGACACTCGCCGAGTACACCGAGCAGACGGTGTCGTCGTCGCGGCTGATGTACGCGGCGCCGAACGTGCGGACGACGGCGCGGCTGGTCCGCCTCGACGTCCCGACGCCGGGCTGGTTCCGCGCGCCCGGGCACACGCCCGGCATGTTCGCGCTCGAATCGGCGATCGACGAGCTCGCCGTCGAGCTCGGCGTCGATCCGGTCGAGCTGCGGATCCGCAACGAGCCGCTGGTCGATCCGGACAGCGGCGAGGCGTTCAGCAGCCGCGGCCTCGTGCCGTGCCTGCGCGAGGGCGCCACGCGCTTCGGCTGGGAGTCGCGCGATCCGACGCCCGCCGTCCGCAGGGAGGGACGCTGGCTGGTCGGGACGGGCGTCGCCGCATCGACGCATCCCGACTACACCGCGCCGTCGACGGCGACAGCGCGCGCCGAGGCCGACGGGACGTTCGTCGTCCGCGTCGGCGCCGTCGACATTGGGACCGGGGCGCGCACCGCCCTCTCGCAGGTGGCGGCCGACGCGCTCGCCGTCCCCTTCGAGCGCGTGCGGCTCGAGATCGGCCGAGCCTCGCTCGGGCCAGCCCCGTTCGCGGGCGGCTCGATGGGCACCGCCTCCTGGGGCTGGGCGGTCGACAAGGCGTGCCGCACGCTGGCGCAGGAGCTGGACGAGCGCGGAGGCGTCGTCCCGGACGAGGGGCTCGAGGTGTCCGTCGACACGACCGCCGACGTCCTCGCCCGCACGGCACGGTCGCGTCACGCGTTCGGCGCCCTCTTCGCCCAGGTGCGCGTCGACGTCGACACCGGCGAGGTCCGCGTCGACCGGCTGCTCGGCGTATTCGCGGCCGGGCGGATCCTCAACCCGCGCACCGCGCGCTCCCAGCTGCTGGGCGCGATGGTGATGGGGCAGTCGATGGCGCTGCTCGAGGCGGCCGAGCTGGATCGGCGCTTCGGCGACTTCGCCAACCACGACCTGGCGAGCTACCACGTCGCCGCCCACGCCGACGTGCGCGGGCTCGAGGCGACGTTCCTGCCCGAGCACGACGAGCAGCTCAACCCGGCCGGCGGCAAGGGCGTCGGCGAGCTCGGGATCGTCGGCGCGGCCGCCGCGATCGCCAACGCCTTCCACCACGCGACGGGGGTGCGCGTCCGCGACCTGCCGATCCGCATCGAGCGGGTCAGGCCGGGTCTGAGAAGGATCCGCGAACGCGCGTGAGACGCGGGGCCGGCAACGTCGCCGCGCGAAACGGTGGACTACGGTGGTCACGATGACGCCGACGCCTCCGAGCGGCCGCCCGACCTACCACCACGGCGACCTTCCGGCCGCGCTCGTGGAGGCGACGCTCGCGATCGTCAACGACGCCGGCGTGCAGGGCTTCTCGGTGGCCGAGGCGGCCCGTCGCACCGGCGTCAGCCCTGCCGCCCCGTACCGCCACTTCGCCGACCGCGAGGCGCTGCTCGTCGCCGCCGCCGCGACCGTCTCGCGCAGGCTGCTCGAGACGTACGTCGCGGCGATCGCGGGGACCGAGGAGCCCGCCGAGCAGCTCGCCGCGCTCTCCGGGACCTACGTCCGCGCCGCCGCCAGCTACCGCGGCGGCTTCGACCTGCTGTTCGCGGTCAGCGGCTGGACGGGCGACTTCCCGGAGCTGCGCGGATCGACGCGGGCGCTGCTCGACGTGCTGCTGCCGATCGCGCAGGAGCTCGTGCCCGACGGCGATGCGGCCGCGGCGGTCGCCCTGCTCGAGGCGCACAACGCGCTCGCACGCGGGTACGCGACGCTGCTGCTCGAGGGCCTCTTCGGCGAGCCCGACGTGGTCGTCGAGGGGGTGGCCGCGCGGGCGAGCGCGGCGGCGCGCGCGCTGACCGCCGGCCAGACCCGCTGAGGCGCCGGTAGGCGGATGTCGCGAGTGGGCAGGTAGCCGACAGCGGCGTTCGTCGCACCCAGCGGCGATCCCGGTCCAGATGACGAAGGAGCGCAGGCATGAAGGCAGTCAGGTTCGACGAGTACGGCGGCGACGAGGTCCTGGAGGTCCGCGAGGTCGATCCTCCGGCGGCCGGTCCCGGGCAGGTGCTCGTCCGCGTGAGGGCGGCGGCGATCAACCCGGGCGAGATCGCGATCCGCGAGGGTGCGATGGCGCAGCTGTATCCGGCGACGTTCCCCTCCGGCGAGGGCAGCGACCTCGCCGGCGTGGTCGAGGCGCTGGGCGACGGCACGACCGGCTTCGCCGTCGGGGACGCGGTGCTCGGCTGGACCGACGAGCGCGCCAGCCACGCCGAGCTCGTCGCGGTCCCCGCCGAGCAGCTGACCGCGAAGCCCGCACGCGTCTCCTGGGAGGCTGCGGGCTCGCTGTTCGTCGCCCCGCTGGCGGCCTACGCGGCCGTCCAGGCGGCCGCGCCGACGACGGGCGAGGTCGTCGTCGTCTCCGGCGCGGCCGGGGGCGTCGGCTCGGTCGCCGTCCAGCTCGCACGCCGCACCGGCGCGACCGCGATCGGCCTCGCCAGCGAGGCCAACCACGACTGGCTGCGCTCCCGCGACGTGGTGCCCGTGACGTACGGCGAGGGTCAGGCCGACCGCATCCGCGCGGCCGCCGGCGGTCCCGTCCACGCGTTCGTCGACACCTTCGGGGACGGCTACGCCGATCTCGCGATCGAGCTCGGCGTCGCGCCCGAGCGCGTCAGCACGGTGATCGACTTCGGTGCCGTCGAGCGGCTTGGGATCCAGGCCGCCGGCGGCAGCCAGGTCGCCAGCGCGAAGCTGCTGGCCGAGATCGCGGACCTGGTCGCGGACGGCAGCCTCGAGCTGCCGATCGCGCGGACGTACCCGCTCACGCAGGTGCGCGACGCCTATCGCGAGCTGGCGAAGCGCCACACCCACGGGAAGATCGTGCTGCTGCCGTGAGCGGCGCTCGGGCGCCGGCAGGACCGCCCGCGCCGCGGGCTACTGCTTGCGCGCGATCGCCTCCGCCAGCTCGCCCTTCGTCATGTTCGAGCGGCCCGGCACGCCGAGCTTCTTCGCCCGGTCGTAGAGCTCCTGCTTGGAGTGGCCCTCGACGTCGACGCCGCCGTAGCTCTTGCCCTCGCCCTCGCGAGCGCGCGGGTTCTTCCCCCGGGGATCGGAGGGACCCTTGTGGTCCTTCTCGACCCAGCGGTCGCCGACCTTCTCGTAGGAGTGCTTGAGCGCGGCGTAGCCGACGCGGTACGCGCGCTCCTCGTCGCCGTACTCCTCCAGCGCGCTGTCGTGCGCCTTCGCGAACGTGCGCTGCGCCTTCGCGGAGGACCGCCGCAGCGTGCTCGGGAGCTCGCTCTGCTTCGGCTCGCCTCGTGTCGTCGTCTTCGGCACGTCGCCTCACCTCCGTCTCGATCGATGCTCTGTCCCACGAGCGCTACCCGGGCCGACGGTGGGGAAACGCGGGCGCCTCGCCCACGCCGCGGCCGCCCTTCCCGTCCGCACCGGGCTCACATCCGCACAGCTGTGCGGGCGTGCTAGCTTGAGTGGATGCCGCGCCCCGAAGAGCACCTCCCGCCCCTGCGCCCGCTCGGTGCGGACGAGGCGGAGCAGCTCGCCGAGCGGATGGCCGTCTTCGCGACCGCCAGCCGCCTGCGGCTGCTCTACGCCCTCGGCGACGGCGAGTGCTCGGTCGACGAGCTCGCCGCGCTGACCGGGCTCGCCGCGAGCGCCGCATCGCAGCAGCTGCGGGTGCTGCGCCACCTGCGGTTCGTCGTCGCCCGTCGCGACGGTCGCCGGATGCGCTACCGGCTCCACGACGACCACATCGCCGACCTGCTCGGGGCGATCCGCCACCAGCAGGAGCACGCCAGCCACGGCTGGACCGACCAGCCGCGCGCGCACGACGGGGCAGCGAGCCGAGATGCCTGACGGGCCCTCGCCGAGCCCGCCGCCGAGCGCCGAGCGAGCGCACGCGTACGAGGGCGAGCCGCACATGCATCGCGGCGAGCCCCACGAGCACGAAGCAGCGCACGGGCACGGCCACGGCGACGGCCACACGCACGGCGGCGTCGACGCGGGCCTGCTCGGCAGCCGCGAGGCGATGCGCACGCTCGCGCTCTCGCTCGCGATCCTCGGCGTGACCGCCGCGCTGCAGGTCGTGGTGGTGGTGCTGTCCGGGTCGATCGCGCTGCTCGCCGACACGATCCACAACGTCGGCGACGCGCTGACCGCGATTCCGCTCGCGGTCGCCTTCACCCTCGCCCGCCGGCCGCCGACGCCGCGGCTGACCTACGGGTACGGTCGCGCCGAGGACTTCGCCGGGATCGCCGTCGTGCTGACGATCCTGGTCTCGGCGATCGTCGCCGCCTACGAGGCGATCGACCGCCTCGTGAACCCCCACACGCCCGGCCATCTGCTGATCACCGCCCTCGCCGGCGTGATCGGCTTCGCCGGCAACGAGCTCGTCGCCGTCTACCGCATCCGCTCCGGCCGTCGGATCGGCTCCGCGGCCCTCGAGGCGGACGGCCACCACGCCCGCATCGACGGCTTCACGAGCCTCGCCGTCGTCGCGGGCGTGATCGGCGTCGCCCTCGGCGCCCCGATCGCCGACCCGATCGTCGGGCTGCTGATCTCGCTCGCGATCGTCCGCATCGTGTGGCAGTCCGCTCGCGAGATCGGACTGCGGGCGCTCGACGGCATCGACCCCGTCGTGGTCGACCAGATCCGCGAGCAGGCGGCCGCGACCCCGGGCGTGCAGGATGTGCAGGACGTGCGGGCGCGTTGGCTCGGGCACGTCATCCGCGCCGAGCTGGCGATCGAGGTCCCGCCTGGCGACAGCGCGCGCGAGGCGGCCGCGACGGCGCAGGCGGTTCGCGAGCGGCTGACCGAGCGCGTCGCGCACGTCGCGGACGCGACCGTCGCGGTGCGCGCCGGTGGCGCCGATCGCTCGTCCGCGCGCTGAGCCGGTCGCTTGGTGACGCGGCCGTTCGCTTCGCTACCCTGATATTCGAAGCTCGTCGAACAACAAAGATGCGTGCCAGCAGGCGAGCTCGGGCACAGGAGAACGCATGATCCCCCAGCTTTCGATCCTCGACCTCGTCCCGATCACCGCCGGCTCGACGCCGCGCGACGCGCTGCAGGGCAGCCTCGACCTCGTGCGCCAGGCCGAGCGCCTCGGCTACACGCGCTACTGGGTCGCCGAGCACCACAACATGACCGGCATCGCGAGCGCGGCGACGTCCGTCGTGATCGGCTACCTCGCGGGCGGCACCTCCACGATCCGCGTCGGCGCGGGCGGGATCATGCTCCCCAACCACTCGCCGCTCCAGATCGCCGAGCAGTTCGGCACGCTCGAGTCGCTCTACCCCGGCCGCATCGATCTCGGGCTCGGCCGCGCGCCGGGCAGCGACCAGCTCACGATGCGGGCACTGCGGCGCGATCCCTCCAGCGCCGACACGTTCCCCCACGACGTGCAGGAGCTGCAGGCCTACCTCGCGCCCGTGCAGCCCGGCCAGCCCGTCCAGGCGGTCCCCGGCGGCGGCACCGAGGTCCCGCTCTGGATCCTCGGCTCCAGCACGTTCGGCGCCCAGCTCGCGTCGCTGCTGGGCCTCCCCTACGCCTTCGCCTCGCACTTCGCCCCCGACGCGCTCGAGGCCGCGCTCGACGCCTACCGCAGCGGCTTCCGGCCCTCTGCGCAGCTCGACAGACCGCACGTGATGGCGGGCGTCAACGTCGTCGTCGCCGACACCGACGAGGAGGCGCGCTACCGCTTCACGACGATCCAGCAGGGCTTCGCCAACCTCCGTCGCGGCCAGCCGGGACCGTATCCGCCGCCGGTCGACGACATCGAGGCGTACTGGAGTCCCGGCGAGCGCGCGCAGGCCTCGCACATGCTCAAGTACGCGATCGTCGGCTCGCCCGAGACCGTCCGCGCCGGCCTCGAGCGCTTCAGCGAGACGACCCAGGCCGACGAGCTGATGGTCGTCTCGGCGATCTACGACCACGCCGCGCGCATCCGGTCCTATGAGCTGCTGGCCGAGCTGGCTGGGTTGCGCGCCGCCGCCTGAGCGCCTGCGCGCCGACCCCGAGGCGACGACGAGCACGGCGTCGGTCCTCTCCTCCCAATAGGGTTCCGCGCATGTCCGTCCAACAACTCGAGTTCGACCGCTTCGCGATCGGCTTCGACGAGCGCGATCGCGCCCGTCTCCACACGCTCTGGGACCAGGTCATCGACTCCGGCCAGTGGTCGCACAACGAGATGAACCGCCGCTTCGAGGACGCCTGGTCGGCCTGGAACGGCGTACCCGCGGTCGCGCTCGGCTCCTGGGCCGGCGGCGCGGTGGCCGCGCTCGAGTTCGCCGGCGTCCGCGGCGAGGCCGTCCTCTGCCCGTCGAACACGTTCATGGCGACGCCGCTGGCGATCATCGCCGCGGGCGGACGCCCGGTCTTCGTCGACTGCAACCGCGACGACCTCTGCGCCTCGCTCGCATCGATCGAGCAGGCGATCGCCAGGCACCGTCCGAAGGCGTGCTTCCTCGTCCACATCGGCGGCCACATCGCCTTCGAGAGCGAGGCGATCGCCGAGCTGTGCCGCAGCGCGGGCGTCTTCCTGCTGGAGGACTGCGCGCACGCCCACGGCGCCGACTGGAACGGCCGCAGACCCGGCACCTACGGCGACGCCGGCGTCTACTCGTTCTACGCGACCAAGACGGTCTCGACCGGCGAGGGCGGCATCCTCGTCTCGGCGAACGACGACCTGATCGCCTTCGCGCGCTCCTACCGCGACTACGGCAAGCCCGACTACGAGGTCGGCGGCCTCAACTTCCGCATGAGCGAGTTCACCGCCGCGCTCGGACTCGTGCAGACCGAGCGGATGCCGGAGATCGTCGCGTGGAAGAACGAGATCGCCCGCGAGCACCTCGATCCGCTCCACCCCGGGCGGCTCGCGCTGCCGGACGGCATGGTCTCGGGGCTCTACAAGTACGTCACGTTCGACCCGCTCGAGCGATCGACCGGCAAGGTCTACGACCAGCCCTGCCACCGCATCATGAACACGGGCGACGAGCTGCCGAACAGCGACTGGGTCGCCGGGCACCACTGGTGCGCGCCGCTCTACTACCGGCCGGAGCTGGCGGCATGACTCGCGCAGAGCGCTCGCATGCCGTGTGCGAACTCGCCCAGAGTCTCGCTCGCACGGCCCACATGAGCCAGCAGGTGGCGGCATGACTCGCGCAGAGCGCTCGCATGCCGTGTGCGAACTCGCCCAGCAGATGGCGCCATGAGCCGCATCCTGGTCACCGGCGGCTGCGGCTTCATCGGCTCCCACGTCGTCGATCGCCTGAACGCGGAGGGTCACCAGCCGCGGATCCTCGACGTGCGCCCCTCGCCCTTCCACCCCGACGTCGAGACGGTGATCGGCGACATCTGCGACGTCGACGCGGTCGCCGGCGCCGCGGAGGGCTGCGCGGCCGTGCTCCATCTCGCGGCCGCGGCCGACGTCGGCGAGGTGAAGGACGACCCGGTCGGCTCCGAGCGGCTCAACGCGCGCGGCACCGCCGCCGTGCTCGAGGCGGCGCGCCGCACCGGCGTCGAGCGCGTCGTCTACGCCTCGACGATCTGGGTCTACTCGGACGTCGTCGCCGATCACGTCGACGAGGACACGGCGCTCGTGCCCCCGGCGCACCTCTATACGGCGACGAAGCTGGCAGGCGAGATGTACTGCCGCTCCTATCGCGAGCTCTACGACGTCGAGAGCACGATCCTGCGCTTCGGCATCCCCTACGGCCCGCGCGCCCGGCCGGCCGCCGTCGTGCCGATCTTCGTCCGCAAGGCGCTCGCCGGCGAGGCGCTCACGATCGCCGGCGGCGGGCTGCAGTCACGCCGCTTCGTCTACGTCGAGGATCTCGCCGACGGCATCGTGCGCGGTCTCGCGCCGGTCGCCGCCAACCGTACGTTCAATCTCGTCGGCACCGAGGACGTGACGATCCGCGCGATCGCCGACCGCGTGCGCGACGTCGTCGGGAACGTCGAGATCGTCGAGGTCGAGGGCCGCGCCGGCGACTTCAAGGGCGCCGAGGTCTCGGGCGCTCGCGCCGAGCACGAGCTCGGCTGGCGCGCCGAGACGCCGTTCGCCGAGGGTCTGCGGCGCTACGTCGACTGGCACCGGGAGCACTACGCGACCGAGCCGCGCACGGCCACGGCGCCCGTCGCGCCCGCGCCCGCTGCGGCTGTCGTCGCCGCGATCCCCGCGGTCGCCGCGGCCCCCCCGGCTG
>JAOPZA010000190.1 GCA_025964325.1 Conexibacter sp.
GCCGCCGCCGCGCTCGCCGCGCAGCGCGCCGATCCCGGCCGCCCCGCGCTCGCGATCGAGAGCGTCGAGCCGGAGTTCCGCTTCGATCGCGAGGGCCACGTGACGGCGGCCGAGGGCGTCGTCGGGACGGAGTCCCACCGCCTGATCGAGCACCTGATGATCCTCGCCAACGAGCAGGTCGCGCGACGGCTCGACGAGCGCGGGGTGCCGACCCTCTACCGCGTGCACGAGAAGCCCGACGGCAGCGCCGCCGAGCGGCTCGTGGCGCAGCTCGCGTCACTCGGCGTCGCGACGCCGCCGCTGCCCGAGCACCCCTCGCCCCAGCAGGCGGCCGACGCGATCGCGGCCGCCTCGCATCTCGTCGAGCAGCACGTGCAGCGCACCGGCCACGGCCGCCGGGGACTGACGAGCCTCGTGCTGCGCTCGCTCAAGCAGGCCCGCTACGACCCTCGCAACCTCGGTCACACCGGCCTCGGGCTGACGCATTACTGCCACTTCACCTCGCCGATCCGGCGCTACCCCGACCTCGTCTGCCATCGCGCGCTGCTATCCGCGGTCGGCGGGGGAGAGGAGCCGCCGGAGGCCCATCGCCTGCCCGGCGGCGGCGACTGGTGCTCGCTGCGCGAGCGCGACGCGATGACGATCGAGCGCTCCGCCGACGACGTCGCCAGCTGCTTCCTGCTCGAGCGCGAGCTGTTCGAGGGCGGCTTCGAGCAGGAGTTCTCCGGCGAGGTGACGGGCGTGATCGGCGCCGGCGCCTTCGTCGCGTTCGGCGACGGCTACGAGGGGATGCTGCCGGTGCGCAAGCTGCGCGGCGAGTGGTGGGAGCTGAACGAGGAGGGCACGATCCTGCTCGGCACGCGCACGCAGAAGGCGATCCGCGTCGGCGACGAGGTGCGCGTGACCGTCGAGCGCGTCGACGCGCCGCGCGGGCGGGTCGACCTGCTCCCCCTCGAGCTCTAGCGGGGCGGCGGGGAGCGTTTCGCGCGCATCCGCCACACTAGGTGGCATGGCCAAGGGCAAGGGCAAGAAGAAGACGGCGCCGGGCGACGTCGCGACCAACCGCCAGGCGCGGCATCGCTTCACCCTGCTCGACACCTACGAGGCCGGGATCGTGCTGCGCGGGACCGAGGTGAAGGCGCTCCGCAACGGCGGCGCGACGTTGAAGGACGCCTACGCGACGGTACGCGACGGCGAGGTCTGGCTGCACCACCTCCACATCCCGCCGTACGCGCCCGCCTACCACGACAACCACGAGCCGGAGCGCGACCGCAAGCTGCTGCTGCACCGGCGCGAGATCGAGAAGCTCGTGGGGACGACGAAGGAGCGCGGGCTGACGCTCGTGCCGATGCGGCTCTACTTCAAGGGGCCGAAGGCGAAGGTGGAGATCGCGCTCGCCCAGGGCAAGGACCGCTTCGACAAGCGCGAGTCGATCAAGGCGCGCGAGATGGGGCGCGACATGCAGCGGGCCTTGCGCGACGCCGAGCGGCACTGAGTCGCGCCTGCGGGCGCGACATGCAGCGGGCCTTGCGCGACGCCGAGCGGCACTGAGTCGCGCCTGCGGGCGCGACATGCAGCGGGCCTTGCGCGACGCCGAGCGGCACTGAGTCGCTGGCTCGCGCCTCAGCTCAGTCGTTCAGCAGCTCGGCGAGCAGCTGGCGCTGCGTCGGCCGGGCCGCCTCGTAGCGGTGGCGGCCGGCTTCGGTGAGGCAGGCGAAGATGCCGCGACGGTCGTCGCTGCACATCGAGCGGGTCACGAGACCGTCGTGCTCGAGCCGGCCGACGAGGCGCGAGAGCGCGCTCTGGCTCAGGTGCACGACGTCGGCGAGCTCCTGCATGCGGTGCTTCTCGAGCTCGCAGCTGGCGAGCCGCTCCAGCACCTCGAACTCGCTCACGCCCAGCTCGTGCCGCTCCTGCAGGACCTTCTCGAGCGCGCACGAGACGCGGGCGTGACGGTCGAGCAGCTCGCGCCACTCGTCGACGAGGGCGGAGTCATCGCGGGTGAGGGGCATGACCGACCGGATTATACCAATCCGCCGCAACATTTGCGGTCACATTATTTGCACGTGCAGAACTTGCACGTGCATGTATGTTGTCCGGCATGACCGCACTCTCCTCTCCTCCCATGCCCCCGCAGGTGCGATGGGACGCCCGACTCTGGGGCGCGCTCATCGTGCTGTGCGGCGCGCTGTTCCTCGACGGGCTCGACGTCTCGATGGTCGGCGTCGCGCTCCCGTCGATCCGCAACGACCTCGGCCTGTCGACCGGCCAGCTGCAGTGGGTCGTCTCCGGCTACGTGCTCGGCTACGGCGGCCTGCTGCTGCTCGGCGGCCGCGCCGCCGACCTGCTCGGCCGCCGGCGCGTCTTCCTGATCGCGATCGGCGTCTTCGCGGTCGCGTCGGTGCTGGGCGGGATCGCCAGCGACGGCTCCGTCCTGATCGCGACCCGCTTCATCAAGGGGGTCAGTGCCGCCTTCACGGCACCCGCCGGCCTCTCGATCATCACGACGACGTTCGCCGAGGGCCCCGCGCGCAACAGAGCCCTCAGCGTCTACGCGGCCTGCGGGGCCAGCGGCTTCTCGGCCGGTCTGATCCTCGGCGGCCTGCTGACGACGATCGGCTGGCGCTGGACCTTCCTGCTGCCGGCGCCGATCGCCGTGGTGGTGCTGATCGCGGGCGCCAGACTGATCGCCCGCGACCGACCCGACGCGGCCGAGCGCCGCGGATTCGACCTCGGCGGCGCCGTCACGATCACCGGCGCGATGCTGCTGCTCGTGCGCAGCGTCGTACGCGCGCCCGACGCCGGCTGGACGTCGGCCGAGACGCTGATCGCGTTCGCGACCGTGATCGCGCTGCTGGCCGCGTTCATCACGATCGAGCGGCGCGTCCGGCACCCGCTCGTGCGGCTCGGCATCTTCCGCTCGAGCTCGCTCGCGCGGGCGAACATCGGGGCGGTGGCCGTCTTCGGCTGCTACGTCGCCTTCCAGTTCGTCGCGACGCTGTACATGCAGACGCTGCTCGGATGGAGCGCCCTGCAGACGGCGCTCGCGTTCCTGCCGGCCGGCGTGCTCGTCGCCGTCTTGGCACCACGGGTCGGCAAGCTGGCCGACCGCGTCGGCACGCAGCGGATCATCGCGGTCGGCTTCGTCGCGTTCCTCGCCGGCTATCTGCTGTTCCTGCGGATCGGCGTCTCGCCCTCCTACCTGACGACGATCCTGCCGACGATGCTGCTGCTCGGGCTCGGCTTCGCGCTCTGCTTCCCGTCGCTCAACATCCAGGCGACGGCCGGGGTGCCCGACCACGAGCAGGGGCTGGCCTCCGGGCTGGTGAACACCTCGTTCCAGGTCGGCGGCGCGATCGTCCTGGCGATCGCCTCCGCGGTCGTCGTCTCGCACACCGGCACCAGCACGGAGCCCAGCGTGCTGCTCGCCGGCTACAAGCCGGCGCTCGCGATCGTGGCCGGCGTCTCCGGCGCCGGCCTGCTCGTCGCGCTGGCGGGAACGGTCGTCCGTCGACGGGTCTCGGCCCCCGTCGACTGCGCGGTCGAGCCGTGCTGAGCGCGTGACGCGTGGCGGGCGTGCCGGGGGACCGGCGCGCCCGCCTACGCGTTCGCGAAGGTGCGCGTCAGGTGGGTGGCGTCCATCCCGTAGACGAGCGCGGCGATCAGCCCGAGGTAGACGACGGCGACCAGCACGCGGTTGCGCGGCGCGACGGCGTAGTAGCGCTCCTGCTCCTCGCCACCGGTGCGGCGGACCTTCCAGCGGCGCCACGTCTCGAGGCCGGCGAACAGCACGATGATCAGGATGATCGGGTTCGGGAAGGCGACCGCGACGGCGATCATCGCGGCGAATCCGGCGAACCACATCCACGGCGCCATCGCCGCCATCGCGCGACCGCCGTCGAGCGGGACGACCGGCAGCAGGTTGAAGAGGTTCAGGAAGAAGCCGGTGAAGGCGAGCGCGCGCCAGAAGTCGTCGCCCGTCAGCAGCCAGATCGGGATCAGCAGGGCGGCGCCGAGCGACCCGAGCACCGGACCGGCGAGGCCGACGCGCGCCTCCGCGAGCGCGTTGCCGCCGAGCGACTTGGCCGAGACGACGGCGCCCAGGAAGGGGATGAACATCGGCGCGCTCGCCTCGATCCCCTCCCGCCGCAGCTGGAACACGTGACCCATCTCGTGGACCAGCAGCAGGGCGACGAAGCCGAGCGCGAACGGCCAGCCCCAGATCAGGCTGTAGGCCGCGATCGAGACGAGCATCGTGCCGGAGGTGCTCAGCAGCTTCAGCTTCGGCAGGAAGAGCAGCACCGCCTTGAACTTCGCGAGCGCCGCGCCGAGCACGGCGAGCGGGCCGACGAGGCGCTTCAGGCGCGTCGTCGGCGGAGTGCCGGGCCGCTCGGGCGGCCGCGGCTCCAGCGGCGTGGGTGAGACGGGGGGAAGCCAGTCGGCGCGTTGCTCCATGAGATCGATTGTGGCAGGCGCTGCGAAGTGACCCGAACAGCTACAATGGAGGACGTAGGAAACCCCGGGGACGACAGGCTTCGACGTGGTTGATCCGTGGGGGTAGTCGCGAGTCGAGGTTCCGGTTGGCCTCGTAAATCCACCGGAAAAACAATACGTGCGGACTCTCACGAGTACGCCCTCGCCGCTTAGCACCTAGCTAAGGCAGTGAGGTTTCGGGCCCCGCCAGCCTGCCGCGGGGATCACCGGAATCAGAATGCAGGCTCACCCGGGGCGGTACGCCTCTGCCAATCCGGGGACAGCTTCAGGAGGCTGGTCCCCCGCAACCCCGCCGGCGAGGCGAGCGAGGGACGAGATCAGAGCGCCGGCTACGCTCGTAGAAGCTGCCTTTCGCGCGACCGCGGACGCGGGTTCAATTCCCGCCGTCTCCACCTTTGCAAAGAATTCGAACCGCCCTCCGCACCTGCGGGGGGCGCTTCGGTTAAGGCGAGGGCGTCGATGCTCGTGATCGCCCGGTAGAACGGGCGACCGATGTCCGGCGTGGCCGGCTCGAGG
>JAOPZA010000223.1 GCA_025964325.1 Conexibacter sp.
ACGACCATTGGAGGGACCATGGCGACCGAGCCGATTCCGGAGGGCTACCACACCGCCAGCCCTTACCTTGCCGTCGACGACGCCGCACGTGCGATCGAGTACTACGTGAAGGCGTTCGGTGCGAAGGAGGTCGTGCGCATGGATGCGCCGGGCGGGAAGGTGGGGCACGCGGAGCTCGAGCTCGGGGACTCGAGGATCATGCTCTCGGACCCGTTTCCCCAGGCATCGACGCGTCCCCCGAAGGAGCTGGGCGGGACGAGTGCGAGCGTGTTCCTGTACGTGGAGGATGTCGATGCGGTGGTGAAGCGGGCCGTCGACGCGGGCGCGACAGTCACGATGGAGGTCGCCAATCAGTTCTGGGGCGACCGCTTCGGAGCGATCACCGACCCGTTCGGCCACGTTTGGTCCATCGCCACGCACGTCGAGGACGTGCCGCCGGAGCAGATGGCCGAGCGGGCTAAGGCGGCAATGGCCGCGATGGGCTGAAGTGGCGGCGCACGGCGCGGTGTGGGCGCCGAGCGCTGGGACTCGACGTAGTAGCGCGGTGCGCCGGCACGCGGCCGAGCTGCCGGTCGGCTAGCGGCGCGTCTCACTCCCAGCTGGCCGCGGTCAGCGACCGCGATCCCATCGCGGCCGCCGCGACCGCCTCGACGACGGCGGGATCGAACGCGGCACCGGCATCGCGCCGCAACGTCGCGACGGCCTGCTCGGGTGGGCAGCCCGGCGCCGGCGGGCGTCCGGAGGTCAGCGCGTCGAAGGCGTGGCAGACGAGCACGATCCGCGAGCCGAGCGGGATCCGCTCGCCCGCGAGCCCGTCGGGAGCGCCGCCGCCGTCCCAGCGCTCGCGACACGAGCGCACGAGCGTGGCGACGCTGTGCAGCTCGGGCGCGGTCGCGATAACCCGCTCGCCGGAGACGGTCTGGCGCTCGACGTAGGTGTGCTCCTCGTCGCCGTACGGTTGCGCCGATCCCTCCGTCTGCAGCGGGAGCGTCAGGACGCCGATCTCGTGCAGCTCGGCGGCGTGGCGCAGGTCGCGGCGGGCGGCGTTCCCGAGTCCGAGCACGCGGGCGGTCCCGTCGGCCAGCTGCGCGACCGCGTCGGCGTGGCGCCGCAGCTCCGGATCGCGCTCGCGCAGCAGCGCCAGCAGCGTGTCGACGACCGGCCGCGCCCGACCGCCGGCATGGTGCTTGTCGGCGTACATGCGCTCGTCCGCGAGCCGCAGCGCGGCGACCCCGTCGGCCGCCTCCTCGGGCAGCCGCACGCTGCCGTAGGCGGCCGTCACGGTGAAGCCGTCGCCCTCCTGCGTCGCCGCCGCCGAGATCGCGGCGGGGGAGACGGCGCCGTCGGTCGCCAGCAGAACGCAGAACTCGTCGCCGCCCATCCGGTAGGTGCGCGCGCCCGAGCCCCCTGCCAGCCGCAGCGCGCGGCCGATTCGCCGCAGCAGCTGGTCGCCCGCGGGATGGCCGAAGCGGTCGTTGTAGCTCTTGAAGCCGTTGAGGTCGAGCAGCACCAGCGTCTCTCTGGCGTCCCCGACCTGCTCGAGGTCGCGCATCAGCGAGCGCGAGTTGCCGAGGCCGGTGACGGCGTCGGTGACCGCCTCCTTCTGCGTTCGCACCAGCAGCCGGTAGTTCGCCGTCAGACTCAGCGCCATCCGCACGAGCAGCGTCGCGACGGCCAGCCCGGCGAGCGTCACCGTCAGCGGCGCGGCCCGGCGCACCGTGCCTTCGGCGACGAGCATCGCGAGGGCCGCCGCGCCGAGCAGCACGGGTACGACGATCTCCGCGCGTCGCGGGCGCGTCGGCACGGCGCCCGGCTCCGACCAGGCGCCGGCTGCCAGCAGCGCCGCCGCGAGCATCCAGCCGACGTCGTAGAGCGTGCCGAACTGCGTGACGTCGCCGCGCACCTGCGCATGGCGATAGAGGATCTCGGTCGCCGTGATCGCCGCCGCGGAGGTGGCGATCAGCACGAAGCGGCGATCGGACGCCCACCCACGCAGCGCCAGCACCCCGACGGCGGAGGCCGCGATCAGGACGGCGGTCGTGGGGAAGACGGTCGCCGTGAAGGCGCCGCTGCCGGACGAGCCGAGCGCGTCCTCCACCACGAGGGCGGCACCGACGGCGGCGACCGTGAGGGCGCTCAAGAGGGCGTCGAGCGCGCGCGTGAGCGGGATCGGCCGCGGCACCGAGCCGCGTCCGTAGAGCACGAGCCCGAGCAGGATGAACGGGCCGACGCCGAGCAGCAGCACGTTGGCCAGCGTCAGCGGGGCGTCGGCGTCGGGGCGGCCGCCGGCAAACGCGGTCGCGGTCGCGCCTGCACCCCACAGCACCGCGGCGATCGCCCAGCATGCGACCTCGGCGCGGTGCCGGCCCGGGAGGAACAGACGCAGCGACCAGGTGATGCAGGCGGCCGCGACCCCGGCGTCGTAGATCGCCTCGGCGAGCCGAAAGTCGCCGATCCCGAGCAACGTCCGCAGCAGCGAGCAGCCACACAGCGCGAAGCTCAGGAGCAGCAGGAGGCGACCGAGACGATGGAGGGGCGCAGCAGGCATTTCGTTGCACCCTCCATCGGCGCTAACGGCGTTCGCCTTGACCCTCGATCTGCGGGCTGCGGCGCGGCTACGCCGGCGGGGCTCCGAAAAGGCCGGCAGACCGGCTAGTAGCGGCCGCTGATCCAGTCCCAGGCTCTCCGCAGGCGCGCCTGCAGCGGGCTGTCCATCACGTCGTCGGGGTCGGCCTCGAGCGCCGGCGGGTTCTCGCTCGGCTCGTGCAGCTCCTCGCGCGTGACCTTCAGCACGACGCCGCGCTCGAAGATCGCGTCGATCTGCTCGGCATCGGCGAAGCGGAGCCCGCCCGGCAGCGGCGAGGTGTCGACGATGATGCCGTCGAACACGTCCACCTCGGCGTCGTAGAGCACGTGCTCGACGACCCCGACGCGCTCGCCGTTGCGATCGAAGACCGGGGTTCCGGGCCGCAGGACGAGGTGGGAGATCGGGGCGCCGAGATCGGCCATCTGGGTGCAGCGTGCTCGTCGCGCGAGCGCGTCAAACACCTCGCCGGCATCCCGCGCGGCGCCGGACGGTCAGGCCGGCAGCGAGGCGCCGCGACGCTCGCGGCCGCTGCGCTTGTCGACGTACATGCGGTCGTCGGCGAGCTGCAGCGCCGCGCTCGGGTCGCGCGTCTCCTCCGGCAACGCGACCGCGCCGAAGGCGGCCGTCACGGTGTAGCCCTCTCCGCGCTGCACGGCGGCGGCCGCGAGGTCGCCGGGATCGGCCGGCCCGCCCGCCGGCAGCAGCACGCAGAACTCGTCGCCACCCATGCGATAGGCGCGCCCGCCCGCTCCCGCCGCGCGCCGCAAGTCGGCTCCGATGCGCATCAGCAGCTCGTCTCCGGCGGGATGGCCGAAGGTGTCGTTGTAGGCCTTGAAGCCGTTGAGGTCGAGCAGCACGAGCGTCGTCGGCGCTCCGGCCAGCAGCTCGAGGTCGGCGGCCATGCCGCGGCTGTTGCCGAGGCCGGTGACCGGATCGGTGACCGCGTCCTGCTGGCTCTGCAGCAGCAGCCGGTAGTTCGTCGTCAGGCTGACGGCCATCCGGACGAGGAGCGTCGCGACGGCCAGGCCGGCGAGCGCGAGCGTCAGCCGCGAGCTGCGCGGGTCGGCGCCGACCGTCAGCAGGACCGTCAACGCGATTCCCCCGAGGGCGACCGGGACGACGATCTCGGCGCGCCGCGGCTGCGTCCCGATCGCCCGCTGCTCGGTCCACGCCGCGCCCGCCAGCAGCAGGCCGCCGACCATGAAGAGGACGTCGTAGAGCGTGCCGAACAGCGGGACGCCGCCGTGCGCCTGCGCCCAGCGGTAGAGCAGCTCGGCCACCGTCGAGCAGAGCGCCCCGGCCGCCATCGTCGCGAAGCGCCGATCGAATGCCCACCCGCGCAGCGCGAGCAGCCCGATCGCGACTGCCAGCAGCGCGACCTTGCCGGAGGCGGAGAAGAACAGCGCGGCCGTCTCGTTCGGCACGACCTGTAGTGCGCTCTGGAACACGAAGCAGCCGCCGACGGCCGTGACCGTCAGCGCACTCAGCAGCGCGTCGAGCAGCCGCGTCGGGGCGATCGGGCGGGGGATCGTACTGAGGCCGTAGCAGGCGACGGTGAGCACGAGCAGCGCCGTTACGCCGAGCATCAGCGCGTCGACGAGGCCGAAGCCGGGCGGATCGCCGGCGATCGCGGTCACGATGCTGCCGCAGCCCCACAGCAGCGCGCCGCTGATCCCGCACGCGAGCGCCGCGCGCGCCGGCTCCCCGGGCGCCAGCAGCCGCAGGAACCAGGCGAGGCAGGCGCACGCGATGCCGCCGTCGTAGATCGCCTGTGCCAGGCCCGTGCCGCCGATCCCGAGCAGCGTGCGCAGGACCGACGCGGCGCAGCAGGCGGCGCTGACGAGGAGGAGGACGCGGCTGAGGCGACGGGCGGTGGTCAGATTCATTTCGCCCCCCACGTGATCGGCGAGCCTATCGGGCACTGAAGCTCTTGGGGCGATTGAGAATCGCCGACCGAGAGAAGGAT
>JAOPZA010000228.1 GCA_025964325.1 Conexibacter sp.
CGCCGCGGCGGCGGTCGCCCGCGACGGCGCCACCTCGGCGCCCGCGGCCGGCGCGCGCCCGAGCGAGGAGCTGCTGCAGGCGGTCCAGGCAGCCGGCTCGCTGCTGAAGGCGCACCGCACCCACGGCCACCTCGCCGCCCGCCTCGACCCGCTCGGCGCCGAGCCGGTCGGCGACTCCGGGCTCGACCCCGAGCCACTCAGCCTGACGCCGGAGCTGATGGCGCAGATCCCCGCCCACATCATGCGCATGGACGTCCCGGGCGCCACCTTCGCCGACGCCCTGCCGCACCTGCGCGAGACCTACTGCGGCACGATCGCCTACGAGATCGAGCACCTCTCGAGCCACCGCCAGCGCGTGTGGCTGCGCAGAGCGATCGAGACCGGCACGTTCCGCAAGCCGCTCACCGCCGACGAGCAGAAGGCGCTGCTGAAGCGGCTGATCGAGGTCGACGCGTTCGAGCGCTTCATGCACAAGGCCTACCTCGGCCAGAAGCAGTTCTCGATCGAGGGCCTCGACATGACGGTCCCGATGATCGACGAGCTGATCAAGCTGTCCGGCTCGCACGGCGGGCGCGAGGTCGTCATCGGCATGGCGCACCGCGGCCGGCTCAACGTGCTGGCGCACAACCTCGGCCGCTCCTACGGCTCGATCTTCGCCGAGTTCGAGGGCGTTTCGACGCTCGACGTGATCACCTCGATCCCGGACGGCGGGACCGGCGACGTCAAGTACCACCACGGCGCGCGCGGCTCCTACGAGCGGCCCGACGGCGAGAGCGTCGTCGTCCGGCTCGAGTCGAACCCCAGCCACCTCGAGTTCGTCGGCGCCGTCGCGGAGGGCGCCACGCGCGCGGTCCAGACGACCCGCCAGGGCCCGCACGCCCACCAGGACACGAACGCGGCCTTCCCGATCGTCCTCCACGGCGACGCGGCGTTCCCGGGCCAGGGCGTCGTCGCCGAGACGCTCAACATGCAGGGCCTCGACGGCTACACGGTCGGCGGCACGATCCACCTGATCCAGAACAACCAGGTCGGCTTCACGACCGATCCGGACGACGCCCGCTCGACTCGCTGGGCGTCGGACCTCGCGAAGGGCTTCGACGTGCCGATCATCCACGTCAACGCCGACGACGCGGCGGGCTGCATCGCCGCGACGCGGCTCGCCTTCGCCTATCGCCAGGAGTTCGGGCACGACGTGCTGATCGACCTGATCGGCTACCGCCGCTTCGGTCACAACGAGGCCGACGAGCCGGCCTACACGCAGCCGGAGATGTACAACGTCATCAAGAAGCACCCGACGCTGCCGGAGCTCTACTCGCAGCAGCTGATCGACGCCGGCGTGATCGTGAAGGACGACACCGAGGAGCTGACGGACGACGTCTGGCAGCGCCTCTCGGAGGACCACCAGACGCTGAAGGCGCGCCTCGCCGCCTCCGCCAACGGCGACCACCAGGGCACGGGCGAGTACAAGCTCGATCGCAGTCCGTCGCCGGAGGTGCCGACGGCCGTCGACGCCGACCGCCTGCGCACGCTCAACGAGGAGCTGCTGCGCGTGCCCGAGGGCTTCACCGTCCATCCGAAGCTGGCCCGCACGCTCGACCAGCGGCGCGAGGCGCTCGGCGCCGAGGGCGGCATCAACTGGGCCCACGCCGAGGCGCTCGCGTTCGCGTCGCTGCTGACCGACGGCACGCCCGTCCGCCTGACCGGCCAGGACGCCGAGCGCGGCACCTTCAGCCAGCGCCACCTCGTCCTGCACGACCCGAAGACGGGCCAGGAGTACTGCCCGATCCAGAACCTGCCCGAGGCGCTCGCGCCGATGGAGCTGCACAACAGCCCGCTGTCGGAGACGGCGGCGCTCGGCTTCGAGTACGGCTACTCGCAGGAGGGCCCGGAGACGCTCGTGCTGTGGGAGGCGCAGTTCGGCGACTTCGTCAACGGCGCACAGGTCATCATCGACCAGTTCATCGTCTCCGGCCTCGCCAAGTGGGGTCAGAGCTCCCGCCTGACGCTGCTGCTGCCGCACGCCTACGAGGGCTCGGGCCCGGAGCACTCCTCCGCGCGGCTCGAGCGCTTCCTGCAGCTCGCCGCCGAGGGCAACATCCGCGTCGCGTACCCGTCGACGCCGGCGCAGTACTTCCACCTCCTGCGGCGCCAGGGCAAGATCGCCAAGCAGCGCCCGCTCGTGATCATGACGCCGAAGTCGCTGCTGCGGCTGCCGCAGGCGACGAACCGCATCGAGCACCTCTCCGAGACGCAGTTCTTCCCGGTGCTGGCCGAGCCGCGCGTGGACGAGGAGCAGGTCACGCGCCTGATCCTCTGCACCGGCAAGGTCTACTACGACCTCGTCTCGAGTGAGCGGCGCGCGGAGGCCGGCGACCGCGTCGCGATCGGCCGCGTCGAGCTGCTCTACCCGTTCCCGCAGGCGCAGATCCTCGAGCTGATCGGCCGCTACCCGAACCTCCAGGAGGTCGTGTGGCTGCAGGAGGAGCCGCGCAACATGGGCGCGCGCGCGCACATGTCGCCGCGCCTGATGCAGATCCTCCCGGCGACGCTGAAGTTCGGCTACATCGGCCGCCCCGAACGCGCCAGCACGGCCGAGGGCTACCCCGCCGCGCATACGAAGGAGCAGCGGCGGATCGTGGAGACCGCACTCGACCTCGCGCGGCCGGTCGGGATGTACCCGGTCAGACCGCCCGGCGACCGCTAGCCGGACACGCCGTTCGCGTCAGCGGGCTGGAAGATCGGCGCCAGTCGATCTTCCGTCCGTTCGCGTCAGCGGGCTGGACGATCGGCGCCAGCCGATCTTCCGTCCGTTCGCGTGAGCAGGCTGGAAGATCGGCGCCAGTCGATCTTCCGTCCGTTCGCGTGAGCAGGCTGGAAGATCGGCGCCAGCCGATCTTCCGTCCGTTCGCGTCAGCAGGCTGGAAGATCGGCGCCAGCCGATCTTCCGTCCGTTCGCGTCAGCGAACGGCGATCAGCTCGCGCGCGGCCGCCAGCGGGCCGGCGTCGACCCACGCCGCGATCTCGATGTCGTCGTCGAGGAAGCCGTGGGTCAGCAGGAACTCCTTCTGCGCGGTCAGCGCAGCGAGCTTGTGCGTGGAGAGGTCGAGGTGGAAGTGCTGGTGGAGCCCGGCGCCGTACGCCGCCACCACCTCGCGCGGCGCCGCGCGCATCTCGGCCGCGACGAGGGCGACGACCTCGCGTGGCGCCAGCTCGGCCCAGGCACCGGCCCGCAGCAGCGTCGCGAGCACGCGGACGACCAGCTCCGGCTGCGCGCGCAGCACCCGGGCGTCGACCGTCAGGGGCGCGGGCGTGCGAGCGCCGACGCGCACCATCGGGTCGAGGTGGGCGCCGAGGTCGACGACCTCCCGCGCCCCGATCCGTCCGCTCACCGCGATGCCGGCCGGCCCGGCGACGTAGATCGCGTCGACCTCGCCTGCCAGCAGCGCCGCGACCTCCGCGGCGTAGGGATCGGCCGACTCCGTGCCGGTCGGCAGGTCGACGTACCTGACCTCGTCGCAGAAGACGCCGGCGAGGCCGGTCGCGGCGTGGAAGCCGCGGCGTGCTGCCGCGCGCCCGGCGTCGATCTGCTCGCGCTCGCGCAGCGGCAGCGCCAGGCGGCGGCCGGCCAGCTGCGCGGGCTCGGCGATCCCGCCGTCGGGCGCCGCGAGGACGCCCTGGTACTCGTCGATCCAGGTCAGTCCGAGCAGGCGCGTGTCGGTGCCGCGGGCGCGGTCCCACAGCGCGGCGACGTTGCTGCCTTCGCGCAGCAGTCCCCGCAGCTCCTGCGCGGGCTCCTGCTCGAACGGGTCGCGCAGGTCGTGCGCCAGCCACCCGAGCTGGTGCGCGAGTCCGATCGTCGTCGGCATCGGGCAGCGGCTCAGCGACAACCGCGGGTCGGCGTTGGCGGTCGGCGGCGTGGCGAGCGACGATTCGAGACTCATGCGAGCGCTCCTGAGCAGGGGGACGGCGAGCGGAACGGGGGTGCGCCGCCGATCCGCGCAGGGGCCGCGCGTCGGGCCTGCCACCGGAGAGCATCCGAATGCCGATCAGCTCTGCGCTATTTCCCCATCTGCGGCCAGTGTACCCTATCTCGATCGATTTGGTCGGGAAATACGTCGCCCGTACCACCACCAGCCCCCGCGGCCGACGATCTAGGCTTCACGGCATGGCGAGCCGACGCGACACGAGCGCCGCCGATCGCGCGGAGTGGATCCTCGCCCGCGTGCGCGCGACGCCGGTGGGCTTCGTGCGCAGCTACGGCGACGTCTCGCCGGGGGCGCCGCGACTCGCCGGCGCCGTGCTGCACGACTGCCACGACCCGGACGTGCCGTGGCACCGGATCGTGCGCGCGGACGGCTCGCTCGCGAGGGGCGCCCGCCAGCGGACGCTGCTCGAGGCCGAGGGCGTGCCGTTTCGCGGCGAGCGCGTCGACATGCGCACGGCGCGGCTGCCGGACTGACCGCGGGGCCGCTCGGCGCTAGCGTTCCCTCGGATGTGGATCCAGCGACAGCTCCGCCTGCCACCCGTCGAGCGCGGCTTCCACCTGATCACGCGCGAGGTCGTCGGCGCCCTGCCGGAGCTCGCGCGGCTGCGCGTCGGGCTGCTCCACCTCCACATCCTCCACACCTCCGCGTCGCTGTCGCTCAACGAGAACGCCGACCCGAGCGTGCGGCGGGACTTCGCCGCCTGGTTCGACCAGGCCGTGCCGGAACGCGCGCCCTACTGGACCCACACGGCGGAGGGCGACGACGACATGCCGGCGCACATCAAGGCGAGCCTCCTCGGCCCCTCCCTCACGCTGCCGATCGCCGGCGGCCGACTCGCGCTCGGCACCTGGCAGGGCATCTACCTCTGCGAGCACCGCAACCACGGCGGCCCGCGCTCGATCGTCGCGACCGCCAACGGCGAGCCGGCCGACGGCTGACGCGCTACGCGCCGAACAGCGTCAGGTCGGGCTCGCGCTCGCCGCGCAGGACGCCGAGGTCGACCTCGACGCAGGCGATCCCACGCGCCTCCGCCAGCACGCGCGCCTGCGGCTTGATCGACTGCGCGGCGAGCACGCCGCGGCAGACCTCCATCGCCGGGTCGCGCCGGATCCGCTCGAGGTAGCGGGTCAGCTGCTCGACCGCGTCGATCGTGCCGACGCGCTTGATCTCGACCGCGATCCAGCCGTCCTCGTCGTCGCGGCACATCAAGTCGACGGGGCCGATGTCGGTCGGCCACTCGCGCCGCACGAGGCGGAAGCCCTCGCCGCACCAGTGCGGCTGATCGGCCAGCAGCTCCTGCAGGTGGGCCTCGACGCCGTCCTTCTCGAGCGCCGCCGCCTCCCCCATGTCGTGCGTCACGTCGGAGACGACCTCGACGATGCGGATGTCGAGCCGGTCCTCGCTCGTGCCCGCGAACTTGCGCACGACGATCTGGTCGTCAGCCTCCTCCATCACGACCGGCGGCGTCATCCAGTTGCTCGGCTTGAAGCCTCCGTGGTCGGCGTGGACCATCACCGAGCCGTCGGACTTGATCATGATCAGACGCAGCGCCTCCGGCAGGAGAGCGTCGAGCCGGCCCGTGTAGCGGACCTCACAACGGGCGACGAGCAGGCGCATCCGCCGGAACGCTACCGGCCGTGCGTGACGGACGTCTCCGCGCGGACGACGGGAGAGCGGTCATCGATCGCGGGGCGACGTGGGATCCGCGTAGTCGCCTGATCGGAGGTTCGAACAACGTTCTGCGGGTAGGTGCCTACCGTGTCCCGAGCCCGTCGATCGCCGAAAGCGCTCTCCGACGCCACCGCACTCTTCGGGCCCCACGGCGTCACCGCGGCTCGCCGTGATGAGTGCTGCTTCGGCGGGAACCCAGAAGCGGGGCGCGAGTCGTCTGATCAGCCTCTTGGTCCGCTCCCCTGATCCGTGTCTCCGGCGGCACACGCTGCGCCGTCGACGCTCCCTCACCGACAAGGACAACGGTCCAAATGCCGAGATTCGTATCGGGTCCGAGATCCCGCGACCCATCGCGGCGCCTGGGCCGAAGCGGGGACCGATGAGCAGCAGCGTGCCACCGTCGCGCGGCGAGCAGCGTCGACTTCGGTCGGGCAGCCCGTCGACTGCCGCTCCGTGCCCCAAGACCTGACGCGGAGCGAGGCGCGGCTGCGGGAGGCGGAGCGGATGGTGGGCATCGGGAGCTTCGAGCTCGACGTGGGGAGCAAGGCGATCACGTCCTCGGACGGGTTCAGGCGTCTGGTGGGGATGGCCGCGGACGAGCAGTTGGACCTCGCCGGGTACATGCGGCAGGTCCATGCGGAGGATCGCGCGCTCGTCGAGCACGCCATCTGGGACACCGTCGCGTCTCGGGCTCCGCGAGGGTCGAGTATCGGATCGTGCAACCCGTTGGAATCGTGCGCACGCTCGCAGTTCAAGGCGAGATCGTCTGCGACGACGAAGGCGAGCCGCTGTTCCTGCGCGGCGCTGCGCTGGACGTGACCGCGCAGCGCGAGGCAGAGCGCATACGCATGGAGACCGAATCGTTGTTCCAGCGCGCCTTCGACGACGCGCCGATCGGCATGACCGTCGTGGACCAGCTGCACGGCGGCTTCGTTCGCGTCAACGACGCGATGTGCCGCCTGCTCGCCCGTCTGCGCGAAACGCTGCTTGGGGGGCTTCCGTCGAGGACGTGACCCATGCGCATGGAGTTCGTCCAGGACGTCCGGCGAGGGGAGGCGGGCGAACGGATGGTCCGCGCGATCGTGGGCCTGGCGAACGAGTTCGACCTGATCACCACCGCCGAAGGCGTCGAAGACGAGCCGACCCTC
>JAOPZA010000230.1 GCA_025964325.1 Conexibacter sp.
CGCCGCGGCGGCGGCCGCGTCGTAGGCGGCGCGCACGTCCGCCGGCCCGGCGCGCGCGACGCGGGCGACGACCTCCTGCGGACGGGCCGGGTTGCGGCTCTCGAGGACGGCGTCGGTCGTCCTCCATTCGCCGTCGATCAGCAGGCCGTGGGCGGGGGGAGCTGTCGTCGTCATCGGGTCGCCTCCTGGCGGTCGTCGCGCTTGCGAGGTCGTGGCGGCTGGCGAACGCGCGGGCTCACGCGTCGAAGACCTCGCGATGCTCGGTCAGCGTCAGCCGCGTGCGGCGGATGTGCGAGCGCTGGCGCGACTCGGCGTCGACGCCGTCGCGCCGCTCGAGCGCGTCGAGGATCACGCGGTGCTCTACGTTCATGACCGCGATGTCGTGATCGCTCAACGTCGCGTTGTAGGCGCGGCGGTAGTGCTGGGTCGTGTTCCAGAAGCGCTCGATCATCGCCAGCACGCGCGGCAGCGGTGCGGCCGCGTAGCTCTTGACGTGGAAGAGGCGGTCGTAGGCGAGCCAGCGCTGCGGGTCCTCGACCGAGTCCTCGATCTGCGCGACGAGCGAGCGCAGCTCGTCGAGCTGCTCGTCGGTCAGGCGCGGCGCGCTCTCGGCGATCGCCATCGGCTCGATCGCCTCGCGCATCAGGTACATCTCGGACAGCTCGGCGAACTCCAGCCGCGCGACGCGCGCGCCCGAGTGGGGCACGAGCAGGACGAGGCCCTCGGACTCGAGCTGGCGCAGGGCCTCGCGCACGGGGATGCGGCTGGTCCCGAGGTGCTGGGCGACCGTCTCCTGCGGGATCCGGGCGCCGGGCGTCAGTCGGCCGTCGAGGATCGCCTCGCGCAGGCGGCGCGTGACCGCCTGGCCGACGGGCTCGTATCCCGGCGCGTCGGGCGCGGGCTCGAGCCCGGCCGCCGTCAGCGGCGCGATCGTCTTGATCATCTGTTCGATCGGCGGGTTGGCGGCCATCGGTACCGTCGGCGACCCTAGCGTGGCGCACGCGCGTCGTCAACGGATTGGATCCGAACGACGCCACATTGGCCCACGTCGCGGCGTTTCTGTGCCTGCTCATCCAATGGACGCTGTGGATTGGATCCGCTAGGCTCGTCGCGCGCGGCCGCCGGCCGCACCGCAGAGATGCCCGCCGCGACCCCCGCCACCGACCCCGCCGCGGCCGCACGCGCCGCCGCCGTCCCGCCCGATGCCTGCGACCTCGCGGTCGTCGGCGCCGGCCTCGTCGGGCTCGCGACCGCGCGCGCGCTGCTGCGACGCCGACCGGGCCTGAGCGTCGTCGTGCTCGAGCGCGAGACGCGCGTCGCGCGTCACCAGAGCGGCTCGAACAGCGGCGTAGCGCACGCCGGGATCTACTACGCGCCCGGGTCGCTGAAGGCGCGCCTGTGCGTCAGCGGCCAGCGCGCGCTGGCCGACTACTGCGCGCAGCGCGGGATCCCGTACGAGCGGATCGGCAAGCTGATCGTCGCGACCGACGCGAGCGAGGTCGGGCGGCTCGAGGAGCTCGAGCGCCGCGGCCGCGCCAACGGCGTCGCCGGCCTGCGCCGGATCGACGCGGCCGGGATCGCCGCGATCGAGCCGCACGTGCGCGGCGTCGCCGCGCTGCACTCGCCCGCGACCGCCGTCGTCGACTTCCCCGCGGTCGCCCGTGCGCTCGCGGACGACGTCGTCGCAGCCGGCGGGACGCTCGTCACGGGCTGCGGCGTCGAGCGGCTCGTCGCACTCGACGGCGGCGGCGTCGAGCTGACGCACGCCCGCGGGCGCCTGCGTGCCCGGCGGGCCGTCGTCTGCGCCGGGGCGTGGGCCGACGTCCTCGTCGAGCACGACGGGCGCAGCGGTGGCGGCCGCGACCGAACGGCCGACGACGCCGCTCCCGACGTCCGCATCGTCCCCTTCCGCGGCGCCTACCGGGTCGTCCGCGAGCCGGCCGCGCAGCTCGTGCGCGGGCTCGTCTACCCCGTGCCCGACCCCGCCCTCCCATTCCTCGGCGTCCACCTGACGCGCGGGATCGACGGCGAGGTGCACGTCGGCCCGACCGCGCTGATGGTCGCCGCGCGCGACGCCTACCGGCTCGGCCGCGTCGTCCCCGGCGACCTCGCGGCGACGCTGCGCTGGCCCGGCACGTGGCGGATGGCGCGGCACTGGTGGCGGACCGGCATCACGGAGCTGCGCCACGCCGCGAGCGTCCGCGCGCTCGCGACGGAGGCGCAGCGGTTCGTCCCCGCGCTGACGCCCGCCGACCTGCTGCCGGGACCGGCCGGCGTGCGGGGCCAGGCGGTCGGTCGCGACGGCGCGCTGATCGACGACTTCGTCGTGAGCGAGACGGGCGCCGCGCTGCACGTGCGCAACGCCCCCTCCCCCGCCGCGACCGCGTGCCTCGCGCTCGGCGAGCTGATCGCCACGCGCGTCGAAGCCTCGCGCTGAGCGTCGTTTCGATTGCGGGTGTTCGCCCAGAGGGCGAAACCCGCGTCGAGGCCCGCGGGCTCTAGCGCGCGGTCCTCAGGCCGCCCGCGTCAGCGCGCGCAGCGGCGGCCGCTCCTCGACCGCGACCTGCTGCACCTCGAGGTGGCCGTCGTGGGGCAGCGCGAGGGGCCCCGGCGCGGCGAGCGCGACCGCGCCGTCGCCGTGGATGCGGCGCTCGGCGGCGACCATCACGGCATAGGCCATCGCGCTCAGCGCGCGCAGCGACTGGTGGCGGTTCTGACGCGTGCCGAGGTCGACCTGCGCGAGCGCGTCGAGGCCGGCATGGCGCAGCGCGTCGATCAGCGTCGCGATCTCGACGCCGTAGCCGACCGGGAACGGCAGCTGCTCGAGCAGCGAGCGACGCGCCGCGAACTCGCCCGCGAGCGGCTGGACGAAGCCGGCCAGCTCCGGGACGTGGAGGTTCAGCAGCGGCCGCGCGACGAGCTCGGTGACGCGGCCGCCGCCGTCG
The DNA here is from genome assembly GCA_025964325.1 of Conexibacter sp. Taxonomy (GTDB): domain Bacteria; phylum Actinomycetota; class Thermoleophilia; order Solirubrobacterales; family Solirubrobacteraceae; genus Conexibacter. Next base: position 2,946 of record JAOPZA010000230.1, read on the forward strand.
GGCAACGTGCGGTCCCCGAGCCGGAACGGCCGCCGGAAGGCGCCCTTGAGGAACTGCAGCGCCGGGTCGGCGAGCAGCGGCCCGAGCAGCCCGAGCGCGAAGCCCGGATGGAAGTCCTCGGTGTCGGCGTCGAGGAACGCGACGATCTCGCCGCGCGTGACGGCGAGCGAGCGCCACAGCGCGTCGCCCTTTCCGCGCGCCGGGCCGTGCTCGGGCAGCACCGCCGACTCCTGGACGACGGTCGCCCCGTGGGCGGCAGCGATCGCGGCCGTGCCGTCGACCGACGCCGCGTCGATCACGAGCAGCTCGTCGATCACCCCGAGCTCGCGCAGCGGGACGAGCGCGTCGAGGATCGTGCCGATCGTCGACGCGACCTCGCGCGCGGGCAGCACGACGCTCACGCTTCCGGCCTGCCCGGCCGCCGCGCGCAGCTCCTGCACGCGCGCGAGCCCGTAGTCGTCGCCGCGGTAGGAGCGCCGTTCGAGCCAGTCAGCCAGCTCGAGGTCGCGTGCGAGCCCGCGGCGGGCGCGACCGTGCGTGCGCGCCGAGGTCGTCACGCGGACCGCCAGCGGGCGCGCGATCGCGACGCCGTGCTCCGTCAGCCGGCGCTCGAGCGCCTCGTCTTCGAGCGCCGGCTGGGCCGCGATCCCGCCGATCGCGACGTAGACCTCCGCCGTCACCGCCATCGAGGCGCCGCTGAACTGCCAGTGCTCGCGCGGGAGGTCGTCGGCGGCCTCGGCCAGCACGCGCTCCATCCGTGCGCTCGCGAGCGCCTCGCGGCGCTCCAGCACCACCGGCGGCAGCTCGCCGGCCTCCTGCGCGTCGAGCATGATCCGACCGCCGACCGCGCGCGCACCGGCGGCGACCGCGTCGAGCTGCGTGGCGAGCCAGTCGGGCGCGACGATCGTGTCGGCGTCGCTGCAGGCGATCAGCCCGGACGGGCGCTCGAGCGCGTGCAGACGGCGACAGGCGACGTCCATCCCCGCCTTGCGCGCGGCGCCCGCGCCGGCGCCGGGTCCCTGCAGCAGGTGCAGCGTCAGCGCCGGATGGGCCTGCGCGGCGGCGCGCGCCCTCGCCTCCGTCTCGTCGCAGCAGGCGTCGAGCACGAGCAGCACCTCGTAGTCGGACGGCGCGACGCCGGTCTGCCGCGCGAGCGCGTCGATGCAGCCGACGATGTGCGCCTGCTCGTCGCGCGCCGGCACGACGACGCACGCCCGGATGGTCGGGGCGGGCGCGGCGAGGACGGCGTCGCGCGCGGCGGCGTCCGCCGCGAGCGCGCGTGCGCGCAGGTCGACGGCTCTCACGGCAGCGCCGCTCCCCGCTCCACGAGCTCGCGGCCGCGCTCGTAGTCCTCGTCGCGCTCATGGGTGAGGACGCCGACGGTGATGCCGTCGCGGCCGTACCAGACGGTGAACGCGCCGTTCTCGCCGGGGACGAAGCGCGCGTCGTCGAAGCCGTCGCCCCAGGCGACGTGCTTGAGCGTGCGGCCGCCGATCGTGGACCAGAACCCGGGCGCGTTCTCCCACGTCGCGTCGGCGTCGCCGGCCAGCCGGCGGCCGACGACCGCGCCGTGGTTGAGCGCCTCGCCCCAGTGCTCGACGACGAGCCGGCGGCCGGCGCGCGGATGGTGCGCTCCGGCGATGTCGCCGGCGGCGAAGATCGCTCGATCGTCCGTCCGCAGGCCCGCGTCGGTCGCGATCGTGCCGGCGTCGGTCAGCTCCAGCCCGGCCGCCTCGGCCAGCTCGACGTTCCGCTGGACGCCGCTGCCGAGCAGCACGACGTCGACGCGCGCCGTCGCGCCGCCCTCCTGCGTGATCGCCCAGCCGGCGCCGTCGGCTGCGATCTGCTCGACCGCCGCGCCGAGCCGCAGCTCGACGCCGTCCTCGTCGAGCCAGTCGGCGATCCGCTCGGCCGCGGCGCTGCCGAGCCGGCGTGCCTGCGGCCCGTCGTCGTCGCCGAGCAGGACGACGTCGACGCCCCGTCTCCGCAGCGAGGCCGCCGCCTCGCAGCCGATGAAGCCCGAGCCGATGACGCCGACGCGAACGCCGGGCCCGGTCAGCGATTGCAGCCGCTCCGAGTCCTCGCGCGTGCGCATCACGTGCACGGCGGGATCGGCGGCACCCGGGATCGGCAGCCTCACGGGGCGCGAGCCGGTCGCGAGGACGAGCGCGTCGTAGGAGATCGTCCCGGCGGCGGTCGTCACGGTGCGGGCGACGCGGTCGAGCTCGGTCGCGCGCTCGTGCCGGACCACGACCCCCTGCTCGTCGTACCAGGACGCCGGCTCGATCGGCAGCTCGGAGGCGTCGGCCTCGCCGGCGAGGTACTCCTTCGTCAGCGGCGGCCGGCGGTAGGGCAGGTGCGGCTCTCCCGCGAGCAGCGTGACCTCGCCCCGACCGCCCGCCTCGCGATAGGCACGCGCCGTCGCGAGCCCGGCGGGCCCGCCTCCGACGATCAAGATGCGCTGGGGTTCGGTCATGCGGAGGGGCGGTCGAACGCATCGAGACGATAGGCGGCCGTGACGTGCTCCGCGCCGTGGTCGAGCGTCATGCGCTCGTGCAGCAGCGTGTGGACGCCGTCGCCGTCGAGTCGCCCGTCGGAGAGCCGGCCGCGCCAATGGACGGCGACGAGGCGGCCGCCGCGCGCGAGCGCGTGCTCGATCCGCGGCAGCGTGGCGGCGAGCAGATCCGCGGTCCAGTAGTAGAGGAGCTCGGAGGCGACGATCAGGTCGAACCGTCCGTCGGGCAGCTCGTGCGGCAGCGTGCGCAGCTCGAACGCGACGTTCGTCCGGCCCGGCGTCGCGAGCCGCGCGCGGGCGCGGGCGAGCGCCGTCGGCGCGCCGTCGACGGCGAGCAGGTGGGTGCAGCGGGGCGCCAGGAGCGCCGTGAAGACGCCGACCGAGCAGCCCAGCTCGAGGGCCCGCGGGAACGGCCCGGGTCCGATCGCCGCGAGCGTCCGGGCGTACTTCTCCTGCTCGTAGACGCTGCTCTCGTAGTCCCATGGATCGGCCGCACGCCGGTACTTCGCTTCGAAGTGGGCGGGATCGACGTGTGAGGGATCGACCGGTATCGCGCTCATCCGCGCGCCTCCAGCTCCGCTCGGCCGAGCTGCACGAGGAGCGGGTCGATGCGGTGCTGGAAGAGGAACAGCTCGAGGTCGCGCCGGGCGCGGTCGAGCGTGCCGTCGCCGGCCGCGAACGGGCGCGTGCCGACGGCGGTCGCGGCGGTCGTGAGGATCTCGCTGGCGGCGGAGGCGATCGCGGCACGGTAGGCGATCGAGGTCATCCGCACGTCCGCGGGTCGGTCACCGGCGTCGGCGGCGTCGGCCGCATGCGTCATCCAGGCGCCGCAGGTCGCGCGCGCGGTCAGCAGCCGGCCGGCGGCGTGGGCCTCCAGGTCCCCGGGGGAACCCGGCCGGGCCGCGAGCGCGGCGAGCGCAGCATCGACGATGCCGTCGGCGAGGCCGATCCAGGTCGCGGCGGTCCGCATCGCGTCGCCCGAGAACCACGGGTCGCGCCCGAGCTCGCCCGGCTCGCCGAGGATCGCGAGCGGTCTGACGCCGTCGAAGACGACGCGGTGGCTGACGGAGGCGCGCATGCCGGAGCCGCGGAACCACCCACGATCGATCGCGACGCTGCCCCCCTCGCGGCCGCCCTCGCCGTCGTGCTCGCCCTCGCGGACGTCGAGGTAGGCCAGCAGGGGCGGCGTGCCGTCGTCGAGCGGGCCGCGGACCGTCACGAGCGCGCGCTGGATGCCGCCCGCACCGGAGCAGAAGACCTTCGTCCCGTGGACGCGACGGTCAGAGCCGAGGCGGGCGGGAGCCCCCTCGCCGGCGCCGGGCGTCGGATCGGCGCCCCAGACGCCGAGCCACAGCGTGCCGGCGGCGACGGCCGCCAGCTCGGCGTCGCGCAGCTGCGGGGGCGCGAGCAGGAGGAGCCGCTGGACGGCGTTGAAGTGCCCGTCGAGGATCCGCCCGACGGAGCCGTCGGCGCGGGCCGCCGCGCGCACGAGCTCCCACTCGTCGGCGCGCCCGAGGCGCGCCGCGGAGTCCACGTCGACCGTGGCGCCGAGGACGCCGGCGGCGCCCAGCAGCGCGAAGGCCTCGGCGGGGAAGCGGGCGGCCTCGTCGCGCTCGGCGGCGCCGGCCGCGATCTCCGTCCAGAGCTGCGTCAGGTCGGTCTGCGCGCCGATCGCCGTCGCCGCCATGCTCAGGCCGCCGCGACGGGAACCGGCTCCGGCGCGGTCCGCGCGGGGCGGCTGGAACACAGCCGCCCGAGCGTCGCGGGCTCGCAGCCGGCGTCGCGGATCGCGGCCGCCAGCGGCTCGACGAGGGCCGCCGTCTGCGCGCAGCTCGTGCGGCAGGCGCCGGGGCCGACGCCGTCGTGGAGCAGGACGGTGGCGCCGGCGCGCAGCTCGGGGCGCAGCCGGGCGAGCATCGCGTCCGCCGTCGGACCGGCCCAGTCCTCCGAGTCGAGATCCCAGCCGATCAGCTCGAGCCGGCGCTCGGCCGCGAGCTCCGCCGTCCAGCGGGCGTACGCGCCCCAGGGCGTGCGCCAGCGCGACGGCCGCGGCACGCCGAGCAGGTCGAGCGTCTCGAGGGCGGCGTTCGTGTCGAGCTCGATCCGCCGTCGCGAGACGTGCGTGTGGCGCAGGTGACGGTGGCCGTGGAGCTCGACCTCGTGACCGGCCGCGAGCAGCCGGTCGATCGTGCGCGGCATGACGTTCGCGCGCGCCGTGAGGACGAAGAACGTCGCGGTCACCTCGGCCCGCGCGAGCGCGTCGAGCACGGCCGGCGTCCCGGCCGGGTCGGGCCCGTCGTCGAAGGTCAGCGCGATCGTGTCGGACATCGCGAATCGCCTACCCGCTTGCCGCGGTTGGCACGCGCGGGGCTAAGGGCCGCGATCGCCGAGCCTAAGGGGCCATCACCCGCAACTGCCACCGAATGCCCGATGCGCGTCGCGCGCTCGCGCGCGAGCATGCGGGCGATGCTGCAAGACACCGGCGACGTGACGTGGCACGATGAACGCATGGCTGCGACCGCGACACGCGTCTCGAGCGCCCGGCTCGTCGGGCGCACGGCCGAGCTGGCCGAGCTCGAAGCGGTCGTGCACGACGCCGCCGAGGGGCGCCCCTCGCTCGCCTTCGTCGCCGGGGAGTCGGGCGTCGGAAAGTCGCGGCTGGTGGACGAGCTGATCCGCCGCGCGCGCGGCAACGGCGCCCGCGTGCTGAGCGGCGACTGCGTCGAGCTGGGCGAGGACGAGCTGCCCTACGCGCCGCTCGTGAGCGCGCTGCGGCCGCTCGTGCGCAGCGGCGACGCCGCGATCGAGGAGCTGCCGGTCGGCGTCCGCGACGAGCTGGCCGCCGTCTTCCCCCCGCTCGGCAGCGCCTCGGCCGACAGCGGTCCAGCCGCGCAGGGGCGGCTCTTCGAGGCACTGCTGATCCTGCTCGACCGGCTGGCCGAGGACGGTCACGTGCTGCTCGTGATCGAGGACCTGCACTGGGCCGACAGATCGACGCGCGCCTTCCTCACCTTCCTCGCCCGCGCGCTCTGCGGCGAGCGGATCGCCGTCGTGACGACCTATCGCCCGGACGAGCTGCACCGCCGCCATCCGCTGCGCCCCGTCCTGGCCGAGCTCGAGCGCGACCCGCGCGCGCGGCGGATCGTGCTGCCGCCGTTCACCCGCGACGAGCTCGTCGAGCAGCTCGGCGACATCCTCGGCGCCCCGCCCGACCGCGGCCTCGCCGAGCGGCTCCACGCGCGCAGCGAGGGCAACCCGCTCTTCACCGAGGAGATCCTCGCCGCCGGGCTCGACGGTCGCGGCGCGCTGCCGCCGACGCTCCGCGACGCGCTGATGGTGCGGATCGAGCGGCTGCCGACGCAGGCGCAGGAGCTGCTGCGGCTGCTCGTCTCGCAGCCGATGGACCACGAGCTGCTGGCGCAGGTCAGCGGCCTCGACGCGCGCGTGCTGCGCGACGGGCTGCGCGAGGCGATCGCGAGCCACATCATCGTCGCCGACGAGGACGACCGCTACAAGTTCCGTCACGCGCTCCTGCGCGAGGTCGTCTACGACGACCTGCTGCCGGGCGAGCGCACCGAGCTGCACCGCACGAGCGCGGTGGCGCTCGAGCAGCGCCTCGAGCGCAACGGGCCCGGCGTCCATCTGACGGCGCAGATCGCCCACCACTGGTGGCGCGCCGGCGACCAGCCGGCGGCGCTGTCGGCCAGCGTCCGAGCGGCCGGCGCGGCGGAGCGCGTCAACGCGTGGGGCGAGTCGGCCGCGCTGCTCGAGCGCGCGCTCGAGCTGTGGGATCGCGTCGACGATCCCGAGCGGCTCGCGGGCGCCGATCAGGTCTCGCTGCTCGTGCGCGCCGCGAACGCGGCCGACGCGCACAGCGACGACGTGCGCCACGAGGCGCTGCTGCAGCGGGCCGTCTCGCTGATCGACGCGGAGGCCGACCCGCGGCGCGCGGCCGCCGTGCTGGAGCGGTTGCAGCGCGCCCAATGGCACCTCAACCGCCAGGAGGACAGCATCGCGACGATCGACCGCGCGCTCGCGCTGCTGGAGCCGGACGAGCTGACGCGCGAGCGCGCCGCGCTGCTCGCGGCGAAGGCGCGGGCGCGGATGCTGCAGGCGCGCTACCGCGAGGCGGACGAGATCGCGCAGGAGGCGCTCGACGTCGCGCACGCCGCCGGCGACCACAAGAGCGAGAGCCGCGCGATGAACTCGCGCGGGTTCTCGCTGATGGGCCTGGGCGACATCGAGGGCGGCACCGCCGCGATGCGCGCGGCGCTCGAGATCGCACGCCGGCACGAGCTGTTCGACGAGCTGTCGAGCGCGTACTGCAACCTCGCCGACATGTACCACCTCGCGGGCCGCTCGGCGGAGGCGCTCGAGCTGATCACCTGCGGGACGGAGGACCTCACCTCGTACGGCCGGCGCACGACCTGGCTGCAGGTCGCGTCGGCCGAGTACGCGTTCGCGCTCGGCGACTGGGCCGACGCCGAGGCACGCGTCGCATCCGCGGGCAGCCGCCACGTCGGCACGTCGCTGCTGCACTGGCGGATGCGGACGATCGAGCTGGGCCTCGGGCGCGGCGATCACGACGCCGTCCGCGGCGAGCTCGAGCAAGCCGCGCGCTCGGCCTCGAACTCGACCGAGCCGCAGTTCGTCGGCCCGATCGGGGCGATGACGGCGGAGCTGGAGCGGCGCACCGGCGCTCTCGACGCCGCACGGGTGGCGATCGACGACACGCTCGACCGGATCGAGTTCTGCTCCGACGACATCGCGCGCGTGACGCTCGTCGCCGCCGTCGGCATGCGCGTCGAGGCGGACATCGCGCAGCAGGCGCGCGATCGCGACGACGGCGACGCGATGCGCGAGGCGACGCTGCGGGCCGAGCTGCTGCTCACGCGGATCGAGGCGGCCGCGGAGGACGAGCACGTCGTGCACACCGCCGAGCTCGCGTCGGCGCGTGCCGAGGACGCCCGCGCGCGCGGCGAGGACGACCCCGAGCTGTGGGATGCGGCGGCGGACGCATGGGACGCGCTGTCGCGGCCGTATCTGGTCGCCTACGCGCATTGGCGCGAGGCGGAGGCCGCACTCGGTCGCGGCGATCGCGAGCGCGCGACGTGTGCGGCGAAGGCGGCGTGCGAGATCGCGCGCCGGCTCGGCTCGCGCTGGCTGCACGAGGAGGTCGAGAGCCTGGCCGCGCGCGGGCGGCTGCGGCTCGACGAGCCGGTCGCCGCGGCGTCGGCGAGCACTCAGACTGGCGGCGCCTCCGGGGTGGCCGCCGCGAGCGGTGACGTGCCCCACGGAGATGGCGTCGGCGTCGCGCCCGGCGGCGGCGTCGCCCTCCGGGGCGGGACGCAGCCGCCATCCAGGACCCAGGTCGACGACCCCTTCGGCCTCACGCCGCGCGAGCGCCAGGTGCTCACGCTCGTCGCCGGCGGCGCGACCAACCGCGAGATCGGCGCGTCGCTGTACATGGCCGAGAAGACCGCGAGTGTCCACGTCTCGCGGATCCTCGCGAAGCTCGACGTCCGCTCCCGCACGCAGGCCGCGGCGGTCGCGCACCGGCTGGGGCT
>JAOPZA010000242.1 GCA_025964325.1 Conexibacter sp.
GCGCCGGCGAGCGCGGCCAGAACCCCGCGGGGCGCGGGCGGCGGGCGCCTCGCGCGGCGCGTGAGCGCCCACCGCGGCACCAAGCGGCTCGTCATGATCGCCTGCTCGACCGGCGGGCCGAAGGCGCTGGCCGAGCTGATCCCCGCGCTGCCGTCCCCGCTCGGCGCCGGCACGCTGATCGTCCAGCACATGCCGCCCGGCTTCACCAGCTCGCTCGCCGCGCGACTCGACCGCTCCTCCAGCCTCGACGTCCGCGAGGCCGTCGTCGGCGACGCGCTCGACCCGAGGGTCGCGCTGCTGGCGCCCGGCGGCGCGCACCTGCGGCTCGCCGAGCCGGCCCGCACCGTGCTGCTGAGCGACGAGCCCGAGATCGGCGGGCTGCGCCCGCGCGCGGACCTGACGATCGCCGACGTCGCGAAGGCGTTCGGCGAGCGCGTCGTCCTGGTCGTGCTGACCGGCATGGGCAAGGACGGCCTCGAGGGCGCGCAGGAGGTCCGCCGCCGCGGCGGCCGCGTCCTCGTCGAGGCGGAGTCGACCTGCACCGTCTACGGGATGCCGCGCGCCGTCGCCGAGGCGCAGCTGGCGCACGAGATCCTGCCGCTCGGCGAGCTGCCGGCCGCGATCGTCGCGGAAGCCGGGTCATGAGCACGAGACCGCTCATACCCGGAAGAACGAGCCCCCCGGGCGAGTTCTTCGAAGGGAAGCCGAGGCCGCAGGCCGAGCGGTTCCCCGACGAATACGCCGCGTTCTGCGACGGCATCCGCGCGCTGTCGCAGATCGACCTGCTGCAGTACAAGCGCGGCCAGATGGAGCGGCGCATCCGCTCCTTCGCGCAGCGGCGCGGCAGCGCCAGCCTCGCCGACTACCTTGAGCTGCTGCGCGCCGAGCCCGAGCAGCTCGACGAGCTGCTCGATCGCATGACGATCAACGTCTCGCAGCTGTGGCGCAACCCGGACCAGTGGCAGGTGCTGGAGCGCGAGGTGCTGCCCGAGCTGCTGGCCGCGGCTCCGCTCGGCCGCCTGACGGCGTGGAGCGCCGGCTGCTCCTACGGCGCCGAGGCGTACACGCTTGCCGCGATCTGCCGCGAGCTCGCCGGGCACGCGGGGTCCGCTGCGAGCGCGGAGATCACCGGCACCGACATCGACCGCCGGATGGTCGAGCGCGCGCGCCGTGGCCGCTTCAGCGCCGAGGACGGCCGCAGCGCGCCGCCGGCCCAGCTGCGGCGCTGGTTCGAGCCCGACGCCGACGGTCGCGGCTGGACGGCGAAGCGGGAGCTCGCCGCGCTGACCCGCTTCGAGGTCGGCGACCTGCTGCGGATGCGGCCGCGGCGCGCGACCTACGACCTCGTGCTCTGCCGCAACACCGTCATCTACTTCACCGAGGACGTGCGCGACGCCCTGCACGCCCGGCTCGTCGACTCGCTGCGCTCGGGCGGCTACCTCGTGATCGGCTCGACCGAGCGCGTCTCGAACGCGCGCGAGCTGGGCCTCGTTCCCACCCACCCCTTCATCTACCGCAAGGTCTGAGCGATGGACACGTCCGAGTACCTTCCGATGTTCCTGGCGGAGTCGCGCGAGCACCTGCAGGATCTGAACCTCGCTGTCGTGCGGATCGAGGAGACGCCGGACGAGCGCGGGACGGTCGACGAGATCTTCCGCATCGCGCACTCGCTCAAGGGGATGAGCGCGACGATGGGCTTCGCCGCGATCGCCGCGCTGACGCACGAGATGGAGAACGTCTTCGAGCTGCTGCGCCAGCGCACCGACGGCCTCTCGCGCGATGCGATCGACGTGCTCTTCGAGTGCCTCGACGCGCTCGAGGCGGCGGTCGGCGCGATCGAGTCCGACGGCGCCGAGCAGCTCGATCCGGCACTCCTGATCGAGCGCCTGCAGGGTCTCGTCCGCGATCGCACGCCGGAGCAGGAGCTGGAGCTGATCGGCGGCGTCGACCTGCCCGACCTGACCGAGCTGCCGGCCGCCGACGGTCGCCGCGTCGTGCACGTCGTCGCCGAGCTGGGCGAGGAGGCGATGATGCCGGCGGTGCGGGCCTTCATGCTGTTCAGCGCGCTCGCCGAGCACGGCGAGATCGTCGGCAGCATCCCGACGCAGGACGGCGTCGAGCAGTTCGCCGGGCGCCAGATCGAGGTCTGGCTCGCCTCCGGGCACGAGGACGAGGTGATCCACGCGACCACCGCCGCCGTCAGCGACATCGTCGACGTGGTCGTGCGCGAGGTCCCCGCCGCCGCCGTGCCGCCGGCCGGCGGCCCGCTGCCGGCTGCGGTCGAGGCGATCGTCGCGGCGGTCGAGCCGGCCGTCGTCGCCGTCGCCGAGGCCGTCACCGCGACCACCGCGGCGGCTGCGCCCGCGCAGCACGACGGCCAGGCCGCCTCCGCCGCGCATGCCCGCAAGGGCGCGGCCACCGTCCGCGTCGACGCCGAGCGGCTCGACCAGCTGATGCACTTCATGGGCGAGCTGGTGATCCACCGGACGGTCGTCGAGACGCTCGCCGGCGAGGCGGCCGTGCCCGGCCTGCAGCAGGCGATCCAGGATCTCGCGCGGAGCTCGCAGGCGCTGCAGGCGATGGTCATGCAGGTCCGCATGATCCCGGTCGAAGCCGTCTTCCTGCGCTTCCCGCGCCTCGTGCGCGACCTCTCCTCGAAGCTCGGCAAGGAGGTCGAGCTGCAGCTCGTCGGCCAGGACACGGAGCTCGATCGCACCGTCGTCGACGCGCTCGGCGACCCGCTCGTCCACCTCGTCCGCAACTCGCTCGACCACGGCCTCGAGCCACCCGCCGAGCGCGAGGCGGCCGGCAAGCCGTCGACCGGCGTGCTGGAGATCTCCGCCCGCCACGCGGGCGGCAACGTCGTCATCAGCGTCCGCGACGACGGCCGCGGGATCGATCCCGCGCGCGTCGCGCGCAAGGCCGTCGAGCGGGGGCTGATCGCGGCCGAGGCGGAGGCGTCCGTCGACGTCCCGCGCGCCGTCGAGCTGCTGTTCGCGCCCGGCTTCTCGACCGCGGAGGAGACGAGCGACATCTCCGGCCGCGGCGTCGGCATGGACGCCGTCCAGGCGAGCATCCGCGACCTCGGCGGCGAGGTCGTGATGGAGTCGATCCCGGGCGAGGGCTCCCACACCGAGATCCGCCTGCCGCTGACGCTCGCGATCATGGCCGCGCTGCTGGTCGAGACGCAGGGGCTGCCGTTCGCGATCCCGCTCGACCGCGTCGAGCGCACGCTGCGGCTCCAGGACCACACCGTCCGCTCGGTCGCGGGCGCGCGCATGCTCGTGCTCGGCGACGGCGTGCTGCCGCTGATCGACGCGGGCGAGCGGCTCGGTCGCGGCCGCGGCGATGCCGGCGAGACGCACGCCCACGCCGTCATCGTCCGTGGCCGCGAGCGACGCCTCGCGCTCGCCGTCGCGACGCTCGTCGGCCAGCGCGAGCTGGTCACCCGCCCGCTGCCGCCCGAGGTCAGCGACAGCGCCGCGGTCTCCGGCGGCGCCGTTCTCGCCACCGGCGAGATCGCCCTGATCGTGGACTGCGACGCGCTCACCGCCATACGCGCCGATCCCGTCCCAGTCGCCTGAGCCCCCAGGCCCCCCGAAAGGAACTCGACGTGTCCACCGACTTCACCGATCTCCAGCTCGACGCCTTGCGCGAGGTCGCGAACATCGGCTCCGGCAACGCCGCGACCGCGCTCGCGCAGATGCTCGGCCGCGAGGTCGAGCTGGCCGTCCCGCGGGCGCTCGCGCTGCCGCTCGCCGACGCCGTCGACGCGGTCGGCCCCGCCGACGCGAGCCGCAGCGCCGTCGTGCTGCCGATCTTCGGCGACCTCGACGCGATCGTGCTGCTGCTGTTCTCCGACGCCGACGCGGCGACGCTCTGCAGCCTGCTCGGCGTCGAGGCCGGCACCGAGTGGGGCGACTCCGCGCTCGGGGAGATCGGCAACATCCTCGGCACCTCCTACATCAACGCGCTGGCGTCGCTCGCGGGCGTCTCGATCGAGCCGCGTCCGCCGCACGTCGTCACCGACATGCTCGGCGCGATCGTCGCCTCGCTGCTGACCGAGACGGCCGGCGAGACCGACATCGCGCTCGTGCTCGACTCCGAGCTCGACGTCCAGGGCGTCGCCTGCTCGATGTCGTTCCTGCTGCTCCCGACCGCCGGCGGCGTCACCGAGCTGCTCGCGCGGCTCGGGATGGGCTGAGAGAGGAAACGTGAGGATCGTGCGCATGGGAGAGCTCGCGGTGTCCGCGTCGGCCGACGACGAGCTCGTCTCGATCGGCCTCGGCTCCTGCATCGGCCTGACGCTGATCGACCGCGCCAAGGCGGTCGCGGCGCTGGCACACGTGATGCTGCCGAACTCGGCCGCCGACGAGAGCGCGCCGCCCGGCAAGTACGCCGACCGCGCCGTGCCGGCGCTGATCGCGGCGGCCGAGCAGGCCGGCGCGCGCCGCGTGCGGCTGGAGGCCGTGATCGTCGGCGGGGCGCAGATGTTCAAGCTCGGCTCCGGCAGCACGCTCGACGTCGGCGCGCGCAACACGGCGGCCGTCCGCGTCGCGCTCGACGCGGCGCGCATCCCGCTGCGCGCGGAGCAGACCGGCGGCAGCCGCGGCCGCACCGTGCGCGTGCACGTCGGCACGGCGCGCGTGACGGTGAAGGAGGCCGGCGGCCAGGACGTGGCGCTGTTCGGCGGCGCGCGAGCGCCGCGCCCGACGACCGCAACGGGAGCACGATGAGCGAGATCCTCGACAACGACCAGATCGCGGCGCTCGTCGCGGCCGCGAAGCAGGGCGATCTGCCCGCGGCCGGCGCCGGCGCCGGGGCGCGCCGCAGCCGGCGTCTGCGCGCCGTCGACTTCGCGCGCCCGACGAAGTTCACGAGCGAGCAGGAGCGACGCATCGTGCGCACGGTCGGCATGTTCTGCCAGACGGCGGCGACCCGCCTCTCGGCGGAGCTGCGCGTCCCGCTCGAGCTCGAGGTCATCAACACCAGCCAGCTGACCTGGTCGACGGCGCAGCAGCAGGTGCCGCCGAACTCGCTCGGCGCGCCGCTCGACGTGCAGCCGACCGACACGCGCATGCTGATGACGGCCGAGCTGTCGTTCGTGCTGACGACGATCGAGCACCTGCTCGGCGGCGGGAGCGACCGGCCGCCGCGCCACCGCAAGCTGAGCGAGATCGACTGGGTGCTCGCGCGGCGGCTGTTCGAGACGCTCACGACGCAGCTCTCGATCGTGTGGCAGGACCTCGCCGGCCAGACGCTCACGCCGCTCGAGCTCGACACCCACGTGGAGGGCAAGCAGATCGCGGCGATCAGCGAGCCGACGCTGACGGTGACGCTCGAGTCGCGCATCAACCGGCACTCCTCGACGCTTGCGCTGCTGATCCCGTGGGCGGCGATCGACGCGGTCGCCGATCACATCTCCGGCCGCGACGTGCGCATGCTTGCCGAGGACCCGGTCTCGGCGCTCGCGATGCGGCGGGCGCTGTCGGCCGCGCACGTGACGATGCGGGCGGAGGTCGCCAGCATCGAGATGGCGATCGACGACGTGCTCGGCCTCATGCCCGGCGACCTCGTGAAGCTCGGCGCACCGGCCGACCAGGGCGTCGCCGTGTTCGCCGAGGACGTCCGCATCCACCACGCGCGGCCGGGCCGCAGCGGCAGCCGCCGCGCGGTCCAGATCGTGGGGAGGTCGGCGCCCAGAGGGCTTGACTTCCCCAGCGAGAACTCGCCAACGGGAGGCGAGGCCGCAGGCCGCAGCCTTTCGCAGGCTCCTTCTCGCGGGCAAGAGGTCCGCACATGACCACGAACGACGCGCTGATGCGCCTCGGCGCCTCGACCGCGGAGGCGATCGCGAAGGTGCTCGACAGCCTCTGCCCCGACCAGGTCGAGCGCGGCGACGTGTCCGTGCTGAATCCCGACACGAGCCCGTTCGCGACGCTCGAGATGCCGGCCGTCGCGGTCTCCGTCAACTACGTCGACGGCGTCACCGGCGGCAACGTCTTCGTGATGACGGCGAGAGGCGCGCGCCGCATCGCCGCATCGATGATGGGCGCCCCGCCGCCCGACGACGACGAGACCGGGCTCAGCGTGCTCGAGCTCTCGGCGGTCGCCGAGGCCGCGAACCAGATGATGGCGGCGGCGGCGAGCGCGACGAGCGTGGTGCTCGGCCAGGAGGTCGAGATCGCGCCGCCGGAGACGAGAATCCTGGAGACCTCCGCGGACGCGATCGATGCGTTCGAGCGGGCGCCGCACGGCGCCCGCGCGACCTTCCGCGTCTGCGACGAGTCGTGCCGGCTCGTGCAGCTGGTGCCGAACGCCTTCATCGTGCGGATGACGCGCGCGCTCGACGAGCTCGGCGTCGAGCACGTCAGCGGCGGCGGCGCCCCCGGCAGCGCCGACGAGACGCGCGACTCGATCGACGACGGGCTCGCGCTCGAGGAGGCGCTGCGGGAGATCCGCGTGCGCGTCTGGGCCGAGCTCGGCCGCACCCGCGTCCGGCTCGGCGCCGCGCCGGAGATGCCGCTCGGCTCCGTGCTGGAGCTCGACCGCAAGGCCGACGACCCGGTCGACCTCTTCGTCAACGGGCTGCGCTTCGCGAGCGGCCGGCTCGTCCTCACCGACGAGGGCGAGTGGGCGATCCGGCTGGCCGAGATCGCAGGCCGCGAGGCCGTCACCACGTCCGAACCTAGATCCATGACGGAAGGAGCTGTGTCCTGATGGCACGTGTGCTTGTAGTCGACGATGCGGCGTTCATGCGCAGAATGCTGACCGACGCCCTGACCAACGGCGGCCACGAGGTCGTCGGCGAGGCAGGCGACGGCTTCGAGGCGATCGCGCGGTTCCAGGAGCTGCGCCCCGAGCTGACGACGCTCGACATCACGATGCCGGAGAAGGACGGCCTCGCCGCGCTGCGCGAGATCATCGCGATCGACCCGGGTGCGAAGGTCGTGATGTGCTCGGCGCTCGGCCAGGAGGCGAAGGTGCTCGAGTCGATCAAGCTCGGCGCGAGAGACTTCGTCGTGAAGCCGTTCCAGCCCGATCGCGTGCTCGACGCGGTCGGCAAGGCCTTGGGCTGATCGCGCGCTGCGCGCTCGTCAGCCCGGCGGGTGCTCGGGCAAGGGGCCGAAACCCGCGGACAGCGGGGCCTGACGCGGCCCACCGCTAAAGCATCGCTCCAGGCGGCCGATGACCGGGACGACTCTTCCCTCGGAGTCTCCCTCGATGATCACGGCTTCCCTGCTTCCACGGGCGGCCGCGCTGCGTGCTGCCCTGACGGCGGCGCTCGGCGCCGCCCTCACGTTCTTCCTCACCGCGTCGCTCGCGCACGCGGCGGGCACGTCGACGACCGCTGCCTCGAGCGAGAAGACGCCCGTCGACCTGACCGGCGCGTCGAGCCCGTCGCACGCCGGCAGCGGCAGCGGCAGCAGCATCGTCCGCACGATCGTCGGACTCGCGGTCGTGATCGGCGTCATCTACGGCGTCGCCTGGGTGCTGAAGCAGCGCAAGGCGGGCCGGCAGGAGCGCTCGACGGGAGCCGGCCTGGCGACCGTCGCGTCAGTGCCGCTCGGACCGAAGGGCTCGGTCCACCTCGTCCGCGTCGGCCGTGATCTGCTGGTCGTCGGCGTCGGCGAGCACGGCGTCACGCCGATCCGCAGCTACGCCGAGCACGAGGCGCGCGCCGCCGGTCTGATCGACGAGGCCGGCGACCTGATCCAGCCGCTCGACGACGTCGTGGTCGCGTCGCGTCGCCGCCGCCTCCCCGGCTCGCTCGAGCTGCGCCCGCGCGCGCTCGTCGAACAGGCCCGCTCGTGGACGGTGCGGCGATGATCGCGCCGATCATCGCGGCGACCACCGCCCCGACCGGCATCAACGGGATCACGGGCGGCAGCAGCGCGGTTCAGATCCTCGTGCTCGTGGGCGGGATCTCGCTGATCCCGGCGCTGCTGTTCTGCGTCACCGGCTTCACGCGGATCCTGATCGTGCTCGGCTTCATCCGCACCGCGATCGGCACGCAGAGCGCGCCGCCCAACCAGGTGCTCGTCGGCATCGCGCTGTTCCTGACCCTGTTCGTGATGGCCCCGACCTTCAACCAGATCAAGAAGGACGCGTGGGACCCGCTGCAGGCCAACAAGATCCACTTCGACACCGCCGTCAAGCGCGCCGAGGAGCCGCTGCGCGCGTTCATGTTCCACCAGACGCGTCAGAAGGACCTGTCGCTGTTCGTGCGGCTGTCGAGAACGAGACTGCAGCCGAGAACGCGCGCCGACATCCCGACGACGGTGCTCGTGCCGGCGTTCATCGTCAGCGAGCTGAAGACGGCGTTCCAGATCGGCTTCCTGATCTTCCTGCCGTTCCTCGTCATCGACCTGATCGTCTCCTCGACGTTGATGAGCATGGGCATGGTGATGTTGCCGCCGACGTTCATCTCGCTGCCCTTCAAGATCCTGCTCTTCGTGCTCGTCGACGGCTGGGACCTCGTAACCCAGTCGCTCGTCCAGAGCTTCCACTGAATCGAGCGGAACTCGTGGATCAGGACACCGTCGTCAACCTCGCAACGCAGATGATGACCCTGGCGATGAAGGTCGCCGGGCCGCTGCTGCTGGTCGGGCTCGTGATCGGCCTGCTCGTGAGCATCTTCCAGTCGGTCACGCAGATCTCCGAGCAGAGCCTCTCGTTCATCCCGAAGATCATCGCGGTCGCCGTCGTGATCGTCGTCGCCGGCCCGTGGATGCTCAATCAGCTGATCAACTACACGCAGGATCTCTACGCGAGCATCCCGGCGCTGGTCGGTGGCGGATGAACGAGCTGCTGCGCCAGTTCGGTACGACGAACGTGGCCGGCTTCGTCCTCGTGCTCGCCCGCGTCAGCCCGCTGTTCGCGATCGCGCCGCTGTTCTCGTCCTCGTTCCTGCCGGCGCGCGTGCGCACGGTCGTCGCGGTCGGGCTCACGATCGGGCTGATGCCGATCGCGATGAGCGGCCAGCGACTGCCCGGCGGGACGCTGGTGATCGCCGGCCTGGTCGCCAAGGAGCTGCTCGTCGGCCTCGCCTTCGCGCTCTCGATCGGGCTGCTGTTCGCGGCGATCGAGTCGGCCGGCACGCTGCTCGACGGCATCGTCGGCTTCTCCTTCGGCAGCCTCGTCAACCCGCTGACCGGCACGCAGGGCACGATCCTCTCGCAGCTCTACTCGATGATCGCGCTGGCCGTCTTCGTCGCGATCAACGGCGACGCCTGGATGATCCAGGGCCTCGCGCGCACGTTCGAGCTGGTCCCGCTGACGGCCGCGCCGAAGCTGGACGCACTCGAGAGCGGCGTCGTCTCGACCTTCACGACGATCTTCGCCTCGGCGCTCGAGGTCGCGGGGCCGGTGATGCTCGCGGCGATCATCACCGACGTCGCGTTCGGCGTCGTCTCGCGCGTCGTGCCGCAGCTGAACGTGTTCGCGGTCGGGTTCCCGGTCAAGATCGTCGTCGGCCTGCTGCTGGTCGCGGCCTCGTTGCCGTTCGTCTGCGGCTGGATCTCCGACCAGCTCACCTCGAGCGTCGCGCAGGCGCTCCAGACGATCCGGAGCGCATAGGCGATGGCCGGCGACAACAGAACCGAGAAGGCGACCCCGAGACACCGCGAGGAGGCGCGCAGAAAGGGTCAGGTCGCGAAGAGCCCGGACGCCAACGGCGCGCTCGTGCTGGTCGCCGGGCTGTTCGCGATCACCCTGATGGGCCCGCACGTGATCTCGACGCTCGAAGCCTCGATCACCGACGGCCTCCGGAGCATCGCCCATCCGCAGGTGATGCTGACCGGCGCCGGCCTGAACGGCATGTTCCGCGCGACGCTCACCACGATCGGGCTGACGCTCGGCCCGATCGCCGGCGTCTGCCTCGTCGCCGGCGTCGTCGCGAACGTCGTGCAGACCGGGATCCGGCCGACGCCCGGTGCGCTCAAGCCCCAGTTCTCGCGGTTGAACCCGGTCACCGGCGCGAGAAACCTGTTCGGTCCGCGCATCCTGTTCGAGACCGCCAAGTCGATCGCGAAGCTCGCCGCCGTCGGCGTGATCGCCTATCTCGCGGTCGCGCCGCGGATCGGGCAGCTCGCCGGGACGGTCGGGATCAGCCCGGCCGCGCTCGGCTCGATGCTCGGGACGACGGCGCTCGGGATCGCCAGACGCGCCGCGCTCGCCTACCTCCTGATCGGCCTGATCGACATCGCCTACCAGCGCTACCGCCACGAGAAGGGCCTGAGAATGTCGAAGGAGGACGTCAAGGACGAGATGAGACAGCAGAACGTCTCGGCCGAGGTCCGCGGCGCCCTGCGTCGCCGCCAGATGCAGGCGGCGCGCGCCCGCATGATGGCGGCCGTCCCCGATGCCGACTTCGTCGTCGCGAACCCGACGCACTTCGCCGTCGCGCTCAGATACGACGGCACGAAGCCGGCGCCGGAGATCATCGCGAAGGGGCAGGACCTGATCGCGCTGCAGATCCGCAGAGTGGCCGAGGAGCACGACGTCCCCGTGATCGAGAACCCGCCGCTCGCACGCTCGCTGCACGCGAGCGTCGAGATCGGTCAGCTGGTGCCCGAGGAGCTGTTCCAGGCGGTCGCGCAGGTGCTCGCCCACGTCTACCGCGTCGCGGGTCGAAAGCGGGCCGCCGGATGAACTCGCCCGCTCTGCGCAAGCTGCTGAGACATACCGATCTGCTCGCGGCGCTCGGCGTCGTGCTGATCGTCTCGATGCTCGTGATCCCGCTGCCGTCGGCGCTGCTGGACCTCTTCATCACGCTGAACATCTCGGCCGGGCTCGCGATCGTCGTCGCGACGATGTACCTCAAGAAGGCGCTCGACTTCTCCTCGTTCCCCAGCCTCCTGCTGCTCACGACGATGTTCCGGCTCGCGATCAACGTCTCGGTCACGCGGCTGATCCTCACGACCGGCGACGCCGGCAGCGTCGTGAAGGCGTTCGGGCAGTTCGTCGTCGGCGGCAACGTGATCGTCGGCCTCGTGATCTTCCTGATCCTGATCGTGATCCAGTTCGTCGTCGTGACGAACGGCGCCGGCCGCGTCGCCGAGGTCGGGGCGCGCTTCACGCTCGACGCGATGCCGGGCAAGCAGATGGCGATCGACGCCGACCTCAACGCCGGCCTCATCACCGACGAGCAGGCGCGCGAGCGGCGCGCGGAGATCGCGGCGGAGGCCGACTTCTACGGCGCGATGGACGGTGCCTCGAAGTTCGTCAGAGGCGACGCGATGGCGGCCGTGCTGATCACGATGATCAACCTCGTCGGCGGCATCGTGATCGGGGTCATGCAGCAGCACATGCCCTTCGGCGAGGCGACCAAGCACTTCTCGCTGCTGACGATCGGCGACGGGCTCGCGGCGCAGATCCCCGCGCTGCTGATCTCCGTCGCGACCGGCATCCTCGTGACCCGCGCGACGTCCGACAAGGACCTCGGCACCGACATCGCGAACCAGATCACCAACCAGCGCAAGGCGCCGCTCGTCGCCGGTGCCGTGATCTGCTGCTTCGCGCTCGTTCCGGGCCTGCCGAAGCTGCCCTTCGTCGTCATCGGCGGCCTCTTCTTCGCGGTCGGCTGGATGCTGCGCAAGCAGGCGCTGGAGCAGGAGCGCGCGCCCGCCACGCACGACGCCGACAGCAGCGTCGTCGCCGCGCCGCGCGACGCCGCGCTCGAGGCGCTGCCGATCGACCCGCTCGAGCTCGCGATCGGCTTCGGGCTCGTGCGGCTCGTCGACCAGAGCACGGGTGGCACGCTGCTCTCGCGCGTGAGCGTGATCCGGCGCCAGATCGCGACCGAGCTGGGGATGGTGATCCCGCCGGTGCGGATCCACGACGAGCTCGGGCTCGACTCGCACGAGTACGTCCTCAAGGTGCGCGGCAGCGAGGTCGCGCGCGGACGGATCATGGCCGGGCACCAGCTCGCGATGGACCCCGGCGACGCCGTCGGCCAGCTCAACGGCGTGCCGACGACCGAGCCCGCGTTCGGTCTTCCCGCGACATGGGTCAACGACGCTCAGCGGGCGGAGGCCGAGGCGCTCGGCTTCACCGTCGTCGACGGCGAGTCGGTGATCGTGACCCACCTGACCGAGACGATCCGCGCGCACGCCGACGAGCTGCTCACGCGGCAGGACGTGAAGGGCCTGCTCGACCAGCTGAAGGAGAGCAACGCGGCGGTCGTCGAGGAGGTCGTGCCGGACATGCTCACGCTCGGCGAGATCCAGCGCGTGCTGCAGTCGCTGCTGTCGGAGGGCGTCTCGATCCGCGACCTCGGCACGATCGTCGAGGCGATCGGCGACAAGGCGCGTTTGACGCGCGATCCCGCGCTGCTGGCCGAATACGCGCGTCAGGCGCTCGGCCGCACGATCACGGCGCCGCACGTCGACGCCGAGCAGCGGCTGCGCGCGATCGCGCTCGATCCGATGATCGAGCAGGAGGTCGCCCAGGCGATCACGCAGACGGCCGACGGCGAGTACCTCGCAATGGAGCCGAGCAGGGCTCAAGCTTTGGTCGCCGCGCTCCGAACTCAGGTAGAGCAAGCCGTCGCTCGCGGCAGCCGACCGGTGCTGCTGTGCAGCGCGCGGGTGCGACGACATCTGCGCCGGCTCGTCGAGCAGGCGATTCCCCATCTCGCGGTCTGTTCCTACAACGAGATCGCGCCCGGCATCAGCGTAGAGACGATCGGAGTGATTGAAGCATGAGCGCGACGAACCTCGAGCAGCCGCCGGCGGAGACGAACGGCCACCCGTCGGACCCGTCTGGCCTGCGCACCTACCGCGGCAAGACGCTCGACGAGATCCTGCCGCGGATCCGCGCCGAGCTCGGCCCGGACGCGATCGTCGTCCGCCAGCGCGACGGCCTGATGGGTGGCGTCGGCGGCTTCTTCCAGCAGCAGTTCGTCGAGGTCGAGGCGCGGGTCGGCGCGTCGCGTCCGCGGCTCGACCTCTACGACGAGGCGCCCGAGCCCCCGGTTCCCGCGCTGCCGGCGCTGCCCGCGGCGGAGCGACCGGACGCCGAACTGCCGTCCGCTCCCCGCGGCGGCGGCGTTGCGTATCCGCCGCTGCCGGGCGGCGCCGGCGCGCGCCCCGCGG
>JAOPZA010000001.1 GCA_025964325.1 Conexibacter sp.
CACGGTGGCCGCTCGTGCGCCGCCGGGTCACCTCCCGGGTCGTCCCGAGTAACATCGAGCGGCATGGGTTTGCTGGACGACGCGATCCGCGAGCACTTGGAGCTGAAGCGCCGCCGCGGTGCCGACCCGACTGAGGTCGCGCGCGCGGAGCACGAGGCGCTCGGCCCGGTCCGACGCGAGCCGGCGGCGACGCCGCCGCAGCCGGACGGCCTCGCGGAGACGCACCACGACGAAGACCATCACGACGACGAGCCGGGCCTCGCGCCTCCGGAGCGGATGGCGCCCTCCGGCCTCGCCGAGAAGGCCGCACCGGTCCACGAGGACGAGGATCCACGCGACGAGCCTCGCGACGAGCCGCCCTCTCGCCCCGACGCCGACGCCGACGCGGCCGGGCGCGACGCCTGGGAGAGCGACCCGGAGCCGCCGGCGCGCGGGCTCGAGCACGCCGAGGCCGAGCGCGCGGCTGCCCGCACGGCGGCGCCCTCGCGCGGACGCCCAGATCCCGGCGATCACGATCAGCCGACGACCGAGCATCGCACCGACCGCGACGACGACGCGCCGCCGCCCCAGCCGCCGCGGCGCCGCCGCAAGGACGAGTCCGCCGAGTCGCGGCCGCAGACTCCGGACGCGGACGAGGACGTGCTCGAGGAGACCCCGGAGTTCCTCCAGGAGACCCCGGAGCACGACCGCCTCTGGTTCGAGCAGCGCCCGCCGCGCGACTTCGACTTCGACGGCTGAGCGACTGCGGCGAGTGCCGGCCTTCCGTTACACGCTGCTCGACGTCTTCACGGAGACGCCGCTGGAGGGCAACGGGCTCGCCGTCGTCCACGCCGCCGACGCGCTCGACGAGGCCGCGATGCTCGCGTTCGCGCGCGAGATGCGCCTGTCGGAGACGACCTTCGTCCAGACTGCGACGGCCGAGGCGGCCGACGCCGGCGCCGACTACCGCAACCGCATCTGGACCGTCACGCAGGAGCTGCCGTTCGCCGGGCACCCCTCCCTCGGCACCGCGGTCGCCGTCGCCTACGCCGCCGGCGCCCAAGGCGCCTCGCACTACGTCCAGCAGACGGGCGCCGGCCTCCAGCCGATCGACGTCCAGCTCGACGGCCAGCGCGCGACGGCCTCGATGCTGCAGGAGCCGGCGGTCTTCGGTCCCGAGGTCGACCGTGCCGAAGCGCTCGCGGCGATCGGGCTCGAGCCGGCGGACGCCGACCCCGCGCTGCCACCCCAGATCGTCTCGACCGGCCTCGCGCAGCTGATCGTGCCGTTGCGCGACGACGACGCCGTCGCGCGGATCCGCCCGGACTGGGAGGCGATCGCCGCGCTGCTCGTGCCGCTCGGCGCGATCACGCTCTACGCGGCCGCCTGCGATCCCCCCAACGGGCAGGCCCACGCGCGCTCGTTCCCCTACAGCGAGGACATCGGTGAGGATCCAGCCACCGGCTCGGCGGCCGGCCCGCTCTGCGCCTACCTCGCCGCGCGCACCGACTGCGTCCGCGTCGCAGTCGACCAGGGGATCGAGATGGGACGCCCGAGCCGTCTCGACGCGGCGATGGAGGGCGATCGACCGCGTGTCGCCGGCGGCGTCATCGTGCTGATCGACGGCACGCTGCACCTCTGACGCGCGATCACGCCAGGCGCCCGACCGAACATCTGTCCAACCGACTCAGGTGGGAGCTAGTCCGCGCCGATATTCGTCTTGCCTGGTGGGCTCGGACGCCCGCACGGAGGGCAAGGACGCGTGAAGGGGCGCTTTCGGACGAAGCGCCTCTTCTCGCATCGGGGGCCGTTCGTCGCGTCAGTCGGCTGGTTTCGCGGCCGCGAACCGCCGCCGCAGCACCTTCTTGTCGAACTTCCCGACCGACGTCTTCGGCACCTCGTCGATGAACTCGACGCGCTCGGGCAGCCACCATCTCGCCACGCGCTCGGCGAGGAACGCGCGGACGTCGTCGGCGTCGAGCGACGAGCCGGGCTCACGCACGACGCACGCGCACGGCCGCTCGCCCCAGCGCTCGTCGGGAACCGCGACGACGGCGGCCTCGAGCACCTCGGGATGCGACATGATCTCGCCCTCCAGCTCGACCGAGGAGATCCACTCGCCGCCCGACTTGACGAGATCCTTCGTGCGGTCGACGAGCTTCAGGTAGCTGCCGTGCCGCAGCTCGACGACGTCGCCGGTCCGCAGCCAGCCGTCCTCGGTGAACGTCGCGCCGTGGTCGTCGTCGCGGTAGTAGCGGCGGGCGACCCACGGTCCGCGCACGAGCAGCTCGCCGCCCGACGCCTCGTCGACGCGGAAGTCGACGAGCGGCTGGACGTGGCCCTGCGAGGCGCGCAGGGCGTAGGCGTCGTCGCCCTTGGCGTCACCGGTGCTCTCGTCGTCCGGCAGGCGGCTGACCGATGCGAGCGGACTCGTCTCCGTCATGCCCCATGCCTGCACGATCGGCACGCCGAAGCGCTCGTCGAATCTGCGCAGCAGCGCCTCCGGCACCGCCGAGCCACCGCAGACGATCTCGCGCAGGCTCGCAAGCGACGGCGCGTCGTCGCCCAGCTGCAGGAGGCCCTGCCAGATCGTCGGCACCCCGGCGGTGAAGGTGACGCGCTCCTGCGCGATCAGCTGCGCGATCGCCGGCGGCGTCATGTGCGGGCCCGGGAAGACCTGGCGGGCGCCGACGAGCGCGGCGGCGTACGGCATGCCCCACGCGTTGGCGTGGAACATCGGCACGACCGGCATCACCGAGTCGCGCTCACGCAGGCCCATCGCGTCGGGCAGCGCGATCCCGAGCGCGTGCAGCAGCGTCGAGCGGTGCGAGTAGACGACGCCCTTCGGCCGGCCCGTCGTCCCGCTCGTGTAGCACATCGCCGCGGCGCGGCACTCGTCGAGATCAGGGAATGGGAAGGCCGGATCGCCGCCGGCGATCAGCTCCTCGTAGTCGAGCGCGCCGGGCCGCTGCCCCGGTCCGTCGGGCATCAGCACCTCGCGCTCGACGCTCTCGAAGCGAGGCATCGCGCCGGCCAGCGAGGCGTCGAGGAAGACGATACGGTCCTCCGCGTGGGCGACGACGTAGCGCAGGTCCTCTTCGAACAGGCGGACGTTGAGCGTGTGGAGGACGGCGCCCATGCTCGGCACCGCCAGGTACAGCTCGAAGTGGCGGAGCGAGTTCCAGCCGAACGTGGCGACACGGTCGCCGGGGCCGATGCCGAGCTGCGTCAGCGCGCTCGCGAGGCGCCGTGCGCGCTCGACGACCTGTGCGTAGGTCGAGCGCTCGACTCCGTCCTGCGTGCGGCTGACGAGCTCGCGCTCCGGGAAGACCTGCTCCGCGCGCTCGGCGATGTGACGGACCAGCAGCGGCACGTCCATCATCAGCCCGTCCATGGGAGCGAGCCTATCCCGCCCGCGGCCGTCCCGGCAAGGGACGACCGCGGGCGGTTGGGCACCGCTAGATCGTGCCGTTGACCGGCTTGATGCGGAAGCCGTTCGGGGAGCCGTAGCCGCGCGTGAACGTCGCCGTCGCGGGGTCGAGCACCCACGGCGAGGGCAGCCGGCCGCTGGGGTAGTTGAGGAGGTTGGTGAGCGACTGCGAGACCTGCGAGCAGCTCAGGCCGGAGCCGGACAGATCGATCAGGTCGTAGGCGCCAGCCGGGATGTAGAGGCTGCCGATGTGGTCGTTGTGCAGCACGCGGAAGCTCGACGGGCAGAGCGTGCCGTCGTTCGGGTAGTGACCGCCGCCGCCGCTGTTGGAGCTGATGAACGAGGTCTGGAAGCCGATCCCTCTCGGGATGTTCGAGAACAGCGCCGTGGGCGTCCTGCCGCTGATCGGCGCGATCCTCCACGGCGACGGGAGGTTGCCGACCGGATCGTCGAGGAAGATCGCGAACAGCTGCGACGCCTGCAGGCAGGTCATCCGGCTGCTCGTGAGCGACGTGCGGTAGGCGCCCTTCGGGAACTGCACCGAGCCGATGTGGTCGTTGTGCAGGACGCTGAAGCTGGCGGGGCAGTTCACCGGGCGGCCAGGCGTCGGCGGGCTCGGCGGCGCCGGCGGGAAGGACGTCCGCTTGACCGAGAAGCCGACGGGTCCGCCGGCGCGCGTGAAGCTGAGCTTCGCGTTGTTGGCGTTCCACGGGTAGGGCAGGTTGCCGTCGTAGTCCTCGAGGAACTCGGCGAAGAGCGTGCTGGAAGCCGAGCAGCTGAGGCCGCCGCTGACCGTGACGGTGTAGGCGCCGGCCGGCAACGACATGGCGCCGATGTGGTCGTCGTGCAGGACCTGGAACGTCGACGGACAGGTCGACGACGAGGCGGCCGGTGCACTGCCGGCCGGCAGGAGGAAGAGGGCGGCGAGCAGCGCCGCGAGGGGGAGGACGCGGAGGATTGACTTCATCCGGCACCTATCGGTCGTGTCGGCGCTCATGTTGAGCGCTTTCTCGGCGGCGGAGTCGGCATCGTCACCAGCTCGCTTGTGGGCGACACGACCGCCTCGGTGTCGAGCAGGACCGTCTCCGTGCGCAGCTCGCGCTGCAGCGCGCGGACCGTTCTCGACGCGCGATCGGCGAGCAGCGCGCGGATCCGCTCTCGTGCCGCGCAGCGCTCGAGCGCTGCGCCCTCGCGCAGCGCCGCCTTCGTCAGCATCGCGGCCTGCGGCCAGATGCGGCGCTCGAAGTCCTCGGGGTCGATCCAATCGTCGAGGTCGAGCTCGACGACGAGTCGCTGGTCCGGCGTGACGCCGGTGACGGGCGCGTCGTAGACCTGCAGCAGGCGGCCGTCGGTCAGCAGGCCCCAACGCAGCCCGAGCACCGAGCAGTACTTTCCGGCTCTTGTGAAGTTGAGGATCCACGATCAGCGCGTGCATCCGTGCGACGTCGAATCCGCCCGTGCCGATCGTGCGGTTCGAGCCGGAGCGGAGCTTGCGGAGGTCGGTGAGGCCGATGCCCTCGTCGAGCAGGCGCGGGAGTCGGACGGAGCGAGCCGCGACCGGGTCAGTCCGATCTCGTGGAGTTGCCGGCCAGGGCCCCGCATCTCCGCGAGCATGAGAGCCGAACAGAGCACGCGCGCGGGACACCGCACCGCGGCCGCGAGCGTCCGTCCTGCGGACTCGATCAGATCGGCGGTGACCCTGCCCCGAACCGTACCCGAGGCGCAAGCACATGCCACCCGACGAGTCGGGCGATGGAGGCGGGGGGAATCGAACCCCCAACTCCGCCTTGCAAAGGCGGCGTGTTCCCGTTAGCACTACGCCCCCGGGGATCGAGGAATCGTAGCCGTCCGGCAGTACGCTGGGGCGATGGCACGCCGTCGCCCGTCCTCATCGCTGCTGCTGTGGGATGTGCGGCCCTCCACGCTGGTCGGCCTTGCGGCGGGTGCGCTCGCGGTCGCGGCGGCGACCGCCGTGATCTTCCCGCTCAAGCATTCGGTGCCAGCGGTCTCGACCGGCGTCATCTACCTGCTGGCGGTGCTGCTCGTCTCGACCTGGTTCGGGCTCTGGGTCGGGCTTGCGACCGCGCTCGCGAGCGCCGCCGCCTTCAACTGGTTCCACATCCCGCCGACCGGCCGCCTGACGATCAGCGACCCGCAGAACTGGGTCGCCCTCGTCGTCTTCCTCGTCGTCGCCGTGATCGCCAGCACGCTCGCCGAGGTCGCGCGCGCCCGCGCGGGCGAGGCGGAGCTGCGGCGCCGCGAGGCCGACCTCGCCGCCGACCTCGCGCGGCTCCTGCTCGGCGGTCAGGACGTCGCGACCGCGCTGCCGGCCGCCGGCGAGCGGCTCGCCGCCGCCCTTGACCTGCCGTCGGCGGCGATCGAGCTGGCACCGCGGCCGAGCGCCGCTCCCGACGGCTCGCTTCACCTGCCGCTCGCCGGCGCCGGACGCGCGCTCGGCACGCTTCGCCTCGTTGCGCGCCCACCGGAGCCCGTCCTCGCGCGCCTGCGCGAGCGCGTCGTCCCCAGCCTCGAGGCGCTCCTGGCCGGGGCGCTCGAGCGCGAGGCGCTCCAGCGCGAGGTCGTCGAGGCGCAGGCGCTCCGTCGCAGCGACGACATCAAGACCTCGCTCCTGCGCGCCGTCTCCCATGACCTGCGCACGCCGCTGACCGCGATCGCCACGATCGGCGAGGCGCTCGCCTCCCGGAATCTCACGCGCGAGGAGCGCGACGAGCTGGCCGGCGCCGTCACCGCCGAGGCGAACCGCCTCGCGAGCCTCGTCGACAAGCTGCTCGACCTCTCGCGCCTGCAGGGCGGCGCCGCCGCACCGCGGCCCGACTGGTGCTCGGTCGAGGAGGTCCTGCGGGCCGCGATCGACGAGACGGTCGCCCCGCCGACCGGCTTCGACGTCGCGATCGACCCCGACCTGCCGCTGATCCGCGCCGACGCCGTCCAGCTCGAGCGCGCCTTCGCGAACCTGCTCGAGAACGCCGTCCGCTACGGCGGCGACTATCCCGTCGCGGTGCGCGCCCGTGCCGTCGGCCACCGCCTCCTGATCCGCGTCGTCGACCGCGGCCCCGGCATCGCCGGCCCCGAGCTCGAGCGCATCTTCGTGCCCTTCCACCGGGCCGCGCCCGCGACCGGCACGTCCCCGGCGGCCGCCGCGGCGCACACCGGCTCAGGCCTCGGACTCGCGATCGCGCGCGGCTTCGTCGAGGCGAACGGCGGCCGCGTGTGGGCGGAGTCACTGCCGCGCCAGGGCACGACCTTCGTGGTCGAGCTGCCGCTGCCGAGCGACGACGACGATCCGGTCGCGAGCGGCGGCGGCGCGCGCGTGGCGAGCCGATGAGCGGCGACGGCGGCCACATCCTCGTCGTCGACGACGAGCTGCAGATCGTGCGGGCGCTCAAGGTGATCCTCCGCGACTCCGGCTACGAGCCGATCCCGGCGGCGAACGTCGAGGAGGCGCTCGACGCCGCCGCGACCCGCCCGCTCGACGCCGCGATCGTCGACCTCGTGCTGCCCGACGGTAACGGCATCGACCTCTGCCGGCAGCTGCGCGAGTGGAGCGCGATGCCGATCCTGGTCCTCTCCGCGATCGGCGAGGAGGAGCAGAAGGTCCGCGCGCTCGAGGCCGGCGCCGACGACTACGTCACGAAGCCGTTCGGCGCGCGCGAGCTGGTCGCGCGCCTCGGCGCCGCCCTGCGCCGCGCCGGCCGCGCCCCGGACGAGCCGACGATCGCCGTCGACGGGCTCGAGCTCGACCTCGCCAGACGCGTCGTACGGCGCGACGGCATCGACATCCACCTGACGCCGATCGAGTACGACCTGCTGCGGGTCCTCGCCCGCAACCGCGGTCGCCTCCTGACCCACCGCGCGCTGCTGACCGAGGTCTGGGGCCCCGCCTACGGCGACGACATCCGCACGTTGCGCACC
This sequence comes from Conexibacter sp., assembly GCA_025964325.1. Lineage (GTDB taxonomy): Bacteria > Actinomycetota > Thermoleophilia > Solirubrobacterales > Solirubrobacteraceae > Conexibacter. Next base: position 7,343 of record JAOPZA010000001.1, read on the forward strand.
CACATCGCGAACCTGCGCCACAAGATCGAGCCGCCCGGCGAGGACGGTCCGCGCTACATCCGCACGGACCCCGGCGTCGGCTACCGCTTCTCGGGCTAGAGGCCCCCGCCCGCCAAGGCCCCGCCGCCCGCCGCAGAATCGGCGCCAGCCGATTCTGCAATGGACCGGCGAAGCCGGTCCACGGCGCCAGCCGATTCTGCAATGGACCGGCGCCAGCCGGTCCACGGCGCGAGCCGATTCTGCAATGGACCGGCGAAGCCGGTCCACCGCCAGCCGGTCCACCTTCACACCATCTTGATGAGCGCCGCCTGAATCTTGACCCGGCCTGGGCGCGCGCGGGCTCACCATCGATGGCATGGATCTAATCGCCATCGCACTCGCGGCCGCGTTCTTCGTCGCGATGCTCATCCTCATCGAGGGGATCGATCGCGTATGAGCGCCGGCAACCTGATCGGCCTGATCGTCTCGGCCCTCGTCTTCGTCTACCTCGTCTATGCGCTCCTGCGCGGGGAGCGGCTGTAGATGGTTGATTCCACGATCTCGGGCTGGCTTCGCCGGCCTTCGCGGCGCGAGGTGCCCGTTGGGCGGCGCCACGCGCCACCCACCGCACCCCTCGGATCCACGAATCCCGTCGATCAACCATCTCGCCCATGACCGTCCAAGGCTCGATCCAGATCGTGCTCCTGCTCGCGGTCCTGACGGCGGCCGCACCACTGCTGGGCGGCTACATGGCCCGCGTCTTCGACGGCGGGACGATGCGTCTGACCCGCGTGCTCGGTCCGGTCGAACGTGGCTTCTACCGCGTCATCCGCGTCGACGCCAGACAAGAGCAGGACTGGAAGGCCTACGCGCGCTCGCTGCTCGTGTTCAGCCTGCTCTCCTGGCTCGCGCTGTTCCTGATCCTGCGCACGCAGAGCGTCCATCCGTTCAACCCGTCCGGCTTCTCGGCGGCTCCCTGGGACGTCACGTTCAACACCAGCTCGTCGTTCGTGACGAACACGAACTGGCAGTACTACGCCGGCGAGACGACGCTCTCCAACTTCAGCCAGATGGCCGGGCTGGCGGTGCAGAACTTCCTCTCCGCCGCCGTCGGGATCGCCGTCGTCGTCGCCGTCATCCGCGGCATCTCCGCGCGCAGCGCGAAGACGCTCGGCAACTTCTGGGCCGACATGACGCGGACCGTCCTCTACGTCCTGCTGCCGATCGCGTTCGTCGCCTCGATCTTCTTCATCTCGCAGGGGATGGTGCAGTCGCTCTCGCCGGCGAAGGCGTTCACCAGCCTGGAGGGCGTCAAGCAGCTGATCACCCTCGGTCCGGTCGCATCGCAGGAGGCGATCAAGCTGCTCGGCACCAACGGCGGCGGCTTCTTCAACGTCAACAGCGCGATGCCGTTCGAGAACCCGAGCGGTCTGACCGACTTCGTCTCGATGTTCCTGCTGCTGCTGATCCCGGTCAGCCTGCCGATCACGTTCGGTCGCATGGTCGGCGCCCGCCGCCAGGGCTGGGCGATCTACGGCGCGATGATGATCATGCTCGTCGTCGCGATCGGCATCGTCTACGCGGCCGAGGGCCATGGGTCCGTCGCGCAGCATCTCGCGGGCGTCAACGGCGGCAACTTCGAGGGCAAGGAGACGCGCTTCGGGATCCCGAGCAGCTCGCTCTTCGCGGCCGTCACGACGGTCACCTCGACGGGCGCGGTGAACGCGGCGATGGAGTCGCTGACCGGCATCGGCGGCGCCGTCCCGATGGCCAACATGATGTCCGGCGAGGTGATCTTCGGCGGGGTCGGCTCCGGCCTCTACTCGATGCTGCTGTTCGTCATCCTCGCGGTCTTCATCGCGGGCCTGATGGTCGGGCGCACGCCCGAGTTCCTCGGCAAGAAGATCGCCGCGCGCGAGATCAAGCTGACGATGGTCGGCACGCTCGCGACGCCGCTGCTGATCTTGATCGCCTCGGGGATCGCGATCGCGACCACCTACGGCCGCAGATCGATCTTCAACGCCGGTCCGCAGGGCTTCTCCGAGACGCTCTACGCCTACACCTCGCAGGCCAACAACAACGGCTCGGCGTTCGCCGGCTACACGGGCTTCGTACAGCCGAACGCGCCCGGCAACCACGGCGCGTTCGGCATCACGTTCGCCGACCTGCTCGGCGGCGGCACGATGATGCTCGCCCGCTACCTGCCGATCCTGGCGGTGCTCGCGGTCGCCGGTGCGCTCGCCGGGCGGCGCGTCTCGCCGGCGGGTCCCGGCACGATGCGAACCGACAACGGCACGTTCGTCGTGATGCTGATCGGCGTGATCCTGCTCGTCGCGCTGCTGACCTTCGTCCCCGCGCTCCTGCTCGGTCCGATCGTGCAGGGCCTCACGAATCAGGTGTTCTGATGCTCCGCTCAATTCGCAAGGAACTGCTCGCCTCGCTGATCGCGATCGTCGTCTTGACGCTCGCGCTCGGCGTCGCCTACCCGCTCGTCGTCACCGGGATCGGGCAGGTCGTCTTCCCGCACGCCGCCGACGGCAACCAGGTGAAGGTGAACGGCCAGCTGGTCGGCTCGCGGCTGCTGGGGCAGAGCTTCGAGAAGCCCGTGCTCGACAGGAACGGCAAGGCGAGAGTCGACGCCGCCGGCAACCCCGTGACGACGCCCGACCCGCGCTACTTCCAGAGCCGTCCGTCGGGCGACAAGTACAACCCGTCGGCGACGGCGTTCTCGAACGCGGGACCGAACGGCGCCGACACGCGCGACGCGATCAGGGGACGCGCCGACAGCTATCTCGCCCTCGAGCAGCGCTACGACCGGTCGCTGACGCGCGCCGCGATCCCGCCCGACGCGGTGCAGACGTCGGCATCCGGCGTCGATCCGCAGATCTCGCCCGCCAACGCGCGGATCCAGGCGCACCGGATCGCCGCGGTACGCCACCTCCCGCTCTCACGCGTCGACCGGTCGATCGACGACCACACCGACGGTCGCGGTCTCGGCGTGCTCGGCGAGCCCGGCGTGAACGTGCTCGAGCTCAACCTCGCTCTCGACAAGGAGACCTCCCGATGATCGATCGCTCGACGCGTGCCGCGCGTCCGACGCGCTCGCTGCTCGAGCCCGCGATCCTGCGCACGGCCGTGATCGACGCGGCCAAGAAGCTGCACCCGCGCGACATGGTCCACAACCCCGTCATGTTCGTCGTCGAGATCGGCGCCGTGCTGACGAGCATCGTCTGGATCGTGCAGGCCTTCGGCGGCTCGATCTCGGGCGCCGGCAGAGACCCGGCGTGGTACACGCTGACGGTCGCGATCTGGCTGTGGCTGACCGTCCTGTTCGGCAACTTCGCGGAGGCGATCGCCGAGGGTCGCGGGCGCGCCCAGGCGGCGACGCTGCGCGCGATGCGAAGAGACACCGTCGCGCGGCTGCGCGACGGCGGCGAGAAGCCGGCGGCCGAGCTCGCGCCGGGCGATCTCGTCGTCGTCGACGCCGGCGAGACGATCCCCGGCGACGGCACCGTCGTCGAGGGGATCGCCTCCGTCGACGAGTCGGCGATCACGGGCGAGTCGGCGCCCGTCATCCGCGAGGCCGGCGGCGACCGCTCGGCCGTCACCGGCGGCACGCGCGTGCTGTCGGACCACATCGTCGTGGAGATCACCCAGAAGCCGGGCGAGAGCTTCCTCGATCGCATGATCGCGCTCGTCGAAGGCGCCGCGCGGCGCAAGACGCCGAACGAGATCGCGCTCGGGATCCTGCTCGCCGGGCTGACGCTGATCTTCCTGCTCGTGATCGTCGCGCTGCGGCCGTTCGCCGACTACGCCGGCACGACCACGTCGCTCGCGACGCTGATCTCGCTGCTGGTGGCACTGATCCCGACGACGATCGGCGCCCTGCTGTCAGCGATCGGGATCGCCGGCATGGACCGGCTCGTGCGCCGCAACGTGCTCGCGCTCTCGGGCCGTGCCGTCGAGGCCTCCGGCGACGTCGACGTGCTGCTGCTCGACAAGACCGGCACGATCACGCTCGGCAACCGCCAGGCGTCGGAGTTCGTCGCGATGCCGGGCGTCACGATGCAGGAGCTGGCCGAGGCCGCGCAGCTCTCCTCGCTCGCCGACGAGACGCCCGAGGGACGCTCGATCGTCGTGCTGGCGAAGCAGCAGGCCGGCCTGCGCGGGCGCGAGCTGGCGCCGCACGAGGCGCGCTTCGTGCCCTTCACGGCCCAGACGCGGATGAGCGGCGTCGACTTCGACGGCACGCGGCTGCGCAAGGGCGCCGGCGACGCGATCGAGCGCTGGATCGTCGAGGAGGGCGGCGTCAACCCGCCCGAGCTGCGCGTCGAGATGGACCGCATCGCGCGCGACGGCGGCACGCCGCTGGCGGTCGCGCGCGACAACCAGGCGCTCGGTGTCGTGCACCTGCAGGACATCGTCAAGGAGGGCATGCGCGACCGCTTCGACCACCTCCGCGCGATGGGCATCCGCACCGTCATGGTGACGGGCGACAACCCGTTGACGGCGGCGAGAATCGCGCAGGAGGCGGGCGTCGACGACTTCCTCGCGCAGGCGACGCCGGAGGCGAAGCTGGCGCTGATCAAGGAGCAGCAGGCGACCGGCCGGATGGTCGCGATGACCGGCGACGGCACGAACGACGCGCCCGCGCTGGCACAGGCCGACGTCGGCGTCGCGATGAACACCGGCACGCAGGCGGCGCGCGAGGCCGGCAACATGGTCGACCTCGACTCCAACCCGACGAAGCTGATCGAGATCGTCGAGGTCGGCAAGCAGCTCCTGATCACGCGCGGTGCCCTGACGACGTTCTCGATCGCGAACGACGTCGCCAAGTACTTCGCGATCCTGCCGGCGATCTTCGCCGCCACCTACGCCGCGAGCGGCCACGCGACGGGCCCGCTCGACAAGCTCAACATCATGAGCCTCGGCAGCCCCCGTTCGGCGATCATCTCGGCGATCGTCTTCAACGCGATCGTGATCCCGATGCTCGTCCCGCTGGCGCTGCGCGGCGTCCGCTACCGGCCGGTCGGCGCCAGCGCGCTGCTGCGGCGCAACCTGCTGATCTACGGACTCGGCGGCTTGATCGCGCCGTTCGCCGGGATCAGACTGATCGATCTGATCGTGCACAACCTGCTGGGCGCGTGATCGCATGGCGGCACTCGACGCGACCCCCACGCACGGACGGCTGAAGATCTTCCTCGGCATGGCGGCCGGCGTCGGCAAGACGTACCGCATGCTCCAGGAGGGCCAGGCCGAAGCGGAGGCGGGGCGCGACGTCGTCATCGGCTATCTCGAGCCCCACGGCCGCGCCGAGACGACGGCGCAGGCGACGGGGCTCGAGGTCGTGCCGCGCCGCCGCGTCACCTACCAGGACGCGGTGCTGGAGGAGATGGACCTGCCCGGGATCCTCGCGCGCGCGCCCGAGCTGTGCCTGATCGACGAGCTGGCCCACACGAACGCTCCCGGCGTCGAGCACGGCAAGCGCCACGAGGACGTGGCGGACGTGCTCGCCGCCGGGATCGACGTCTTCTCGACCGTCAACGTCCAGCACCTCGAGTCGCTCAACGACCAGGTCGCGGAGCTGACCGGCACGCGCGTGCGCGAGACCGTTCCCGACGAGGTCCTCGGCGACGCCGAGGAGCTGGTGCTGATCGACCTCACGCCGGAGGCGCTCGTCGCGCGGCTGCGGGCCGGCAAGGTCTACCCGGCCGAGCGCGTCGAGGGCGCGCTCGCGAACTTCTTCCGCATCGAGCACCTCTCGTCGCTGCGCGAGGTCGCGCTGCGGCAGGTCGCCGAGGAGGTCGAGGCGCGCCGCGTCGTGCGGAGCGCCGCCTCGCCGGCACGCCCCGATCGCATCATGGCGACCGCCGGGCCGCAGGCGATCGGCGAGCGGCTGCTCGCGCTCGTCACGCCGGCGCCGTCCTCGCAGCGCGTCGTGCGACGGGCGTGGCGCTCGGCGCAGCGGCTCGGCGCCGACCTCGACCTGCTGTGGGTGCCGGCGACGCACGAGCAGGGCGCGGCCGAGCGCGAGGGAGTGGAAGCGCTGCGGCGACTCGCCGTCGTCCTCGGCGCGCACCTGCTCGTCGAGCCGGGCGAGGATCTCGTCGCGACCGTGCGGCGGGTGGCGCGCGACCGCGGCACCACGTACGTGCTGATGGGCCCCCCGGCGCACCGCAGTGCGCTGCGCCGCGCGCTGCGGCCGTCGCTGCCGACGCGCCTGCTCGACGAGCTGCCCGGGATCGACGTGCGGATCGTCGCCGACCGCACGCGGCGGGAGGAGCGGATCGAGGTCGAGGGGGCCCTCGACGGGACGTCCGCGCCGCCCGCCCCGGCCGCGCGTGTCGACGCCCGGAGCGCGCGATGATCGCGATCCTGGTGGCGGTCCCGGCCGTGCTGCTCGTCGCCGTGCTGGCGTGGGTCGCTCGCGGTCGCCGCGCCGCCGGCTTGCTGCCGGCGCGCGGTCCGGCGCGCGTCGCCTTCCCCTTTCTCGGCGCGGCGCTGTCGCGGCCGGCGCTCGACGCGGCGCTGCGGCTGGCGCGCTCCGACGGCGCCACGCTCGTGCCCGTCTACCTCGCGATGGTCCCGCTCAACCTCCCGCTCGACGTCGCGCTGCCGCGTCAGAGCTCGCTCGCGGTTGCCCTGCTCGAGGCGGTCGAGCAGCAGGCGCGCCGCTGCGAGGTGCGCGTCGACGCGCGGATCGAGCGCGGCCGCACGCCGCGGCACGCGCTGCGCCAGCTGGTGGCCCACGAGCGCTACGACCGGCTCGTGCTGGCGGCCGCCACGAACGGGAGCGGCGACGGCTTCCGCCCGGAGGAGACGGCGTGGGTGCTGGCCAACGTCCCGGGCGAGATCGTGGTCCTGCGACCGGATGCGCCGGCACACACCGCAACCGCGGCCAGCCTGCCGGGTTGAAGGTCTGCAACGGTCTGCCCGCACTCCGGGCGCCGCGGGGCCTAAGGTGTCTCGCGGCCTTCGAGGCCGTTCCCTCGCATGACCGCCGCCGCCCGACACCGCCCCGTCCGTCTCGCGCTCCTCGTGGGCGCGATCGTCGCCTTCGTGCTTGCAGGCGCTGTCGCCTCGCGGGCTGAGGCGAAGACGGCGGCGAAGCCCAAGCTCGTCTTCGTGCGCTGCTCCTCGACCCCGTTCGCCTGCACGCCGTCGCGCTCGACCGTCTACCGCACCGGCCACCTGCTGGTCGGCGCGAACGGGATCGGCTCCGGAGCGAGGATCGTCTTCCCCGTCCGTCCGGCGGGCCGCAAGGCCGGAGTCCGCGCCGTCGCCGGCACGTTGCGCACGCGCACGCGGGTGCTCGTCCGCGTGCCGGGCGACGCGGTCAGCGGCACGCTCCGCGTCTCGATGCCCGGCGGTCGCTTCTCGAACGGCGCTCGCATCACGGTGCTGAGGGCGCCGCTGCCGCGCGCGCAGCAGGCGCCTCCACCCGTCGCGGCGAACGGCACGGCGTTCGAGGGCGACGGGATGTGGATCTGGTACATCAGCAAGTCGAGCGGGGGCACGCCCGCCGGCATCGGCGCCCAGGCGAAGGCGCACGGGGTCACGACCGTCTACGTCAAGAGCGCCGACGGCGGCGGCGTCTGGCCGCAGTTCACGGCCGCCGCGGTCAGCGCGCTGAAGGCGCAGGGGCTGCGCGTCTGCGCCTGGCAGTTCGTCTACGGCGGCGACCCCGTGGGGGAGGCGAACGCCGCCGCGGTCGCGAAGGACCGCGGCGCCGACTGCTTCGTGATCGACGCCGAGGGCGCCTACGAGGGCAAGTACGCGCAGGCGCAGACGTACATCCAGACGTTGCGGGCCGCCGTCGGCGCCGGCTACCCGATCGGCCTCACCAGCTTCCCCTACGTCGACTACCACCCCGGCCTGCCGTACTCGGTCTTCATGGGCGCGGGCGGCGCGACGTTCAACCTGCCGCAGGTCTACTGGAAGACGATCGGCGACTCGGTCGACGCCAGCCTCGCGCACACCTACCAGTACAACGCCGTCTACCAGACGCCGATCTACCCGCTCGGGCAGACCTACGAGAGCCCGAACGCGTCCGACATCCTGCGCTTCCGCGCCCTCTCGGACGCCTACGGCGCCCGCGGCGTCTCGTGGTGGGACTGGCAGGAGGCGAGCGCGTCGGACTGGAACGCCGTCGGCGCGGCGCTGCCGGCCGTCCCGGCCCCCGCCGCCCCGGGCTACCCGACGCTGAAGGCGAACGGCAGCAAGACGGGCAGTCGCGGCGATCTCGTCGTGTGGGCTCAGGAGCACCTCGCCGGCGCCGGCCTGACCGTCACGATCGACGGCGACTTCGGCCCCGGCACGACGAGCGCGGTGAAGGCCTACCAGCAGGCGAACGGCCTGACGCCGAGCGGCATTCTCGACACCGCGACGTGGCCGTCGCTGCTGCGCGTGGCGCCGGTCTCGCCAACCTGGACCTCGAAGGGCGCGACGGTGACGGGGACGGCTGCGCGCGTCGCCCGCGCGGCGGCGTCCTCGGGCGCGACCGGCCCGCGCTCGGCGGCGCTGCCGGCGAAGCGCGACGAGATCCCGGCCGGACCGCTCTCCGCGCCGCGCCGCTGAGGGCGGATCCCGGCGGCGCCTGGCGGCGCCGCCGGACGCCGGTCACTTGGAGGCCGGGTCTCCGAGCTGCTTCTGCGCGGCGTCGAGCTGCTTCTTCACGTCGTCGGGGACGTTCGAGTTCTGCTTGACCTGGTCGATCGCCTGGCCGGCGGCCTTTCTGGCGTTCGTCGTGATCTGGTCGGCACCGGCTCTCAGCTGTCTGTCCGCCTCTTCCGCCGTGATCTTGCCGTCCTTCAGGTCCTGCCGGATCTGCTCGGCCTTCGTCTGCAGCGCCTTGCCCTGCTGCTGCAGTTGCGTGCCCGTCTGCTGCAGCTTCTTGGCGGCCTTGTCGCTGCCGCTGCTGCCGCAGCCGGTCAGCGCGGCGGCGGCGACGGCGGCGATGACGAGACCGGTGAGGCGAACGCGCATGTGATGAGTCCTCCTGATCGAGACGGCGGTGGTCGTCCGTTGCCCTTCCGTGGCAGCGGCCGACCGCATGGTGGTGCATCAGTGGCGCGGAAACAGTCGCGCGCAGGTCTCGTCTCAGTCTCAGCGGCGCGCGCGGCCCGCCGCTAGCCTGGTTCGCAGACCCGTCCACCGCCGAGGAAGGAGGTCGCGGATGCTCGTGCGCGACACCGGCGACGCCTGGCAGATCGTCCTCCAGCCCGACCACGCCGATCTCTCGGGACAGCTCGCGCGCGCGTGGGGAGGCCCCGGCCTCGAGCGGCCGCGTCCGTTCGAGTCGGTCGTCCTCGCGGCGACGCGCCACGACGACGGCTGGGCGGTGTGGGAACGCCGCCCGCGCGTGCACCCGAAGCACGGCGGTCCGCAGAGCTTCTTCGAGGTGCCCGTCCCCGTCCACCTCGCCTTCTACCGCGCCGGCGTCGAGGTCGTCTGCGAGGAGGACCGCTACGCCGGCATGCTCGTCTCGATGCACATGAGCGGCCTCTACCGCGCGCGCTACGGCGTGATGCCGACGCCGGCGCTGCAGCTGAGCGACGAGCTGCGCGAGCAGGCCGACGCCTTCGCCGCCCACGAGGAGGAGCGCCAGGCGGCGCTGGTGCGCGAGCTCGGCGTCGAGGACGGCGAGCGCTGGACGAACTACAAGCTGCTGCAGGTCTTCGACATCGTCTCGCTCTACTGCGGGCTCGCCGACCTCGAGCGCGGCACCGAGGGCGGCACCGAGGGCGGCGTCGACGGCGTGCCGACGGCCGACGGGAGCGACACGCGGATGGCGCTCGAGCCGCTCGGGCCGTGGCGCGTGCGCTTCGACCCGTTCCCGTTCGTCGAGAGCCCGACGCGCTTCACGCTCGCGCGGCGGCTCGTGCCGAAGCGTGGCTGGAGCGACGACGAGGCGTTCCGGCGCGACTTCTTCGCCGCGCCGGTCGAGACCGTCGAGCTGATCGCCGAGCGCTGAGCCGGCTCTGCCTCCGGGCTTCGGCTCCGGGCTGTGCCTCGGCGCTTCGCCTGCGGGCTAGGCCTCAGCCCCCGGCCGGCGCCGCGTAGGCGCCCGCCCGACGGACGGTGACGGCGGTGCCGTAGGCGGCGACCTCGCTCATCACGTCGCCGATCTCGTTGCAGTCGAAGCGCATCGCGATGACGGCGTTGGCGCCGCGCTCGCGCGCCGCCTCCTTGAGCCGGTCGACCGAGTGGACGCGGCTCTCCGAGAGCAGCTTCGTGTAGCCCTTGACCTCGCCGCCGGCGATCGTGCGGAAGGAGGCACCGATGTTCGAGAAGGCGTTGCGGGCCCGCACGATCAGGCCGAAGACCTCGCCGTAGACCTCGACGATCTCGTAGCCCGGCAGGTCGTTCATGGTGGTGATGATGATGTCGTCGTCGCTCATGCCGACGAACGCTCCCACGACGGCCGGTCGGACACAAGCCGCCGTGGACGGATGGGCGCGCCGCCTCCTAGGCGGTCGCCCCCGCCAGCAGCTCGCCGGCAACGCGGTCGGCGGCCTCCGCGGTGCCGCCGAGCAGGCGGCGGGAGAGCTGCGCGCGGCGGAAGAAGAGCGGCGCGTCGTGCTCCCAGGTCGCGCCGATCCCGCCGTGCACGGAGATCAGCTCGCGCGCGGCGAAGTCGAGCGCGCCGCCGGCGCAGACGCGCAGCGCGCTCGCCGCGAGCGCGAACTCGCCGGGCGCGTCAGCGTAGGCCCAGCCGGCGTAGTAGAGCAGCGAGCGCGTGTTCTCCTGGCGCCGCAGCACCTCCGTGAGCGCGTGCTTGACGGCCTGGTAGGAGCCGATCGCGCGCCCGAACGTGAAGCGCTCCTTCGCGTAGGCGACCGAGCGCTCGAGCGACTCCTCGACGGCGCCCAGCGCCTCCGCGGCGATCAGTCCCTGCGCCAGGAACCACGCGGCGCGGATCCCCTCCTCGCCGGCCGCGAGCACGCGTCCGCGCGCGCCGTCGAGCGTGACGTGGCCGAGCGAGCGGGTCGCGTCGTAGGCCGTGACGGCCTCGACCCGGACTCCCGCGGCGCCGTCGGCGGGCACCGCGACCGCGATCGGCGCGCCGTCCAGCACGCCGACGACGACGAGCACGTCGGCGCCCGGGGCGTCCGGCACCCAGGCCACGGTTCCGTCGACCGTGACGCCGTCGCCGTCGCGCGCGACCGCCGGCGCCGGCGCCCGCCGGCGCCCCGCGCGCGGCT
>JAOPZA010000003.1 GCA_025964325.1 Conexibacter sp.
GAGCACATCGGCATCGTCGTCGACGACCTCGCGGCGGCGACCGCGTTCTTCGTCGCACTCGGGCTCGAAGTGGAGGGCGAGGCGTCCGTCGAGGGCGGCTTGGTGGACCGCATCAACGGGCTCGAGGGCGTGCGGTCGGACATCGTGATCCTGCGGACCCCGGATGACAACGCCACCAAGCTCGAGCTGGCCAAGTACCGCTCGCCGTCATACGAGGGCGAGGACGGGCCGGCGCCGGCCAACGCCCCGGGCATCCGCCACATCCTCTTCGTCGTCGACGACATCGAGGCATCCCTCGCCGGCCTGCGAGCGCATGGCGGCGAGCTGGTCGGCGAGCTGGTGAACTACGAGAACAGCTACTGGCTCTGCTACGTGCGCGGCCCCGCGGGGATCATCGTCGAGCTGGCGGAGAACATCGGCTGATGGATGTCCCGTTGTTCGGTCAGGACCACGTCGACCGATACCGCGGAACCGACGGCGAGGAAGGCCACGACTGGCAGGGCACCACGGTGTTGCTGCTCACCACCACCGGGCGCAACTCGGGTGCCAAGCGGACGACGCCGCTGATCTACCAACGGCACGGAGACGACTACCTGGTGGTGGCCTCCAACGGCGGCGGCGATCCACCCGGCTGGTTCCTCAACCTTCAAGACGATCCGATCGTGGCCGTGCAGGTCAAGGCCGACCACCACACCGCTCGGGCGCGGGTCGCCACGGCCGAAGAGAAGCCCGGGCTGTGGCGCATCATGACCGCGACCGGAGCGCCCTACCACGAATTCCAAGGCCGACCGCGAGATCCCGGTGGTGGTCCTCGAGCCGGGCTAGGCCGAGCGGCCGTTGAACTCCACCACGCCAACCGCACGCCCGGCAGGGCGTGCCACCCTCCGGGCGGATCGGATCCCGCCGCCCGCGACCTCAACCTCGAGTCGGGGGTGCAGGCCCTCGGACTGCAAGCGGCCGCGCCTGAGGCCGCTGCACGCTTCACGCCGTCGAGCGCGGACGAAGGCGGCGGGACCACGGAGAGCGGGTCCCGCCGCGCTGAGGCTGGGCGTCAGGCCCCGGCCTGAAGCGCCTGCACGTCCACGTCGTTGTCGACGGGCGGCTCGTCGACGGCCGAAAAGGCACGGACACGTCACCGTCCGTCTCGGCGGTCTCGATCGGCGCCTCGCTCGTCGCCGCGATGTGCGGCTCGTCGTGCTTCTTGTCCGGCGCCGGCGTCGGCTCGGCGTGCTCCGACCCGTCATGCTGCTCGTGAGCCACCAGGCGACAGCATCGGCGGCTCAGGCGGGGACGGCGTGGTCCCGCTGGAGGCGGTGCTGGTCGTGGTCGTGAACGAGGAAGCCGGCGCGGACGGAGCGCGGAGAGCAGCCTCATGCTGCGAGTGCGGCGATCTCGCCGCCGAGGCGCGCCGCTCATGGTGGGGCCGTCGTGCGTCAACGGGTTTGGCAACGCAACGGCCAGCCCGCCCGTGTCGTCTCGACCTCTGGTCGAGCGTCACGCTGCGGCAGCGAACGCCTCGGACAACACCTCGGCAGCGTCGTTGCGCGGCACGTGGTGGACGTACCGCGTCGTCGTCTTGATGTCCTGGTGACCCATGAACGCCTGGACATCGGTCAGCGGCAGCTTGCGGACAGCGAGCGTGCCGAAGGTGTGTCGCAGGTCGTGGAGGACGATCGCGTTCTGCTCCTTGTCGCGCAGGTGCCCGAGCCCAGTCCGGCGCAGGCCCCGGTAGAACGCGTCGCGGACACGCCCGACGTGCATCATGCCCTCGCCCCGGGTCGGCAGCACGAGATCGTCGGGCCCGGAGGGATAGCCGGCCGCCTGGATCCGTCTCAACACCTCGACGCCCTGATCGATCAGCGGAAGCGAGCGACCGCGTCGGCCTTTCGGGCGCTTGACTCTGCGCTTCGCCGTGGCAGGCATCGAGGTCGGCGCGTTGCGTCTGATGTGAACGAGGCGACCGGAGAAGTCGATGTCACGCCACCTGAGCGCGCGCACCTCGCCGAAGCGGAGGCCGGTGTACGCGAGCAGCAGGATTGCGAGCGCCCACAGCGGCCGTCGCTCACGTATCGTCGCGAGCGCGTGGCGATCGATCTTGCCGTTGCGCATGCGCGGCAGGTCCGCGGCGGGGATCGCCGCCATTGCCTGCGCGACGCGCTCGACCTCCTCGGGTTCGAGCACGTTGAAGTCTGGATCGGGCTCAGGCCGCTCGATCATCGCCGACAGCACCCGCATCCGCGTGTGGATCGTCGTGCGCGCCAGCGCCTGCTCGCTGGCGTCCGCCAGTAAGCCGCCCTGGACGCGGTGATCCGCCTCGACCCGATCTGCCGCAGCGGCGTCTCGCGTCTGGAACGCCGACGTGAGTTTGCCGACGATGGACCGGTAGGTGTTGAGCGTCGTCTCCTCGACACCGTCGATCGTCTCGGCATGTTCCAGCCAGGCATTGCACGCGTCGCCGAACCTCTTGCCGTCGACGGGGCGCGGTCCTCTGCGCTTCGCCCGCTCAGCGAGCATCAGCGCGTTAAGTGCGTCCTGCGCCTCTCGGGGCGTCAGGTACGTGTCGTCGGGCTTCGGCCCGTCAGCTGCACGCCAGACGGTCGCGCCGCGCTTGGTCTGCCGACTTGACTGACGCACCCAGGCCGGTCCAAGGGTTCGTCGTGTCTTTTCTGCCGTCGCCCTGCACGAACGCAGCGACCCACATCCGGCCCTTCACCCGCTCTTCGACGCGGACGTTGCCCGTAATCCTGCTCTCCTGCGGCATTGCCTGTCCTCGGTGTCCGTCCCCGCCGGCTGTGGCGGGGAAGCTGCTTCGGCACCGGGCGCTTCCGACACACGCTCGGACCTCTAGAGACCAAGATCCGAGAACAAGGTCGGGACCGAAAACCTCCCGAGAATGACGAAAACCCCTGATCAGGGGTTTTCGGTACGCGCCCGAGAGGATTCGAACCTCTGACCTTCGGTTCCGTAGGCGCAGGCGGGTGGCGCGTATTGGCCGTGGTGCCGGAGTTTGCGGCGACGTGGGACCGGGGGTGGGACCGGCAGCGTCGCTAGAGCTTCTCCACCGGCGCTGAACACCCGTTCGCCGCAAAAGCATCTGCGACTGACACGCTTTGTGCGACCCGGGGACTGCCGATTGGCTACCCAAGCGGACAGCAGCTCGAAGGCGGGCTTCGGTCTGTTCGAGACTAAGGCCTCGGTGGCGCGTTGGGCGGCCGTGCTCGTGCGGCTATTTGCCGACATGATCCTCGTTGTCGCTCACAGCCATAGGGTCATCGACGTCGCTGGACAGTCCGAGAAACCCCGTCCAATCGGTGTAGTTCTCATAAACGCCGATGCACTCGATGATCGACGAAAAGATCTCGTCTCGCTTCGTCGGGTTCGTCAGCGAGCGAGCCGCGAGGCGGCGGCTGACACGGCTGGAGGCGGCAGGTCTCGTGATACGAGCGAGCGTCGGCGCGGTGACGGTCGTCTATCCGACTGCGCGAGCGCGACGACTGCTTGAGCTGCCACGTCGGAAGGCGCCGCAGACGTCGGTCGGCGATCACGGGCACACAGTCGCGGTCGCGGAGCTCCTCGCCTGGCTCGAACTGCACGACGACGCCGAAGTCCTGACCGAACGCGACCTGCGGCGCAGGCACACCACCGACGCCGCCGGCGTGCGCGTGCGCGTTCTTCCCGGGCGGGCGCAGGGAGCAGCGCTGGCCCGACCTCGCGGTGCGTCAACCCGACGGCAGGCTCGAGGCGCACGAGCTCGAGCTCTCGCCGAAGTGGACGAGACGCCTGGAGGCGATCGTCCGCGGCTACGCCATGTCGACATGGATCGCGAGGGTCATCTACTACGTCGAGTCCCCGGCGTTGGGGGCGCGGATCGCGCGGTGCGCCGTGCGCGAGCGGGCGCCCGTCGTCGTGGCCGCTTGGACCGTGGACGAGGACCTCGCGGATGCGATCTACGGGGCGGTTGAGGTGGCGGTGGAGAGCTGATTCCAGGCGGCCGGCGTGCGCCATGACCATCGCCAAGCAGATGCCACAGGGAACTGGCGCCATCAACCGCCGTCCTCTCGCGAGCGGAGCCGTAGCCCAGCGACACGCTCGAAAGGGGACGATTTGTCCCCTTTCATGCGGACCCGTACGAGCCCATCGCACCTCGTTGTCGGATTCTGGACAAAACTACTGTGCTGGCGATAGCATTCTGTCCGTGCTCGATTCTTCTGCCCTCAGTGTCAGCGAGGCTGCCGGCCGCCTCGGCATCGGCCCCGTCGCTGTACGCCAACACATCGCATCCGGTCGATTGCCAGCGATCCACCGCGGGCGCGATTGGTGGCTTGATGAGCGTGCGGTCGAGCGGATGGCTCGGCAGCGGTCGGGCAGCGGTCGGCCGCTGTCGCCGATGATGGCGTGGGCCGTTCTGCTGCTTGCATCCGGTGACGACGCCGCCGCCAGGGAGGCAGCCGGCCGAGAGCGCTACTGGTCGCGCGCTCGCCAGTGGCTCCGCGACCATCCGCTGAGCGAGCATGCATCTCGGCTTCGCGCTCGCGCGGAGATGGAGGAGTTCGACGCCCATCCCTCCGAGCTCAAACGAATCCTCGCGCGACCAGACGTGCTTGCCACGGGCATCTCGGCCGGCGATGTCATCGGCCTCGTCGGTCCCGTTTCCAACGTCGAGATCTATGCGCCGGCCGCACGTCGCCACGCGATCATCGACGAGCATGCGATGCTCGCGAGCCCCGGGCCGGTGCGCATGCGCTGGGTTCCCGAGGAGGCGTGGCCGCTGCTCGACCGCGACGACGATCGCCGCGCACCCCGGGCCGCGATCCTGCTGGACCTGCTCGAGAGCGACGAGCCGCGCGCCCGTCGCGAGGCCGCGCGCGCGCTCGCGTCATGAGCCCCGTCGACGTTGATGTCGATGACGAGGAGACTCTCAGACTCTGGGCCGCGATCGGCGATCTCGTCGAGCGGCTGCCGGGACAGTGGGTGCTCATCGGCGGCCTGATGGTCCAACTTCATACCCTCGAACATGGGGTCGCCGACGTGCGCCCTACCCGGGACATCGACATCCTCGGCGAGGCCCGCCCGCCAGGTGCGCTGAGCGCCATCGACGCGACACTTCGCCACGAGGGCTTCGAACTCATCGGACCAGATCGCGACGGCTACGCCCATCGGTACGAGCGAGATGGACTGATCATCGACGTGCTGGCGCCTGACGGCATCAAGCCGCCACCCGCAATCGGCCGCGGCCGCAAGGCCATTGGCGTCCCAGGCGGGTCGCAAGCCCTCACCCGAGCCGAGACGTCGTCGTCACCGTCGACGGACGCTCGTTCGAGCTCCGCCGGCCCACGCTGCTGGGCGCGATCCTCATCAAGGCGAGGTCCCTCATGGTTCATAGCGACCCGGAAACCCAGCGCGAGGATCTGCTGCAACTGCTGGCGCTCATCGAAGACCCTCGCGAGACGGCAGCCGGCCTGCGCAAGACCGAGCGCAGATGGCTCCGCGCTGCGGAGCCGCGTCTGAGCCTTGAGGGACTCAGCCCGCTCGACGCCACAACCACCCGCCGCGCCGCGCTCGCCTACCGGCTCCTCATCCGCGACCCCTCGTGCCACCCCGTAGGACCGCCCATGGGACCGGTATGGGACCGAACCTGACTCCCAGGGACGCCCACTGACAGCACCCCAGAAACAAGAAATCCCGCCGTAGCGGGATTTCGTACGCGCCCGAGAGGATTCGAACCTCTGACCTTCGGTTCCGTAGACCGACGCTCTATCCAGCTGAGCTACGGGCGCAGTGCGAGCGGGTCATTGTATCCATCCGCTCGCAAGACGGCCCGCCGGGGTGCCGGCGGGCCGCAACGGAGAGGGCGGGATTCGAACCCGCGATGGAGTTTAACCCCCATACTCGCTTAGCAGGCGAGTGCCTTCAGCCACTCGGCCACCTCTCCTTGCGGAGCTATCCGGGAGTCTAAAGGCTTCGGCCCGCGACGTGCGGACAACCCGCCCCCGTCGCCGTCCGCCGCTCCCGCGAACGCACACGACCTGCGTCGCGCGTGCGAGTATTGGCGCCCCGCGATGTCGATCGCATCGCCCTCCGGAGGGGTGGCAGAGCGGTTGAATGCACCGGTCTTGAAAACCGGCATGGGCTTCGGTCCATCGAGGGTTCGAATCCCTCCCCCTCCGCTTCGCCGGCCATGCGCTCGCGCGGGCGGGCGCTCGCTCACACATCAGCGTCTTGGATCTCGTCGAGATCCTTGCGAAGCGCATCGGGATCGCAGGCCGGGAGCCGGTGCCAATGGACCAGGAAGCAAGATCGCGGCCAACCTCGATGCGATGAACCGCGCCGCGCTGGCGGTCTTCCGCGCCGGCCACCTGCCCGTGACCGGTGAGGCGCTCGCGCTCCCGCTGATCGAGCAGGCCGGCAGCGCCCACCTCGGCCACGCCGCCTTCGACGAGCTCTTCCACCCGCTCTCCCGCCGCCTCGTCGCCCGCTGCGACGGCGTCCTGCGGATCGGCCGCGGCTCGACCGGCGCCGACGAGATGGTCGCGCTCGCCCGCGCGCACGGCAAGACGATCTTCACCGACGTCGCCGAGCTGCCGCCGGTCGCGACGTGAGCGGCACCCCCGCAAGCCGGCCCGGCGAACCGCGCGAGCCGACTGCGCCGCGCGCCCCCGGTGCCCGGCCCGGCCTCGAGCTGACGGGACGCGACCTGACCGGCAACCCCCGCGTCCGCGTCCGCGACGTCGAGGTGCTCTCGTGCGACTGGTACGTCCTGCGCAAGACGACGTTCGACTACCGCCACGCCGACGGCCACTGGAGCAGCCAGTCGCGCGAGACCTACGACCGCGGCAACGGCGCCGCGATCCTGCTCTACGACCCCCAGGCCGCGACCGTCGCCCTCACGCGCCAGTTCCGCTTCCCCGCCTACGTCAACGGCCACTCCGACGGCATGCTGATCGAGGTCCCCGCCAGGCTGCTCGACGACGAGGACCCCGAGACGGCGATCCGGCGCGAGGCGGAGGAGGAGACCGGCATCCGCGTCGGCACGGTGACGCGTCTCTTCGAGGTCTACATGAGCCCCGGATCCGTCACCGAGCGGCTGACGTTCTTCGCGGCGCCCTATCGCCATGGCGAGCGGGCCGCCCTCGGTGGCGGCGTCGCCACCGAGGGCGAGGAGATCGAGCTGCTGGAACCGACCCTCGAAGCGGCGCTCGGGATGATCGAACGGGGCGAGATCGCCGACGCGAAGACGATCATGCTGCTCCAGTGGGCCCGCGCAGCGACGGTCCTCTCGTGCTGAAGGGGGAGCGCCAGCGACGGATCCTCGAGCTGCTCGGCGCCGACGGCCGCGTCGTCGCGGCCGAGCTGCAGGAACGGCTCGGCGTCTCCGGCTACACGATCCGGCGCGACCTCGACGAGCTCGCCGCCGGCGAGCGGCTGCAGCGGATCCACGGCGGCGCGCTCGCGCGCTCGCCGGTCGCCCCGACCTACGCCGGTCGCCAGACGCAGGCGCGCGAGGGCAAGACGGCGACCGCGCGCGCCGCGGCCACGCTCCTCGAGCCCGGTCAGGTCGTGGTGCTCGACGGCGGCAGCACTGCGCTCGCCCTCGTGGCGGCGATCCCGCCCGGCCACAGCGGCACCTTCGTCACCCACAGCCCGCCCGTCGCCGCGGCGCTCGGCGCCCATCCCGGGCTCGACGTCGTCGTGATCGGCGGCACGCTCGACCGGCGTGCGATGGTGGCCGTCGGGGCCGAGACGATCCACGCCTACGAGCGGATCGCCGCCGACGTCTGCTTCCTCGGCACCTGGAGCCTCAACGCGACGACCGGCGTCAGCAGCGCCTACTACGAGGAGGCGCAGGTGCGCCGTGTGCTGCTCGACTGCGCAGGTCGAACCGTCGCGCTCGCCTCGCGCGAGAAGCTCGCGACCGTCTCGGCGTTCGGCAGCGGTCCGGCGACGGCGCTGACCCACATCGCGACGGAGCCCGGCGTGCCCGACGACGTGCTCGCCCCCTTCCGCGAGCTCGGCATCCACGTCGTCACCGTGGAGTGACGGCGAGCTGGCGACGGCAGGCGACGGCAGGCGACGCCGCCATACTTCCCCTACATGGAACGGATCGTCCTGCGATGCGGCTGCTGATCGACACGGACACCGCCGCCGACGACGCCGTCGCCCTCCTGCTCGCGCTGCGCTCGCCGGGCGTCGAGGTCTCGGCGTTGACGATCGTCGCCGGCAACGTGCCGCTCGAGCAGGCGACCCGCAACGCGCTCGCGACGCTCGACGTCGCCGGCCGCCTGGACGTGCCCGTCCACGTGGGCGCCGCGGCGCCGCTGCTCCAGCCGATCGCCTTCGCGACCGAGGTCCACGGCGAGGACGGCCTCGGCGACGTGCACCTGCCGCCGGTCGGCGAGCCGAGCGCCGTCGCCGCGCTCGATGCGACGCTCGAGCTCATGCGGTCCCACGGCCCCGAGCTGACGTGGGTCGCGCTCGGGCCGCTCACGAACGTCGCGACCGCCGTGCTGGCCGACCCGGTCGCCTGCGGCCGCGTCCGCGAGCTGGTGATCATGGGCGGCGTCGGCGACGGCGTCGGGAACGTCACGCCGGCGGCCGAGTACAACTTCTGGGTCGATCCGGAGGCGGCGCGGATCGTGCTGCGGGCGGGGATCCCGATCCGGCTCGTCGGCTGGGACGTCTCACGCCGGCCCGAGGCGCTCGTCACCGCCGAGGATCGCGCCGCGCTCGCGGCGGCCGGGCCGCTCGGCGCCTTCTCGGCTCGCATCACGCGGCGGCTGTGGGAGTTCGCGACGAGCAAGCACCACCGCGGCGGGATGGACCTGCCGGACCCGATCGCCGTCGCCGGCACCGTCGTTCCCGAGCTGCTGACGTGGGCGCCGCGCTGGGTCGACGTCGAATGCCGCGGCGAGCTGACGCGGGGCGTCTCGGTCGTCGACCATCTCGCAGTGACCGGCCAGCGGCCGAACGTGCAGCTGGCGACCGCGATCGATGCCGCCGGCTTCAAGGCGCTCCTGCTGAGACGGCTGTCGGGATAGCGCGACCGCGCCTCCCCGTCGCTTCAACCCCGACCGCCACGGGTACCGCCTCCCACGTCGACCCCGATCACGAAGGAACGCCGATGGGCACCCACGAACCGCAGGAACTGCTGCTCGACGCGCTGCGCGCCGACCTCGCGCAGGTCGGCGAGGAGCGGCTTCGGGACGAGAAGTTCATGACCGAGCTCTACCGCGCGCTGACGAACCGCGCCTGGAGCAGAGCGGGCGCGTTCGGCGAGCTGTCGCTGAGCTGGAAGCGCGCCGCCGACCTCGTCGACGAGCTGCGCGCGACGGTCGGACGGCCGCCGCTGGGGCTCGAGGCGAGCGGCGGCGAAGGCACGCTCGACCGCACGGTCGTCGACGTCCTCGGTCCCCTCGGCTGGAGCTCGCGCCCGCTCGACACCTCCTCGCACGACCCCAGCCACGTCGAGGCGGGCGGCACGCCCGATCCCCACGCGGAACCCGAGTTCTCGGTCGCGCTCTACCGGCTCGACGAGACCGACACACGGCGTGCAGAGGAGGCGATCGCCCGCCTGCGCACGGCGCTCCCCGACGCGCGCGTCGACGATCCGGACGAGACCGGCGCCTTCGCCGTCCACCTGCGCGCGCCCTCGTTCGAGGAGTCGCTCCACCGGGTCTGGGATGCGATCGCGGCGGCGGGAGCCGACGACCACGTCGCCTTCATGGAGCACCCCGACATTCCCGGGCACTGGAGGACACGCGCGAGCACCCCCGGGGAGGCGGGCCCGAGCTGAAACCCGCGTCCGCCGCTCCGGCCGCGTCCGTCCGCGTGCTGGCGCGCGTCACACCGCGACGCGCAGTCGCTTCACTGATTCCACTTGTCGGCCGTCTTCTGGCCGTGCCCGGCTGACTTCACCCGCGGGTCGATCACCCCCTGCGGGGTGTTGTACGCGACCGCCGCTGCCTCGCGTGCCGGGTTCACGACGCCGCTCACCCGCGGCGGCGGGCCGTACCCGGCTCGGCGGCTGCGTCGCCGCGCCTCGTCGCGCTTGTGCTCGAGGGCCTGTTCGAAGAGCTTCCGCATGCGTTCGTCCATGCCGTCGAGCTACCCGGCGCCGGCGATCGGATTCACACCGTCGGCGCAGTCGTGCGCCATCCGCTCCGCGCGCTGCGCGTCGCGGGCTCCTCGCTCACTTCACGCCGGCCGCGCGCGCCTGCGCGACCGCGGCCTCGACGCCGCCCATCCACGGCGCGCCGTGGCCCGGCAGCAGCACGGTCGCGGCGGTCGCGGCGAGCGCGTCGAGCGAGCGCAGCGCGCGGTCGCTGTCGGCTGTCGCGGCGCGCGCGACGAGCTGCGGGCCCGTTTCGTTCGTGTACGGGTTGAACGTCACGAGCGCATCGCCGGCGATCACGACGTCGCGCTCGGGGAAGTGGAGCGAGCAGTGCCCGATGGTGTGCCCGGGCGTGTAGACGATCTGCGGCGAGCCGGGCACGGCGAGCGTCCCCTCGTCGCCGTACGGGCGCACTTCGGCGATCGGCGCGGGGAAGAAGGCGCGATTGCGGAGGAAGGCGACCGTGATCGGGAGCGTCTGCGGTCGCAGCAGGTAGAGGAGCGGGTTGCGCTCTCTCGTGTACTGCAGCGGGTGTCGCGTCAGCGGCACGTCGTCCTCGTGCACCCAGACGGGGATCCCAAGCTCCGAGCGGGCGCGCTCGGCGAAGCCGATGTGGTCGAAGTGGGCGTGGGTCAGCACGAGCGCGTCGATGCGGTCGGGCGCGACGTCGAGCTGTCTGAGCGCGTCCTGGAGCGACGCCCACGACGTCGGAACGCCCGCGTCGACGATCGTGAAGCGACCCTCCACTTCGACGAGGTACCAGTTCACGTAGGCGTCCTCGATCCGATGGATTCCCGGTGCGACGTCGCGCTGGAGCATGGGAGCGGCTGGTACCCGTCGATTGACGTACGAAACTCGGCGACGGCGGGCATACAGGTGGGAGTCACCGATCTCGCACCGAATCCGAGGAGCAGCCGATGAGCAGCCACATGCACACGGGCACGGGCACGCTGAGCCAGGACCACCACCCGACGCTGCGCCACAACGAGCGTGAGGCGATCGGCGCCGAGCTGCAGGACGTGCTGATCGAGCTGCTCGATCTCACGCTGCTCGGCAAGCAGGCCCATTGGAACATCGTCGGTCCGCACTTCCGCCCGCTGCACCTGCAGCTCGACGAGTACGTCGAGGCGTGGCGGCTCGCGTCCGACGCCGTCGCGGAGCGCGCTGTCGCGCTCGGCCACAACGTCGACGGCCAGTCGCGCACGGTCGCGGCCCGCACCCAGCTCGCGCCGCTGCCAGAGGGCCCGATCCACGACGGCGACGTCGTGCGCGAGATGAGCGAGCGGCTGGTCGACGCGATCGGCCACATCCGCACGCGGATGGACCGGCTCGAGGACGTCGACGCCGTCACGGCGGACATCCTCCACGGCATCGTCGCCGGCCTCGAGGAGAACCTCTGGATGCTGCGGGTCCACGCCGCGTAGGGTGAGGGCCGCGTGCTCGCGGTCCTCTACGACATCCACGGGAACCTGGCCGCGCTCGATGCCGTGCTCGCCGATGCGAGCGCGGCGGGGGCGCGGCGCTTCCTGCTCGGCGGCGACTACGCGCTCTTCGGCCCGTGGCCGCGCGAGACGCTCGACCGCCTCGACGGCCTCACCGGCGTCACCTGGATCCGCGGCAACGGCGAGCGCTGGACGAACGCGCCGGCCGAGTCGCCGCCGGACCTGATGGTGCGTCGGGCGGCGCGCTGGTGCGCGGAGGAGCTCGGCGCGGCCGACGTCGCGCGGCTCGCGGCGCTGCCGGAGCACGCCGTGATCGACGACGTCCGTTACTGCCACGCCTCGCCGCAGTCCGACGTCGTCGGACTGCTGCCCGAGCCGTTCGAGAACGAGCCGTCGCTGCTCGCAGAGGTGCGCGAGCGGCGGCTCGTGGTCGGCCACACGCACCTCCCGTTCGAGCGTACGACCGACGAGGGGCTGGAGCTGCTCAACCCCGGCAGCGTGGGGATGCCGTTCGACGGCGACCCGCGCGCCGCCTACGCCCTCGTCGGCGACGATGGCGCGATCGACCGCCGCCGCGTCGCCTACGACCACGCCGCCGCGGCGGCCGCAGTGCGCGAGCGACTCGGCGACTGGGCCGACGTCGTCGCGCGGCGGATCGAGACGGCGCGCGCCGCGGTCTGAGGCCGGCGCCCTCAGCTCACCTGGCCCGGCGCGAGGATCCGCTCGCCGGGGGCGATCGATGCGCGGGCGATCAGCTCCGCGATGACGACCGCGCTGACGAGCTCGACGGCCAGCAGGGCGAGCAGGACGGTCAGCTGCACGCGCGCTGCCTGAGCCGGCGACGCCCCGCCGAGCAGCAGGCCGACGAACGTTCCCGGCAGCGTGACGAGCCCGACGCTGCGCGTCTGGTCGATCGCCGGCACAAGACCGGTCGTGATCGCCTGCCGCGTGAACGGCGCCAGCGCGGTACGCGCCGCGTCGCCGAGCGCCAGGCGCGTCTCGAGCTCGTCGCCCCCGCTCGCGAGCGCCTCGAGCAGCCGCCGCCCGGTCAGCGTCGTGGCCGTCATCGCGCCGCCGATCAGGATGCCGGCGGTCGGGATCGACGCCCGCGGCGTGGCCGCGAACGCGCCGACCGCGAGCAGGATCCCCGTCGCCCCGAGCGCCGGCAGCGCGATCGCGACGGCCGCCGCGCGGCGGGCTCCCGGGAGCGCCTTGAGCCGCCCGCCCGAGGTGATCGTCGCCGTCACCACCATCACCGCGACGAACGCGACGGCCAGCGCCGGCACGCGGAACACGAGCGCGACGAGCGCGCCGACGGCCGCCAGCTGCACCGCCGCGCGCGCGGCC
>JAOPZA010000062.1 GCA_025964325.1 Conexibacter sp.
CCGCGGCGTGCGCGGGGCCGCCGCCGACCGCGCCGACCTGCTGCACGAAGTCGCTCGCGCGCGGACCGGCAGCCTCCGCGGCGCTCGCCGCGCCGGCGAGGCCGAGGACGGCCAGGACGAGTGCACGTCGCATCTCCACCCCCAACACGTTCCCCGCCGCGCGGTTTCGGAGCGGGCGATCCGTTGCAGCGCCGGCTCGGACCGACCTACGCGCGGGCGGCTCGGCTCGGGCGCCGCGGCGCCGCGGCGGCGGGCTCGGCCCAGCAGGCGTCGAGGAAGTCGCCGATCTCCGCCGTCAGGCGCTGCGGCCGCGTGCGCAGCTCGAGGATCGAGCTGGCGTGCACGAGCCGGGCGTTTGGCAGCTCCTCGACGAGCATGTCGGCGTCGGAGAAGGGATGGACCGGGTCGCGGTCATGGCCGATCACCAGCGTCGGCGCGGCGAGGGCGCGGCGCACGTCGCGCTGCGGCGCGACGCGGCCGAAGAAGAGGCCCTGCAGCACGGCCGCGCTCGGCCCCGGCTCCTGCGAGACCCAGTCGAGCAGGATCTCGGGCACGAGCGGCAGCGGGCCGCGCGGCACGAGCCTGGCGGCGCGGCGCACGAGCCGCATCGCCGGCTCGCCGAACGTCAGCGCCACCATCAGCGGCGTGAAGGCGATCGCGCAGCCGAGCAGCGCGTTGTCGAGCACCGGCATCTCGAGGACCATGCCGCGCACGCGCTCGGGCGCCACGGCCGCGGCCTCGAGCGTGACGTTCGCGCCGAGCGACGCGCCGCCGAGGACGGCCTGCTCCAGCTCGAGGTGGTCGAGCAGGCCGATCACCTGCGCCCCGAAGCCCGTCATCGAGTAGCGCCACATGTCGCGCGGGCGGTCGGATGCGCCGTGGCCGAGCGGGTCCATCGTCACGACGCGATTGCCGCGCGCGACGAGCGCCTCCGCGAGCGGCTCCTGCATCCGCTGCGAGAACAGCAGGCCCGGCAGCAGCACCGCGGTGCATGGGCCGCTGCCGTGGATCTCGTACGCGATCCGCTGCCCGTCGTGCTGGAAGAACGCCATCGGCCCGCGACGCTACGGCCGCCCCCGCGCGCCGTCGGTCGGCTTCGTCCCGGTCACGACGAAGCCGAGCAGCGCGGCGAAGAACCCGCCGCCGGCGTGCGCGGCGTCGAGCTGGTCCCACCAGGCGATCAGCTCCGTGGGCGTGAAGAGGCCGGCCGCGAGCGCGCTGTCGAGATGGCTGCTGACGAGCCAGCCGAAGAAGTCGTAGGGGATCGCGACGCCGTGCGGCAGCACCGTCACGTCCTCGAGCCCGGCGTCCGCGACCAGCCGCGGCAGCGCCCGGCCGACCCAGCCGTTGCGGATCCCGTCGCTGAAGCTGCGCACGATCCGCCGCGTCACCTCGCGATCGGCGCCGTCGATCACGAACGCGTCCCAGTCGAAGTCGAAGACGACGGCGCGCCCGCCCGGCCGCAGCACGCGCGCCGCCTCGGCGACCGCTCTCGCCGGATCGCCGTCGACGTGCATCAGCAGCCGCTCGATCCGGCAGCGGTCGAAGGTGCCGTCGGGCAGGTCGAGCGCGAGCGCGTCGCCGACGCGGAACTCGACCGGCAGGTGGCTCCCGAGCGAGCGCCGCGTCGCCTCGGCGACGAGCGTGGCGACGGCGTCGATCCCGACGACGCGGCCATCCCCGCGCAGGTGCCGGGCCGACGCGCGGGCGTCGTCGCCGGCGCCGCAGCCGAGCTCCAGCAGCCGCATGCCGGGCCCGAGCGCGAGCCGTTCGAGCATCACGGGCTTGAGCGCGCGAATATCCGGCAGGGCGTTGCCCGCGTCGATGTAGCGGATCACGAAGCCGGAGTCGATCGGGATCGAGACCGAGGTCACATCGGCCCCCGAGAGCGAGCCTCTGGCGAGTTCTCGAAGGAACCAAAGCCCTCTGGGCGCGGGGTTCCCAGCCAATCCGCGATCAGCCGCCCGACGAGCGGTCCCTGGTCCTCCTGCAGGAGGTCGGGCAAGCCGGCGAACCGCTCATGGGGCGTACGTAGGGCCTCGACCGTCCCCCGACTCACTGTGTGACTCCTCGCTCCGGAAGCCGGAGCAGCTTAACCGTGAACGGGGTGCCCGGCGCCGATCGGCGTCGCTGCGATGACCAGGCGTCGCCGCCGCGTCACCATCCGCGCGGTTAGTCTGCACGCTGACATCGTCCCCGACCCCTCACCACCGCCCATGGCCATCACGCCCGTGCCCTCTGCCGCAGCCGATCTCGAGCGCGCCTCGATCGACACCATCCGGACGCTGACGATCGACGCGGTCCAGCACACCGGCAACGGCCACCCCGGCATGCCGATGGGCATGGCGCCGGTCGCCTACCTGCTGTTCCGCGAGGTGCTGCGCCACAACCCGCGCGACCCGGCGTGGGCCGACCGCGACCGCTTCGTGCTGTCGGCCGGCCACGGCTCGATGCTGCTGTACAGCTCGCTGCACCTCTCCGGCTACGACGTCACGCTCGACGACATCGAGCACTTCCGCCGGTGGGGCTCGCGCACCCCGGGACATCCCGAGGTCCACCACACGCCTGGCGTCGAGACGACGACCGGTCCGCTCGGCCAGGGCTTCGCGAACGCGGTCGGGATGGCGCTCGCGGAGCGCTTCCTGCGCGAGCACTACGGCGCGGAGGTCGTCGACCACCGCGTCTTCGGGATCTGCTCCGACGGCGACCTGATGGAGGGCGTCAGCGCGGAGGCGGCCTCGATCGCCGGTCACCTCGGGCTCGGCCACCTGACGTTCTTCTACGACGACAACCACATCTCGATCGACGGCCCGACGACGCTGTCGTTCGCCACGGAGGACGTCGACGCGCGCTTCCGCGCCTACGGCTGGCACGTCCAGTCCGTCGCGGACGCCAACGACCTGCCGGCGTTGCGCGAGGCGGTCGCGGCGGCGATCGCCGAGGAGGGCAGACCGTCGCTGATCCGCGTCCGCTCGGTGATCGGCTACGGCTCGCCCGGTAAGGCCGGCACCCCGGCCGCGCACGGGGCCGCGCTCGGCGTCGAGGAGGTGCGGGCGACGAAGATCGCGCTCGGCGTCGACCCCGAGGCCTCGTTCGTGATCCCCGACGGCGTCTACGAGAGCTTCTCCGCCGTCGAGCGCGGCGCCGCGCTGCAGGCCGACTGGGAGGAGCGCTTCGCGAGCTGGCGCGCGGCCAACGCCGGGCAGGCGGTCGAATGGGACCTGGCCCACGCCGGCAGGCCGCTGCCCGGCCTGGCGGCGGCGCTGCCGCGCTTCGACCCGGCCGCGAAGAGCGCGATATCGACGCGCAACGCGAGCGGCGCCGTGTTGCAGGCGGTCGCGCCGTTCCTGCCGACGATGGTCGGCGGCTCGGCCGATCTCAACGAGAGCGTCAAGACCGGCATCAAGGGCGAGCCCGCCTACAGCCGCGCCCGCAGCGCCCGCAACGTCTTCTGGGGGATCCGCGAGCACGCGATGGGGGCGGCCGTCAACGGCCTCGCGCTGCACGGCGGGATCGTCAGGCCCTACGGCGCGACGTTCCTGCAGTTCGCCGACTACATGCGGCCGGCGCTGCGCCTCTCCGCGCTGATGCGGATCCCGACCGTCTGGGTCTACTCGCACGACTCCGTCGCGCTCGGCGAGGACGGGCCGACGCACCAGCCGATCGAGCATCTCGCGGCACTCCGCGCGATCCCCGGCCTGACCGTGATCCGTCCCTGTGACGCGGCCGAGACGGCGGCCGCGTGGCGCCTGGTCCTGGAGGATCTGACGGGGCCCGCCGTGCTCGTGCTGAGCCGGCAGGACCTGCCGGTGCTGGCGCGCGGCGCGGCCGGGGAGGCGCCGTTCGCGAGCGCTGCCGGGCTCGACCGCGGCGCCTACGTGCTCGCCGAGGCGGAGGGCGCCGAGGGCTCTGCCGCCACGATCGTGGCAACCGGCTCGGAGGTCGCCGTCGCGCTCGCTGCGCGCGCGCAGCTCGCCGCCGAGGGCGTCGCGGTGCGCGTCGTCTCGATGCCGAGCTGGGAGCTGTTCGCGGAGCAGGACGCGACCTACCGCGACGTCGTGCTGCCGCCCGGCCAGCCGAAGGTCTCGGTCGAGGCCGGGATCGCGCAGGGCTGGAGGCAGTGGGTCGACCGCGCGATCTCGATCGAGCACTTCGGCGCCTCCGCCGACGGCGCGCTGCTGCTGCGCCAGTTCGGCATCACGCCCGAGGCGACCGCCGCCGCGGTGCGGGAGCTGGTCGGGTAGCGCGCCGGCCGCGAGCGGCCCCGTCAGCGTGTCTTCAGGAAGCGACCCGCGTCGCCGGCGACGGTGACGTGGATCGCCGCCGGCTCGCGGACCCAGGCGATCAGGTCGAGCGCCTGCAGGCGGTCGAGCACGAACTGGACGGCGGCCGCCTGCCGTCTGCTGGCGTAGCGGCGGGAGAAGTCGAAGGTCCAGCCGGTCGTGTGCACGGAGAAGGCGTGCGTCGCCTCCGAGTTCGTGACGCCAAGGTCGCGCTGGTACTTCGTGTCGCGCACGCTGCTCGTGATCGTGAGCGGGGCGCTGGTGCCCGAGATCGCGCGCACGCGGTCGGCGAACGCGACCAGCAGCGCGATCGCGTCGGGTCGCAGGCCGCGGTAGAGCGCGGCCGGCTGTCTGGCGCCGCTCGCCAGCGCGCCCATCGCGGGATCGACCCGCAGACCCAGCGCGGCCGCGTTCGACGGCAGCGGCACGATCGTGCGGTCGTGATACGCGGCGCGCAGTGCGTCCGGCGCGGCGAACGCGCCGACGCCGGGCGGATGCAGGAGGTCCTCGTTCGACGCCTTCTCCGCCTGCAGCGCGGCCGTGCGCTCGAGCCCCTTCCGGTCGCTGCGGTACGCGCCCATGATCGAGCGCGCCGCGCGGACCTTCCAGTAGTAGAGCGAGGACTCGTCGCCGAAGCCGGACAGCAGCTTCCAGGCGGCGGCGTGGTGCAGCGGCGAGCTGTCGAAGAACAGCTGCGCGTAGCTCGGCCGGCCGCCGCCGTAGGCGGCGATCACGTTCGTCAGGTTGCCGATCCCCATGTGGTAGGAGACGACGGCGAGGTCCTCGCGGCCGAAGCGGGCGCGCGCGGTCTGGAGGTACCGGACGGTCCCGGCCAGCGCCCTGCGGGGATCGAAGCGCGCGTCGGCGCGCATCCGCGCGGCGACCGCGCGCGCCACGCGCTTCTTGTCGCCGGCGGCGCTCGCTCTCGCGATCAGGCGCGTCAGCCGGGTGCTGCCCGCGACGTCGACGTGCATCCCGAGCAGGCTCGTGGCTGTGTCGGCGAGGATCTGCGTCAGCCCGGCGGCGCTCGTCAGGCGCGTGCCGGCGATCGCATCCGCGCGGCCGGCGCTCTCGAGCAGGACGATCCCCTCGACGTCGGCGGGGTCGACGCCGCTGCCCTTCGTCGCCGCGTCGATCAGCGGGCGCAGCGCGGCGACGCGCGCGGCGGTCGCGAGGATGCCGCCCGGGCTCTTGGCGTAGAGCCCGTGGGCGGTGCCGAGCGCGGCGCGGCGCTCGAGGTCGGCGGCGCGGGCGGGCGTGTAGGCGAAGGGGTCGCCGGCGGCGCCGGAGGC
>JAOPZA010000005.1 GCA_025964325.1 Conexibacter sp.
CCGCGCCGCCGGGCGCCTCGCGCTGCACGCCGTCGGGCCGGTCCCGCGGCGTGCCGTGCTGGTCGACGACGTGCACACGACCGGGGCGACCTTCGAGGCGTGCGCGCGGGCGCTGCGAGCGGCCGGCGCCGAGCACGTCGTCGCGATCTCCTACGCGCGTGCGCTGCCTCGTTGAGCGCTCGTGAGAGCAGGCTGAGCGATTCGTCCAGCGCGTTCGTCGCGACGGGTGCGAGGGCTACGATGTGGGGAACAACCGACCCCACCAAGCAAAGGGGAAGTCCATGCGCATCGAGGTCAGCGGACGCAACGTCCCGGTCACCGAGAATCTGCGGGAGCGCGTCGAGAAGCGCTTCGAGAAGATCGCACGGCAGGTGTCCGAGCTCGCCACGCTCGAGGTCGAGCTCTCCGAGGAGCCCAGGCGCGGCACCGCGGACGACCAGGTCGCGACGGCCGCGCTCCACCTCAAGGGCGTCACGCTGCGGGCGCACGCCGCCTCGCCCGACATGGCGCACTCGATCAACGGCTGCGGGGACGGGTTGGCGGTGCAGGTCAAGCGCCACCGCGACAAGCGCCGCAAACGCCGCGCGACGCGGGCCGCGCAGGCCACCGCGCAGCAGCCCGCGGCCCCGCTGTAGGTCGGGGGGCGCGCGCCCCGGGCGAGCGCCGACGCGCCCCCGCGACGCCAGCGAGCGGCCGCCCACAGCGGCCGCTCGCGCGTGAGCAGGAGCGATCACACATGGGTTGCATACGGCCTGATGGCCGATGCTAGGCTTGGCCTATGTCGTTCATCGATCGCGCACTCCGTCTTGGGGAAGGCCGGAGATTCAAGGGGTACGAGCAGCGGGTCGCGCGCATCAACGCGCTCGAGCCCGAGTACGAGGAGCTGACCGACGCGGAGCTGCGCGAGGTCGCCGACGAACTGCGCGAGCGCGCGCGCGGCGAGGATGCCGAGCCGCTCGACGCGCTCCTCTACGAGACCTTCGCGCTCGTCCGCGAGGCCGGTCGCCGCACGATGGGGATGCGCCACTTCGACGTGCAGATGATCGGCGGCATGGTGCTGCACGACGGCGCGATCGCCGAGATGCGCACCGGCGAGGGCAAGACGCTGACCGCGACGCTGCCGGCGGTCCTCAATTCGCTCAGCGGCAAGGGCGTCCACGTCGTCACCGTGAACGACTACCTGGCGCGCCGCGACGCCGAATGGATGATGCCGATCTACGAGGCGCTCGGCGTCTCCGTCGGGATCCTCCAGAACATGCAGCCGCACGAGGACAAGCGCACGGCCTACGCCGCCGACATCACGTACGGCACGAACTCGGAGTTCGGCTTCGACTACCTGCGCGACAACATGGCCGGCTCGCTCGAGGAGAAGGTCCAGCACGGCGGCCGCGACAGCGGCGTGATCGAGACGCCGAAGGACCGCCTCGAGCGCCGCTCCGCCGCGCACACGTACGCGATCGTGGACGAGGTCGACAACATCCTGATCGACGAGGCGCGCACGCCGCTGATCATCTCCGGCGCTCCCGAGGAGTCCTCCGAGGTCTACGCCAGATTCGCCCGTCTCGCGCCGATGCTGACACCGGGCAAGACGCCGGAGGGGATGGACCCGCGCACGAAGAAGGCCTTCGTCGCCGACTTCGACTACGAGTTCGACGAGAGACACAAGACCGTCTCGATCACCGAGCAGGGCGTCGAGAAGGCCGAGCGCTTCATGGGCATCGACCACCTCTACCGCGCCGAGAACGGCCACCTCGTCAACCACTTGATCCAGTCGCTGAGAGCCGAGTCGCTCTACAGACGGGACGTCGACTACGCCGTGATCGGCGACGAGGTCCAGATCATCGACGAGTTCACCGGGCGGATCCTCGAGGGACGTCGCTGGTCGGAGGGCCTCCACCAGGCGATCGAGGCGAAGGAGGGGGTGAGCGTCACCGAGGAGAACCAGACGATGGCGCAGATCACCTACCAGAACTACTTCCGCCTCTACGACAAGCTCTCGGGCATGACCGGCACCGCCATCACCGAGGCGACCGAGTTCATGAAGATCTACGAGCTCGGGGTCGTGCAGATCCCGACCAACCGGCCAATGGTCCGCAAGGACCAGAACGACCAGGTCTTCAAGACGAGAGAGGGCAAGTGGACGGCCGTCGTCGACGAGATCGCCGAGCGCGTCGCGAGAGGCCAGCCGGTGCTCGTCGGCACGATCTCGGTCGAGGTCTCCGAGCTGCTTGGCGCGCGCCTCAAGAAGCGCGGCATCCCGCACACGGTCCTGAACGCGAGACCCGAGCACGCCGAGCGCGAGGGTGAGATCGTCGCCGAGGCGGGCCGTCCGGGCGCCGTCACGATCGCGACGAACATGGCCGGCCGCGGCGTCGACATCAAGCTGGGCGGGAACATCGAGCACCTCGTCGAGGTGGAGCTTGCGAGACTCGGCCTGCAGCCGGGCGATCCCGACTACGCCGAGCACGCCACCACCGTCACGCCGGAGGTCGAGCGCCGCGTCGAGGAGGATCGCGAGAAGGTCACGGAGTCCGGCGGGCTCTTCATCTGCGGCACCGAGCGCCACGAGTCGCGCCGCATCGACAACCAGCTGCGCGGCCGCTCCGGCCGCCAGGGCGACCCGGGCGAGACGCGCTTCTTCCTCTCCGCCGAGGACGACCTCGTGCGCCTCTTCGCCGGCGAGCGAATCTACAAGATCCTCGACCGCTTCGGCACGACCGACGACGAGGGCAGAGAAGAGCCGATCGAGGCGGGCCTGCTCTCGAAGCAGATCGAGAAGGCGCAGAGAAAGGTCGAGGAGCAGAACTTCCTCATCCGCAGACGCGTGCTCGAGTACGACGACGTCATGAACGAGCAGCGCAAGATCGTCTACGCGTACCGCGACGAGGTGCTCGAGGGCCGCGACATGGGCGCGCAGGCGCGCGAGGAGATCACGCTCCTGCTCCAGCGCCTGGTCGACGAGTTCACGCCCGGCGACTACATCGAGGACTGGGACCTCGAGGGTCTCTTCGCCCGCGCCCGCGAGATATTCCCGGTCACCTTCGACCTCGACGACGTCGACCACAACTCGGCCGATCGCGTCGAGCTGACGCGCAGACTGACCGACGACGCGCTCGCGCTCTACGACGCGCGCGAGCAGGAGTTCGGCGACGAGATCATGCGGGTGCTGGAGCGCTACCTGCTGCTGGAGATCATCGACCAGCGTTGGAGAGAGCACCTCTACGACATGGACTACCTGCGCGAGGGCATCCACCTGCGCGGGTTCGCCCAGATCGAGCCGCTCGTGGCGTACAGAAACGAGGGCTTCACGCTCTTCCAGGACCTGATGAACACGATCTGGTCCGATTTCGCGCGGATGATCTACAACGTCCAGGTCGAGGTCGCACCCGACGACGCGACCGAGGAGCAGATACCGTCGGTGCAGACGGCCTCGCGCAACAGCTCGTGGACGGGCGGCGGCGGGCTCACGTACTCCGGCGGCTCGGCGACGACGTCGACGAGCGCGTTCGCCGCGATGACGGCCGATCCCGACGCCGTCGCGCTCGGCGGCTACGACCAGCCGGTCGTCGAGGACGACGAGGCCGAGGGTCCGCACATCGAGCAGCGTCGCGTCGACGCGATCGACCAGATCGGTCGCAACGACCCCTGCTGGTGCGGGTCCGGGAGAAAGTTCAAGAAGTGCCACGGCGGCGCCAGCGCCGGCGCCGGCGGCAGCGCCCCGGCGACCTGAGCCGAATCTTTCGCTCCGTCGCGTGACCTTTTGCGCGCGCTCGCCTCTTCCCTGGTGAGCGCGTCATCCGGCGTCGCTCGAGACCCGGTGCAAGGAGCGATGGAATGCGCACAGACCGCAGCAGGCTGATCGGCAGGACGGCTGTCCTCGTCGCGATCGCGGCGACCGGCGGGACCGTCACCGCGAGCGCGTTGGCGCGCGGCAGCGACGACGGCGCGGTCGGCGGCACGACCGCGACGGTCGACACGAGCACGACGACGACGCCGACGACCACGACGCCGACGACCCCCACGCCGTCGGGCCGACTCGTGCGGATCGCGGGCCGCATCGTCGCGAGCGACGCGGCCGCGGATCGCTTCGTCGTCCGCACCGGCCGTCGCCACCGCACGACGGTGCTCTCGACGCGCGTCCCCGCGCTCGGGCGCCAGGTCGTCGTCACCGGACGACGGCTGGCCGACGGCAGCGTCAGCGCCGCGAGCGTGCGCGTCGTGCCCGACGACCGTCGCGGCGGTCGCGGGAACGAGCCCGGCGACGACCACGGCGGGCACGGGAACGAGCCCGGCGACGACCACGGCGGGCACGGGAACGAGCCGGGCGACGACCACGGCGGTCGGCGCTGAACGATCCGTCGGGCCGGCCGCGTCGGAGCCTGACGCGTTGACGCGCCCGCGGCGGACCGATAAACCAGGACGATGACGATCGTGCGCCCCCGCGTCTCCGACGCCCTGCTGCGGACCCAGACCGACGAGCGGCTCGTCGCGCTGACGCGAGCGGGCCACGAGCGGGCATTCGCGGCGATCGTCGAGCGCTACCGCCGTCCGCTCGTCGGATTCGCGCGGGCGACCGTGCCCGCGGGGCGCGCCGAGGACGTCGTCCAGCAGGCGCTGATGAGCGCGTGGGCGGCGCTCGCCGCTGGCGCCGAGGTCGCCCACCTCCGCGGCTGGCTGCATCAGATCGTCCGCCACGAGGCGCTGCGCGCGGGCGAGCGCGAGGTGCGCGAGCGCCACGTGCCGCTCGAGGACTCGCAGCCGGCCGCCGGCCACGAGCGGAGCGGTCGCGACGCAGCGATCGAAGCCGAGCAGCGGCTGCGCGCCCGCGCCGCGTTGGCGGGGATCGCCGACCTGCCCACGCGCCAGCGCGACGCGCTCGTCCAGAGCGCCCTCGAGGGCCGCAGCCGCACCGAGATCGCCGCGACGATGGGGATGAGCGAGGGCGCGGTGCGCCAACTCGTCCATCGCGCGCGTGCAACCCTGCGCGCCGCGGTGACGGCGGTGACGCCGTTCCCCCTCGCCGACTGGGCCGCAACCGCCGGCGGCGGTGGCGGCCCGGGCGTCGCGGAGCTGGCGGCGGGCGCCGGCGGCGCGACGATCGTGGGGTTGATGGCGAAAGCCGGCGCCGTCGTCGTCGCGACCGGGGCGATCGCGACCGGTGTCGCGACCCACGCCGGCGACGGGCCCCAGGCGACGCCCGCGCGCGCCGACGAGGTCGTGTCCGCTCCCCCGCAGCGCGCCGGCGCGGCCACCCGGTCGCGCGAGCCGCTGCTGACCGGCGTCGCCGCTTCGCCGTTCGCCGTCGACGACCACGGCGGCCGCGCCGGCTCCGACGTCCGTGGCGGCTCCGACGACCACGCTGGCTCGAGCGGGCACGGCCGCTCCGGTGGGCACGGCGGAGGCAAGGGCGAGGACGGCGGCCACGGGTCCGCGGGCCGCGGCTCGGGCGGCGGCAGCTCTGGCCACGGCAGCTCCGGCCGGTCCGGCGATTCCGGTTCGTCGGGCAGGTCCGGTTCGTCGTCCGGCAGCTCGGGCTCGTCGGGCAGGTCCGGTTCGTCGTCCGGCAGCTCGGGCTCGTCGGGCACGTCCGGCTCCTCCGGCGGCGGCTCGGGCACGTCCGGCTCCTCCGGCGGCGGCTCGGGGTCGGGCGGCAAGGACTGACCGTCGCGCCGCGTCCGGGCGCGCACGGATACCCTGAGAGGACGATGGCAGCGACTCCCGCGTCCTCAGAGCCGACACCGCAGCGCCTCGCGACGATCCGCGAGCAGCTCGCGCTGCTGGCCGCCTATCTCGACCCCGCCGCGCTCGAGGCGCGCGTCGGCGAGCTCGAGCAGGAGATGGGCGCGCCCGGCTTCTGGGACGACCAGGAGACGGCCGCCAGGACGAGCGCCGAGCACGCCCGCGCGAACCGCCGCGTCGAGACCTACCGAGCGCTCGAGGCCGACGTCGACGACCTCGAGGCGCTGGCCGAGCTCGCCGGCGAGGACGCGGAGCTCGCGGACGAGCTCGAAGGGCAGATCGCGAACGTCGAGGAGCGCCTCGAGGCGCTCGAGCTGCAGCGGCTCTTCTCCGGCAGATACGACGCCGGCGATGCGCTCGTGACGGTGAACGCCGGCGCCGGCGGAACGGACGCGCAGGACTGGGCCGAGATGGTCCTCCGGATGGAGATGCGCTGGGCCGAGAAGCGCGGCTTCGGCGTCGAGCTGCTGGAGGCGAGCCCGGGGGAGGAGGCGGGGATCAAGTCCGCCACCTTCCGTGCGAAGGGCGAGAACGCCTACGGCCTCTACGGCGCCGAGAAGGGCGTCCACCGCCTCGTCCGCCTGAGCCCCTTCGACTCCGCCAACCGGCGCCAGACGAGCTTCGCCGGACTCGAGGTCGCGCCCGTCGTCGAGGACGTCGGCGAGGTCGAGATCGACGACGACGACCTGCAGGTCGACACCTATCGCGCCAGCGGGGCCGGCGGCCAGCACGTCAACAAGACCGACTCCGCGGTGCGCATCACGCACCGCCCGAGCGGCATCGTCGTCCAGTGCCAGAACGAGCGCTCGCAGTCCTCCAACCGCGCGACCGCGATGGCGATGCTGCGCTCGAGACTGGTGGAGCTGGAGGAACGCAGACGCATGGAGGAGATCGCGCGCGAGAAGGGCGAGTCGTTCGACGTCAACTTCGGCTCGCAGATCCGCTCGTACGTGCTGCACCCGTACACGATGGTCAAGGACCACCGCACGGACTTCGAGATGGGCGACGCCAACCGCGTCCTCGACGGCGATCTCGACGGCTTCGTGCGCGCCTACCTGCTGCGCGCCGCCCAGAGATGACCGAGGGCGCGCAGGTCGACGGCCGGCAGCCGACCGCGCCCTACCTCGACGCGCTCGTCGCCCACGGCTTCCGCGGCTCCACCCGCTTCCACGTCCCCGGCCACAAGGGGGGCGCCGGCGCCGACCCCGGCCTGCGTCGCGCGATCGGCGAGAACGCGCTCCTGCTCGACCTCCCGCAGGACATGGAGGGGATCGACGCCGGTCCGTTGCCGACCCCCTACCAGCAGGCCGAGCAGCTCGCCGCCGAGGCCTACGGCGCCGGGCGCACCTGGTTCCTCACGAACGGCGCGACCCAGGGCAACCACGCGCTCTGCCTCGCCCTCGCACCGCTCGGCGCCCCCGTCGTGCTCCAGCGCAACGCGCACGCGAGCATGATCGACGGCCTCGTCCTCTCCGGCGGGCGGCCCGGCTTCGTCGCGCCTGAGTACGACGACGAGCTCGGGATGGCGCACGGCGTCACCCCGGAGGCGTTGCGCACCGCCTTCGCGCGCACGCCGGGTGCCAAGGTCGCGTTCATCGTCTCGCCGACCTACTACGGGATCGCGGCCGACGTCGCCGGCTGCGCCGAGGTCGCGCACGCCGCCGGCGCCGCGCTCGTCGTCGACCAGGCGTGGGGCCCGCACTTCGGGTTCCACCCGCGGTTGCCGCAGTCGGCGCTCGCGCTGGGGGCCGACGCGGTCCTGACCTCGACTCACAAGACGGTCGGCAGCCTCACGCAGTCGGCGATGCTGCATGTCGCCGCCGGCGGGCGCGTCGACCCGGACGCGGTCGCGCGCGCGGTTCGGCTCGTGCGCTCGACGAGCGCCAGCTCGCTCCTGCTGGCGTCGCTCGACGCCGCCCGCCGCCACCTCGCCGTCCACGGCGAGGATCTGCTGAGCCAGACGCTCGCCGCGGCCGCACGCGCGCGCGCCGCGCTCGACGCCGTCTCGGGCTGCGCGGTGATCGGCGAGGGGCTCGTCGGTCGCGCCGGCGTCGCCGCCTGGGATCCGCTGCGGATCGTGATCGACGTGCGCGGCACCGGCCGCACCGGCTACGCCGTCGCCGCCGCCCTGCGCGCGACCTACGACACCTACGTCGAGCTGGCGACGCACGCGACCGTCGTGCTCGTGCTCGGGGTCGCGCAGCCGGTCGACGCGCTCGAGCGCTTCGCGCACGACTTCGCCGAGACGATCCGGCGGATCGAGCGACCGGGCACGAGCACCGCCCTGACGCGCTCGCACGCGGCGCTCGAGAACGAGCTCGTCGTCGCGCCGCGCGAGGCCTTCCTCGGCGAGGCCGACGTCGTCCCCGTCGACTCGGCGGTCGGCCGCGTCTCCTGCGAGGCGATCGCCGGCTATCCGCCGGGCATCCCCGCGCTGCTGCCGGGCGAGCGCATCACGACCGAGCTGATCGCCTACCTGCGCGAGCTCGTGCGCGCGGGCGCGCGCCTGCACGGCGCCAGCGACCCGGCGTTCGGGACGATCCACGTGCTCCGAGACGCGACCCGATGACGCCCGCCGCGCCGCCGCCCGAGGCCGATCGCCAGCGCGTCGCGCCGCGGCTCGACCCCGCCCAGCTCGACGCGCTCGTCGCGCGAGCGCTGGCGGAGGACCTCGGCGACGGCGACGTGACCGTCGCCGTCACGGTCCCGGCCGAGGCCCGCGCGCTCGCGCGCATCCGGCAGAAGGCGCCCGGCGTCGTCTACGGGCTCGAGCTGGCCGAGCGCACCTTCCGCGCGCTCGATCCCGACGTGCGGATCGCGCGTCGCGTGGAGGAGGGGCGCTGGCGCGAGGAGGGCGGGCCGGTGCTGGAGATCGAGGGCCGCGCGGGCGCGCTGCTGAGCGCGGAGCGGACCGCGCTGAACTTCCTCGGCCGCCTCTCCGGCATCGCGACGCTGACGGCCCGCTGCGTCCGCGCGCTCGAGGGCACGGGGGCGCGCGTGCTCGACACCCGCAAGACGACGCCGGGGCTGCGCATGCTGGAGAAGGCGGCCGTGTACGCGGGAGGCGGCGTCAACCACCGCATCGGGCTGTTCGACGAGGTCCTCATCAAGGAGAACCACGCAGCCGCCGCCGGCGGCGTGAACGTCGCTGTACGCAGGGCAAAAGCCGCCTACCCTCACCTTCCAGTCGAGGTCGAGGTTCGCGACTTCGCGGAGCTCGACGAGGCGCTCGCGGCCGGCGCGCCGCGGATCATGCTCGACAACATGGACCTCGCGACGATGCGCGAGGCGGTCGCGCGCGTGGGCGGCCGCGCCTCGCTCGAGGCGAGCGGCGGCGTGACGCTCGAGACGCTGAGGGAGATCGGTTCGACCGGCGTAGACTTCATCTCGGTTGGGGCGTTGACGCACTCGGCCCCGGCACTCGATCTGTCCCTCATCCTGGAGCCATTGCCATGAGCCTCCCGATGGTGCAAACACCAAGTGCGAAGTCCGGCAGCGCCACGATCGCGCCGCTGATGCTCGAGAACATCCCCGCCCTGCAGGACGAGGTGCGCGCGCTCGCCGCCGAGCGCGGCGCCGTGATCCTCGCGCACAACTACCAGCTGCCCGAGATCCAGGACGTCGCCGACTACGTCGGCGACTCGCTCGGCCTCTCGCAGCAGGCGGCCGCGACCGACGCCGAGACGATCGTCTTCTGCGGCGTGCACTTCATGGCCGAGACGGCCTCCGTCCTCTCGCCCGAGAAGACGATCCTGATCCCCGACGCCGATGCCGGCTGCTCGCTGGCCGACTCGATCACGGCCGAGCAGCTGCGCGGCTGGAAGGCGAAGCACCCCGGCGCGATCGTCGTCATGTACGTCAACACGACCGCCGAGGTGAAGGCGGAGACCGACTATTGCGTGACCTCCTCGAACGCGGTCGCCGTCGTCGAGCACATCCTGCGCGAGCACGGTCCCGACACCGAGATCCTGTTCGGCCCGGACATGTTCCTCGGCGCCTACGTCGAGAAGCGGATCGGTCGCGCGCTGCACGTGTGGGACGGCGAGTGCCACGTGCACGCCGGCATCCGCCCGGGCGACATCTCAGCCGTGCGCGACGCCCACCCCGGCGCCGACTTCCTGATCCACCCCGAGTGCGGCTGCTCGACCAGCGTGATGGAGTACGTCGCCGCCGGCGACGTCGACGCCGGCGGCGTCCACATGCTGTCGACCGGCGGGATGCTGACCTACGCGCGCGAGCACGGCGAGCAGGACGGTCCGGTCATCGTCGCGACCGAGACCGGCATGCTGCACCCGCTGCGGGAGGCCGCGCCGGACGTCGACTTCATCGCCGCGAACGAGCGCGCCAGCTGCCGCTACATGAAGATGATCACGCTGCCGAGACTGCGCGACTCGCTGCGGGACGGCCGCACCGAGGTGCGCGTGCCGGTGGCGATCGCCGAGCGCGCGCGCGTCC
This sequence comes from Conexibacter sp., assembly GCA_025964325.1. GTDB lineage: Bacteria > Actinomycetota > Thermoleophilia > Solirubrobacterales > Solirubrobacteraceae > Conexibacter. The sequence continues at coordinate 10,195 of JAOPZA010000005.1, forward strand.
CGATCGAGCGGATGGTCGCGATCTCCTAGGCCGGCGTCGCGAGCAGGTCGAAGCCGCGGTCGGCGGCTTCGCGCACACGCGGCAGCGAGTCGCGCTTGCGGCCGTACTCGGGCGGCGTGTAGCAGTGCACGTCGGCGGTCGCACCCATCTCGGCGGCGTCCCACAGCGAGCCCGCCTGGTAGACGCGCTCGAGCCAGGGGACGCCGTCGAAGAACTCCGAGACCAGCACCACGACCCACTCGGGCCCGCGCTCGCGCTGCGGCAGCGCGCCGTTGGCGTCGTCGACGCGGGCGCCCGCGATCAGCGCGCGTTCGACCGGCCAGCGGTCGCTGACGCGCTCGACGTAGCGACGCAACTCGCGCAGGTTGAGGCGCGGATCGTCCGGCGGCACACGCGGATTGTCGCGGGTCCCGCCGGCCGAGCGCAACGTCGTCCGGCGATCAGGCGAAGTCGGAGGGGGTGTGCGGCCCGACGACCGCGATCGCGAGGTCGTCGGCGACGCCGCGCGCGACCTCGGCGACCTCGTCGTAGGTGACCGCGTCGAGCGCGGCGATCGCGGCGTCCGGGTCGATCTCCTCGCCGAACAGGATCGTCTGCTGCGCGGCGTGGCGCGCGACCGCGTTCGTGTTCTCGAACGCCAGCACGCGGGCGCCGGCGGCGTACGCGCGGGCGCGCTCGACCTCCTCGGGCGTGGGACCGTCGTCGCGCAGCTCGGTCACGATCTCGCGCATGCGCGCGTAGGCCTCGACCGTTCTGGTCGAGTCGAGGCCCGCCGAGAGCTGCAGGATCGGCACGTCGGAGAAGGCGTGCGCGAGCGCGTAGACGGAGTACGCGAGGCCGCGCTGCTCGCGGATCTCGTCGAACAGGCGGGAGCCCATCGAGCCGCCGAGCAGCGTCGAGTAGATCGTCAGCGCGGCGCGCTGACGGGCGTCGGTCGGCTCGATGGAGGGCCGGTAGATCATCCGCAGGTGCGACTGCTTCGAGTCGCGCTCCTCGACCAGCGTGCGCGCCTGCAGCGCCGGGGCCGGCTCGTAGGGCTGGGGCTCGGGGAGCGCGGGGAAGCGGTTGAAGAGGTCGTCGAGGGCGCCGTTCGGTGGCAGGTGCTCGAGGTTGCCGACGACGAAGGCGCCGCCGCGCTGACCCGACCAGCGGCGCTCGCGGAAGGCGACGATCGCCTCGCGCGTGAAGGTGTCGCGCAGGTGCTCGACCGGGCCCAGCACGGGGCGGCCGAGCGGGTGGTCGCCGAAGGCGGCGCGGTCGATCAGATGCTCGGCGACGGTCGAGGGCTGGTCCTCCGAGCGGGCGATCTCCTGGATCACGACGCCGCGCTCGCGGTCGAGCTCCTCGGCGTCGAGCCGCGGGCGCCCGACGAAGTCCGTCAGCAGGTCGATCGCCTCGAGCGCCACCTCGGCCCGCGCGGTGATGTGGAAGGCGACGAGGTCGTGGCTCGTGTAGGCGTTCAGCTGGGCGCCGATCCGTTCGGCCGTCTCGTTGACGTCGCGGTAGGTGCTGTAGTGCTCGCCGCCCTTGAAGACGAGGTGCTCCAGGAAGTGCGCCATCCCGTTCTCCTCGGGCCGCTCGCTGCGGGCACCGGCGTCGAACGCGACGAGGGCGGTGACGGCGCGCGTGCCCTCGAGGCTCACGCGGTGGACGGGGAGCCCGTTGGGCGGAGTGGAGGTCGAGATCGCGGTCATGTGATCAAGGTACCGCGACGCCGAGAATCCGCCACGAGGGTTATGAAAAGCCCTGCAAATCTCGTTGCAGATGGCGCGTCGCGCTGCACATCTCGAGTGCACCCCGCTACTCTCGATCGCTTGATGGCACCCACCAGATCCACCTCCCGCCGCGTCCGCCGCCGCATCGTCACCGAACGGCCGCCGGCGCTCGTGACGCCTCCGGCGCCTCCCGCCGGCACTCCCGGCACGACCCCGGTGATCGAGTTTCGCAGCGTCTCGAAGCACTACGGCGTCGGCGCCGTCGGCCTCGACCAGGCGACCTTCTCGGTCGATCCCGGCGCCTTCATGTTCCTCGTCGGCTCGACCGGCTCGGGCAAGTCGACGGTCATGCGCCTGCTGATCAAGGAGCTCGAGGCCGACAGCGGCACGCTCCGCGTCGCCGGACACGACCTCGCGCGGATCGCGCGCCGTCGCGTGCCGTTCTACCGCCGCAACCTCGGCGTCGTCTTCCAGGACTTCAAGCTGCTGCCGAACCGCACCGTCCACGACAACGTCGCCTACGCGCTGCAGGTGACCGGCGGCTCGCGCAAGGACATCCGCGCGAAGGTGCCGGACATCCTGCGCCTGACCGGCCTCGCGACGAAGCTCCACAACTACCCGGACCAGCTGTCCGGCGGCGAGCAGCAGCGCGTCGCGATCGCGCGCGCCTTCGTCAACCATCCGCCGCTGCTGCTGGCCGACGAGCCGACCGGCAACCTCGATCCCGAGACGAGCATCGGGATCATGCAGCTGCTCTACCGCATCAACCGCACCGGCACGACCGTGCTCGTCGCGACGCACGACCAGGCGATGGTCAACAAGATGCGCCGCCGCGTGCTCGAGCTCTCGCACGGCCGCATCGTGCGCGACGAGGCGAGCGGCCTCTACAACCGCGACGAGTCGACGCGCGAGTTCGCCGCGCGGCTGCGCAACGACGTCCCCCGCACGCCCGAGCTGTAGCGATGAAGGTCGGCTTCTTCCTGCGCGAGTCGCTGCGCTCGCTTCGCCGCAATGCCGCCCCGAGCTTCGCGGCGGTCGCGACGATCCTGCTGACGATGCTCGTGATCGGCGTCTTCATCCCGATCGTGCAGGCCACGACCGGCGCCGCCAACGACGTGCGCAAGCGCGTGCTCGTCGACGTCTATCTGAAGACGGACGCGAAGCCGGCCGACGTCGCGCGCGTGCAGCAGCTGCTGCAGGGCACGCCCGGCGTCAAGCGGGTCGAGTACGTCTCGAAGGCGCAGGCCTACGCGCAGCAGAAGGCGAAGGACCCGGCGGCGTTCGCGCTGCTCGGCTCCAACCCGCTGCCCGACACGTTCCGCATCACGCCGACCGACCCCGGGAACGTGCTGAAGCTCAAGTCGGAGCTGGCGCCGACCGCCACCTCCGGCGGCACCGCCACGCCGCTGGACCGCTCGATCGACGAGGTGCGCGACCAGAAGGCCGACACGACCAAGATCCTGCAGGTGACGCGCTTCGTGAAGCTGATGGCGGGCTCGCTCGCGGTGCTGCTCGTGCTCGCCTCGATCTTCCTGATCGCGAACACGATCCGCCTCTCGCTCTACGCGCGACGGCGCGAGATCGAGGTGATGAAGCTGGTCGGCGCGACCGACTGGTTCATCCGCTGGCCGTTCGTGATCGAGGGCATCGTCGTCGGCGCCTTCGGCACGGCGCTCGCGATCGCGGTGCTCGCGGTCGGCAAGATCGCGCTGCTCGACCCGCTCGCGAACGACTTCGCGCTGATCTCCTCGCCGCAGACGATCGGCTTCAGCGCGCTGATCGCGATCATGCTGGCCGCCGGCGTCGGCATCTCCGCGCTCGGCTCCGGTCTCTCGCTGCGCCGCTTCCTGCGCGTCTAGGGCGAAGACTCGCGCAGGCGCGCTCGGGGGGAACGCGTCAGCGTTCCCCCGCGGCGGGTGTTCGGCCAGAGGCCGAAACCCGCGGCGCTGGCAGCGCCCGGCGGGGCCGCCGATCGCGGCTCAGTACCCTGACTCTGTGCTCCGACGTGGCTCCCGTGCGCCGCTGTTCGCCCTCGGCGTGGTCACCGCCGTGCTCGTCCTGCTGCTCGGCATCTATCTCGGTGGGCACCCGAGCGCGCTGCCGCGGCCGATCCGCGACGCCTTCGTCGGCGACAGCGACGCCCGCCTCGTGCAGGACGCGCTCGGCATCATCGAGGACGACTACTACCGCAAGGTCGCCGGCGACCAGCTCGTGAACCAGAGCATCGGCGGCGCCGTCACCGGCCTGCACGACCAGTTCTCGCACTACTTCGATCCGAAGACCTACAAGCAGTTCCAGAGCGTCACGAACCCCAGCTTCAGCGGGATCGGCGTGACGGTCCAGCAGAACCCGAAGGGGCTCGAGATCTCCACCGTCTACCCCGACACGCCGGCGGCGAAGGCCGGCATCCAGCCCGGCGACCTGATCGTCGCGGTCGGCGCCACCAAGCTGGCGGGAAGAGCCTCGTCGCTCGCGACCGCGCTCGTGAGAGGTCCGGACGGGACGAAGGTGACGCTCACGATCGAGCACAAGGGCAGACAGCGCGTCGTGCAGGTCGCGCGGGCGAAGATCACGCAGCCGGTCGTCGCCGAGCGCGTGGTCGACCGGAAGGGGCGGAAGTTCGGCGACGTGGTCTTCACGAGCTTCACCTCGCGCTCGAGCGCCCAGGTGCGCGCGTCCGTCGACCGCCTGCTCGCGAAGGGCGCGCAGGGGATCGTGCTCGACCTGCGCGGCAACGGCGGCGGCCTGCTGAACGAAGCGGTCGACACCGCCAGCATCTTCATCCCGGACGGCACGATCGTCTCGACCGCGGGCCGCGCGCGGCCGCGGCACGTCTACACCGCGACGGGGCGCGCGATCACGTCGACGATCCCGGTCGTCGTGCTGGTCGACCGCAACACGGCGTCCTCGGCGGAGATCGTCACCGGCGCGCTCCAGGACCGCCACCGCGCCGAGGTCGTCGGCACGCACACGTTCGGCAAGGGCGTCTTCCAGGAGATTCGCGAGCTCCCGAACGGCGGCGCGCTCGACATCACGGTCGGCCAGTACTTCCTCCCGAGCGGCAAGAACCTCGGCGGCAGAGGGGTCGCCGAGGGCGCGGGGATCACGCCCGACGTCGAGGTCAAGGACAACCCCAAGACCAAGCGCGACGAGGCGCTCGACGTCGCTCTGAAGACGCTCGCCGCCGAGGGCCGATGAGCGCGGAACCGCTGAGCCTGCGGCCTCGGGTTCCGATGAAAGAACTCGCGACGGAAGGCAAGCCCGCAGGGCGCGGGCTTCCGCGGGCTCGTTCTTCCGTTCGAGAGGTTGCTCGATGAGCCGGCGCGACGATCCCGAGCGCAGCGCTCCCCGCTCCGCGGTCGTCGCGGTGCTGGAGAAGCGCGGTCGTTTCGTGATCGGCGAGCCGTTCTTCGAGAACGGCCCGCGGCTCGTCGTCGACCGCGACCGCCGCGCCGCCGTCGGCGACCTCGTGCTGCTGCGCGTCTCGAACCGCGGCGGTGGGCGCGGGCGCGCCCACGCGCAGGTCGAGCGGCGGGTCGGCCGTCCGGACGTCGCGCGCGACGTGATCGAGGCGCTGATGCTCCACCGCGGCCTGCGGCGCCGCTTCGATCCGGCCGTCGAGCGCGCCGCACGCGACCCCGAGCCGGTCGCCTTCGACGGGCGCCGCGACCTGCGCGACCTGACGACCTTCACGATCGACCCGACGAGCGCGAGAGACTTCGACGACGCGATCTCGGCCGAGCAGCGCGGGCCGGACGGGACGGGATGGCGCATCTGGGTCCACATCGCCGATGTCTCCGCCTACGTGCGGCCCGGCTCGCCGATCGACCGCGAGGCCTACCGGCGCGCCACGAGCGTCTACGTCCCCGGCAAGGTCGAGCCGATGCTGCCCGAGACGCTGTCGAACGGCGCCTGCTCGCTGCGGCCCGGGGAGGACCGGCTCGCGGTCACGGTCGAGATCGACCTGCGGGGGACCGAGGTCGAGCGCACCGCCTTCTACCGCTCGACGATCCGCTCCGACGAGCGATTCGACTACGACCGCGTCGACCGCATCTTCGCGGGCGCGGAGGCGGCGCTCGAGCCGTGGGCGACGCCGCTGGCGGCCGCGCGCGCGGCC
>JAOPZA010000038.1 GCA_025964325.1 Conexibacter sp.
GCCGCCCGCGGGCGACGAGGGCCGCGGCAGCGGCGGCGCGCCGCCGCCGGCCACCCCGTAGGCGGCGACGGATCGGCGCCGGCGGGCGGGCGGCTACACTCCCGCGCCGGATGATCGATCGCGCACAGGTGCTCCACGTCGCCCGTCTCGCCCGCCTCGAGCTGGCCGACGACGAGGTCGAGCGGATGACCCGCGAGCTGTCGGCGGTGCTCGACCACATCGAGAGAATCGGCGAGCTGGAGCTGGACGACGTGCCGGCGACCTCGCATGTGATCGACGTCGTCAACGCGCTGCGCGCCGACGACCCGCGCCCGTCGCTGCCGCGCGAGGTCGCGCTCGCGAACGCGCCCGAGGTCGTCGACGGCGGCTTCGGCGTGCCGAGCCCCGGAGCCGCGCCGTCATGAGCGCGGAACCGCTCGGCGCGGAACCACTCGGCCGGAGGCCTCGGGTTCCGTCGGAAGAGCTCGCCCGGAGGGCTCGCTCTTCCAGCGGGAGGGCAGCCCTGTGAGCGCGAACGACGAGCTGATCGAGCTGGGCGCCGCGGAGGCTGCGGAGGCCGTCCGCGCCGGCGACGTCAAGCCGGCCGAGCTGTTCGACGCCTACCGCGAGCGCGCCGCCGCCGACGAGCTGAACGCGTTCACCTGGGTCGCCGACGCCGCGCCCGTCGAGGGACCGGCCGCCGACGCGCCGCTCGGCGGCGTCCCGCTCGCCGTCAAGGACCTCTTCTGCACCGAGGGCGTGCCGAGCCAGGCCGGCTCGCGCATCCTCGCCGGCTACCGCCCGCCGTACACGGCCTCGGTCGTCGCGCGCCTCGCCGCGGCCGGCACGCCGTTGCTCGGCAAGACGAACCAGGACGAGTTCGCGATGGGCTCCTCGAACGAGAACTCGGCCTTCGGCCCGGTCCGCAACCCGTGGGACCGCGAGCGCGTCCCCGGCGGCTCCTCCGGCGGCTCGGCCGCGGCGGTCGCGGCGGGGCTCGCGCCGTGGGCGCTCGGCACCGACACCGGCGGCTCGATCCGCCAGCCGGCGGCGCTCTGCGGGATCGTCGGGCTGAAGCCGACCTACGGCGCCGTCTCGCGCTACGGCTTGATCGCCTTCGCCTCCTCGCTCGACCAGGCGGGCCCGTTCGCGCGCGACGTGACCGACGCCGCGCTGCTCTTCCGCCACATGGTCGGCCAGGACGAGCTCGACTCGACGTCGCTGGCCTTCCCCGAGCCGATCGCGCTGCCGGACGGCGCCGACCTCACGGGCGTGCGCCTCGGCGTGCCCGAGGAGTTGACCGGCGAGGGGATCGAGTCGGGCGTCCGCGAGGCGTTCAGCGCGACGATCGCGCTCGCCGAGCAGCTCGGCGCGAGCGTCGAGGCCTGCCACCTGCCGCACGCGCCGCACGCGCTCTCGGCCTACTACCTGATCGCGCCCGCCGAGGCGTCCTCGAACCTGGCCCGCTACGACGGCGTCCGCTACGGCTACCGCGCGGAGGCCGACGACCTGCTGACGATGTACCTGCGTACGCGCGCCGAGGGCTTCGGCGCCGAGGTCAAGCGCCGCATCATGCTCGGGACCTACGCGCTCTCGAGCGGCTACTACGACGCGTACTACGGCCGCGCGCAGAAGGTCCGCACGAAGATCGCGGAGGACTTCCGCTCCGCCTTCGAGCGCTTCGACTTCATCGTCACGCCGACCTCCCCGACGGTCGCGTTCCGCCTCGGCGAGAAGACCGCCGACCCGCTCTCGATGTACCTCAACGACTTCTGCACCGTGCCGATGTCGCTCGCCGGCATCCCTGCGATCTCGATCCCGAACGGCCTCAGCGACGGACTGCCGGTCGGCTTCCAGCTGGCGGGCCCGGCGTTCAGCGAGAACCGCCTGCTGAGAGCGGCCTACGTGCTCGAGCAGGCGCTCGGCTTCGACGGGAGTCAAGCGCGGGGAGGCGCCGAGGGATGAGCGCGAGCGCCTACGAGCCCGTCATCGGGCTCGAGATCCACGTCCAGCTGAAGACGCGCACGAAGATGTTCTGCGGCTGCGAGCTGTCGTTCGGCGACCCGCCCAACACGCACACCTGCCCCGTCTGCCTCGGGCTGCCGGGCGCGCTGCCGGTCCTGAACGCGAAGGCCGTCCACTACGCGCTGATGGTCGGGATGGCGCTCGACTGCGAGCTCACGCCGCGCTCGATCTTCCACCGCAAGAACTACTTCTATCCGGACTCGCCGAAGGGCTACCAGATCTCGCAGTACGACATCCCGATCTGCGGTGCGGGACGCCTCGGCGACGTGCGGATCCATCGCGCCCACCTCGAGGAGGACGCGGCGAAGCTGATCCACCTCGGCGGCACGGGGCGGATCCACGGCGCCTCCGAGTCGGTCGTCGACTTCAACCGCGGCGGGACGCCGCTGGTCGAGATCGTGACCGAGCCCGACGTCCGCTCCGCCGCCCAGGCGCGCGAGTGGCTGACGTTGCTGCGCACGACGCTGCGTCAGCTCGGCGTCTCCGACGTGAACATGGACGAGGGCTCGCTGCGCTGCGACGCGAACGTCTCGATCCGGCCCGCCGGCAGCGACGTCCTCGGCACCAAGACCGAGCTGAAGAACATGAACTCGTTCCGCTACCTCGAGCGCGGGGTGGAGGCCGAGATCGCGCGCCAGATCGCGATCGTCGAGGCCGGCGGCGAGGTGATCCAGGAGACGCTCCACTACGACCCGACCACCCGCTCCGCGGGCGGTGCCCCCGGCGCGATCAGCTCGCTGCGCTCGAAGGAGGAGGCGCACGACTATCGCTACTTCCCCGAGCCCGACCTCGTCCCGCTCGTGCTCGAGGAGCGGATGCTCGAGGCCGCCCGCGCGGAGCTGCCGGAGCTGCCCGCCCAGCGCGCCGAGCGCTACGAGCAGGAGCTCGGCCTCTCGGCCGACACGGCGCGCCTGTTCGCGTTTCGCTCGGAGCTCGGCGACTACTACGAGCTGGCAGCTGCCGCCGCCGGAACGTCGGCGGAGCCGCAGGTGCTGGCGAACTGGATCTCCGGCGAGCTGGTGGCGCGCATCGGCGACAGCGATCCGGCCGCTTCGAAGGTGACGCCGGGCGCGATCGCGCAGCTCGTCGTGCTGCTGCGGGGCAAGCAGATCCAGCCGGGCGCGGCGAAGCAGGTGCTCGACGCGCTGGTCGCCGACGGCGGCGAGCCGGAGGCGATCGTCGCCGCGCTCGGGCTCGGCGCGATCGGCGGCGCCGACGAGCTGGCCGAGGTGGTGGCGCGGGCGCTCGAATCCGACCCGGCCGCGGTCGAGAAGCTGCGCGCCGGCAACATGAAGGCGATCGGCCCGATCGTCGGCTTCGTCATGCGTGAGACGAAGGGCCGCGCCGACGGCGGCGAGGTCAACCGCCTCGTGCGCGAGCAGCTCGGGCTGTAGCTCCCGGCCTGGGAGTCGGCCGCCGGGCCGGCTCCCGACTCACTGGCCGCCAGGCCAATGGGCGCGTAGCGGCTCGACCGACGGGCATAAGATGGCCTGAGAGCGATCAGCCCGTCGTCAGGAGGCCCGAGATGTCCCGACTCATCCGCCTGGACCAGACCGGTCACACGCTGCTCGCGGAGTGGACCGCGACCGACGAGACGTCCGTCGAGGCCGCCGTCGCCGCCTTCACCGGCGAGCTCGAACGCGGCGCCTACGCCGTCGTCACGACCGGCGAGGGCGAGGCCGAGCAGGTCTCCGAGCTGCCGCTCGACGCCGACCTCGTGATCGTCCGCAGCCCGATCGCCGGCGGCTGACGGAGCTCGAGATGGGCGCCGCCGGCACGCTCCCCGAGCTGGCGACCGTTCCCTGGCGCCCGCGCGCGGACGCCGAGCGGCTGCGTCGCCGCGGACGGCTGTGGACGTTCACGACCGTCGCCCACACGCTTCCGTTCGTCCTCGTCGCGATCGCGATGATGGCGATCGAGCCGCTCGCCTTCCCGGTCGCGCTGGCGGCGCTCGCGCACGCGTGGGTCATCCCCGAGCTGTACGCGCAGCGGGGCGCGAACGTCGTGCGCCCGCGCCGCCGCGTCGGCGCCGCGTCGGAGCGCGTCGCGCTCGGGCTGCTCGGCGACCTCGTCGGCCACGAGGCGCGCGAGCTGCACGCGCGCACCGGCCTGGTGCGCGAGCGCGGCCGGCTCGGCACCTGGCTCGTCGGGGAGGCGGGCGCATTGCTCGTGCATGAGCACGGCGTCTGCTGCTGGTGCGTCAGCGCGACCGACCCGGCGCTGCCGTCCGGCGATCGCACCGCCCACCTGCTGCTCGCGCTGCGGTCCGACGAGGAGGGGTTCGCGACGGTCGCAAACCTCGCGTTCAGCGGCGCGCGCTGGCGCGTCCGGCGACGGCTCCAGCGACCCCAGCGCGCCGCGCTCGACGCCGTGTGAGCCGGCGCGCACAGGGAGTAGGATTGACGACATGAACACGTTCCCCGAAGCGGACAAGCCCGCCAAGCCGTCGATCTTCAAGCGCGCCCTCGCGCTGCTCGTGATCATCGCGGTCGTCGCGCTCGCGCTGAAGCTCGCGATCGGTCTGATCATCGGCATCTTCTGGGTCGTCGTCGCGGTCGCCGCGATCGTCGCGGTGCTGTGGGCGCTCAAGACGCTGCTGTAGGGCGCTAGGACCGCCGATCGCACCATGGGGCTGATCGTCATCCTCATCTGCTTCGGAGTGGGCGGTGGGCTCATCGGCAAGGCGAAGGGCAGCTCCTTCTTCCTCTGGTTCCTGATCTCGTTCTGCGTGCCGTTCATCGGCCTGCTGACGGCGATCGTCTACCGCTCCGACAAGGACGAGTTGCGGCGCCAGTGCCCCGGCTGCGGCCGCGTCGTAAAGATCCACGACGCGATCTGCACGCGCTGCGGCACCGAGCTCGACTTCCCCGACGTCGCGATCGCGCCGGAATCGCAGGCGCGGCGGCGTGCCGGCGCGGCCGCAGAGTCGGCGGGCTGACCGCCGCGCCACGCTAGACTGCCCGACACGGTGCACGGTCCGACGCGACGTCGGGGACCGGTGCCGATTTTCACGTTCCCGAGCCTCATGGAAAGGAGGCGAGCGCAGATGCGTGCAGTCGACGCTTTGATGGAAGCACTGAAGGCGGAGGGTGTCGAGGTCGTATTCGGGCTGCCCGGCGGCGCCAACCTCCCGACCTACGACGCGTTCTACGACGCCGGCATCCGGCACATCCTGGTGCGGCACGAGGCCGGCGGCGGTCATGCCGCCGAGGGCTACGCGAAGGCGACCGGCAAGGTCGGCGTCGCGTTCGGCACGAGCGGTCCCGGCGCGACGAACCTGATCACGCCGATCGCCGACGCGATGATGGACTCGGTCCCCGTCGTCTTCATCACCGGCCAGGTGCGGACCGAGCTGATCGGCACGGACGGCTTCCAGGAGGCGGACATGCTCGGCATGACGCTGCCGATCGTGAAGCACTCGTTCATGATCCAGCACCCGCTGGAGATCCCGCGCGCGATCCACGAGGCGTTCCACATCGCCCGCACCGGGCGACCGGGGCCGGTCCTCGTCGACATCCCACAGGACCTCTCGCGCGCCGACATCCCGTACGAGCCGGTCGGCGACGTCCGCCTGCCCGGCTACCAGCCGACGGTCGAGGGCAACCAGAAGCAGATCCGGCTCGCCGCGAAGGCGCTCGCGAACGCGCGCCGTCCGGTCGTCTACGCCGGCGGCGGCGTCGTCAACGCCGAGGCATCCGAGGAGCTGCGGGCGTTCGCGCTGAGCGACCGCTTCCCGGTCACCTGCACGCTGATGGGCCTCGGCGCCTTCCCGGCGCCGCACGAGCAGTGGCTCGGCATGCTGGGGATGCACGGCACCCGCACGGCCAACTACGCGATGGACGAGGCCGACCTGATCCTCGCCGTCGGGGCGCGCTTCGACGACCGCATCACCGGCAAGCTGTCGGAGTTCGCGCCGCGCGCGAAGTTCATCCACATCGACGTCGACCCGGCCGAGATCTCGAAGAACGTGCCGGCGCACATCCCGATCGTCGGCGACGCCAAGAACGTGCTCGCCCGGCTCACGACCGAGTACCGCGCGCTCGGCGCCGACAAGGGCCGGCTCGAGGAGTGGTGGACGCGGATCGACGGCTGGCGCCGTCAGCATCCGCTGCGCTACGACGACACGACCGGGACGGAGATCAAGCCGCAGTTCGCGATCCAGGCGGTCTTCGAGGCGACCGGCGGCGACGCGATCGTCACGAGCGACGTCGGCCAGCACCAGATGTGGGCCGCTCAGTACTACGACTTCCCCGCGCCGCGCCGCTGGATCAACTCCGGCGGGCTCGGCACGATGGGCTTCGGCGTGCCGGCGGCGATGGGCGCCGCGGTCGGCGTGCCCGACCGCACCGTCGTCTGCATCGCCGGGGACGGCTCGGTGCAGATGAACGCGCAGGAGCTCGCGACCTGCAGCCAGAACGGCATCCCGATCAAGGTCGTGATCATCAACAACGGCTACCTCGGCATGGTCCGCCAGTGGCAGGAGCTGTTCTGGGACAAGCGCTACTCGCACGTCGACATGGGCGACTTCCCCGACTTCGTCAAGCTGGCGGAGGCCTACGGCGCCACGGGCCTGCGCCTGACGGACAAGACGACGCTCGTGGAGGACCTCAGAGCGGCGATCGCGACCGAGGGCCCGGTCGTCGTCGACGTGCGCGTCTCGCGCGAGTCGAACGTGTATCCGATGATCTCGCCCGGCCAGGCCGCGCGCGACATGGTGGGGTGACGCAATGGGCGAGCCAGGAACCAAGGAGCTGATCAGCCTCGACGACCTCGAGGCGGCGGGAAACCTCCGCAGCGGTCGCAAGCACATCCTCTCGATCCTCGTCGAGAACAAGCCCGGCGTGCTGACGCGCGTCGCCGGCCTGTTCGCGCGGCGCGCGTTCAACATCGACACGCTCGCGGTCGGCCCGACCGACGACCCGGCGATCTCGCGCATCACGCTGACGCTCGACGGCGCCGTCCACCCGATCGACCAGGTCACGAAGCAGCTCCACAAGCTGATCAACGTGCTGAAGATCCGCGACCTCGAGCCGGAGGCGACGCTCGCCCGCGAACTGGCGCTCTTCAAGCTCGCGGTCGACGGCAGCTCGCGCGCCGAGCTGCTGCAGATCTGCGACATCTTCCGCGCGAAGGTCGTCGACGTCGCGAAGCGGTCGGTCGTCGTCGAGCTCACCGGAACGGCCGACAAGGTCGAGGCGTTCGAGCAGCTCGTGCGCCCCTTCGGCTTGATAGAGATGGCCCGCACCGGCGAGATCGCGATCTCGCGCGGGCGCAGCGAGACCTGAGGCGACCGCCTCGATGGGCGTCACGCGCGCACGGCCGGAGAGCCTCGAGTGGCTCGACGCGGCCGCGCGCGCACTGCTCGCCGCGCGGCTCGAGACGGCGCTGCGCCGCGCCCGTGCCGCCGCCGGGCCTGCGCTCGCGGACGGCGGCGGGACGATCGCCGCCGTCACCGTGCCGGCGCCGGCCGGGATCGACCCGAGCGGTGTGGTCGCCGCGTCGCGCCGCGCCGACGAGCCGTGGTTCTGCTTCGAGCAGCCCGACCGCGACGGCACCGCGCTCGCCGCGCTTGGCTGCGCGCGGGCGATCGAGGCGCACGGCGCGGAGCGCTTCCGCATCGCGACGCGCGCGTGGCGCGCGCTCGCGGCCGAGGCCGTCGCCGACCCGCCGTCCGGCCCGTCGGGCTCCGGCCTCGTCGCCGTCGGCGGCTTCGCGTTCGCGCCCGAGGGCGGGAGCGCGCCGCAGTGGAGCGGCTTCGCGCCCGCGCAGGGCAGCGGCGGTGCCACGGGCTTGCGGGGCTTTGCGCCCGCGTCGCTCGTCGTGCCGGAGGTCGCCTTCGCGCGCCGCGGCGACGAGCTGCAGCTGACGGTCGCCGCGCACGCGACGGCCGACGACACGGTCGAAGGGCTGCTCGAGCGGATCGACGCGCGCCTCGCCGGGTTGCGCGTCGCGCCGCTGCCGCTGCTCGACCCGGCGCCGCACGGCCGCTACGACGTCGTCAGCGCGATGCCGCCCGAGCACTACGAGAGCGCCGTCGCGCGCGCGGTCGAGCGGATCCACGCGGGCGAACTCGAGAAGGTCGTGCTCGCGCGCGAGGTGCAGGTCCACGCGCCGGTCGCGCACGACCCCGGCGCGATCCTCGGCGCCCTGCGCGACGCGTTCCCGGGCTGCTACGTCTACGCCGTCGGCCGCGGCGGCGCGACCTTCGTCGGCGCGACGCCCGAGCTGCTCGTGCGGCGCGACGGCGAGCGCGCCAGCACCGTCGCGCTCGCCGGCTCGACCCGCCGCAGCGCCGACCCGGCCGTCGACGACCACCTCGGCGAGGCACTCCTGCGCAGCGACAAGAACCGCGGCGAGCAGGCGATCGTCACGCGCCGGATCGCGCAGGCGCTGCGTCCGCACGCGGTCTGGGTCGCCGCCGCACCCGAGCCGACCGTGATACGGATCGCGAACATCCAGCACCTCGCGACGCCGATCCGCGCGCAGCTGTCGAAGCCGCTCGGCGCGATCGCGCTGGCCGACCTGCTGCACCCGACGCCGGCCGTCGGCGGCGAGCCGTTCGGCACGGCCGAGCGGATGATCCCGGAGCTGGAGGGCTTCGATCGCGGCTGGTACGCCGGCCCGGTCGGCTGGACCGACGGCAACGGCGACGGCGAGCTCTGCGTCGCGCTGCGCTGCGCGCTGCTGCGAGGAACGGTCGCGCACTGCTACGCCGGCGTCGGCGTCGTGCGCGACTCCGACCCCGCCGGCGAGCTGGCCGAGACCGAGATCAAGCTGCAGGCGTTGTTGCCGGTGCTGGCGGGGTAGGCGTAGCGGATCGGCCGCGCTCGCGGGGGCGCCCCTGCTGCGCGGTTTCGTCACGAACCGCGTGATGCTCCCGCCCGCGACCGATGAGCGGAAGGTTACGGGTGCCATGGCACCCGTAACCTTGCGCTCATCTCGAGGCGGCGACGCTAACCTCGCTCCAACCCGACCGCGAGCGTGCGCAGCAGCGCGGCCAGCGCCTCCTGCTCCGCCGGGGTCAGCGACGCCAGCAGCGCCCGTTCGTTCTCGAGGTGCAGCGGCGCGATCTCGTCCACCAGCGCGCGGCCTCGCGCCGTCAGCCGGACGCGCCTGCTGCGGCCGTCGCTGGCGTCCGCGGTCCGCTCGACCAGGCCCGCGCGCTCGAGCCGCTTGATCCGGTTCGTCATCGCGCTCGAGGTCCGCATCAAGCCGCGGTAGAGGTCGGTCGGCGAGAGCTCGTGGGGAGGTTCGGTGCGCCGCAGGCTGGCGAGCACGTCCCACGAGCCGCGCGCGAGCCCGAAGCGGCCCATCAGCGCGTTCGTCGAGGCGTCGAAGAGGGCGGCGATCCGCCCGACGCGGGCGACGATCTCGAGCGGCGCCGTGTCGAGCTCGGGCCGGGCGGCGCGCCACTGCTCGCGGACGCGATCGACGTGGTCGTGGGGCCGATCCGTCTTCACGTCGAGATAGTTCCCTGATACGGTGTCTTCACGTCGAAACATCCTCTCACGCCGCCGAGGGAGCCGCCGCGATGACCGAATCCGACCGCGATCCGACGCTCTTCGCGTGGGCCGGCGGCGCGCCCGCCCTCACGCGCATGACGCGGATCTTCTATGGCCGTCACGTCCCCGACGACCCGCTGCTGGGGCCGCTCTTCGCCGGCATGGCGCCCGACCATCCCGAGCGTGTCGCGGCCTGGCTGGGGGAGGTGTTCGGGGGGCCGCCGGCCTACTCCGAGCGCTGGGGCGGTTACGGGCGGATGATCTCGCAGCACCTCGGCAGAGCGCTGACCGAAGCGCAGCGCGCTCGCTGGGTCGAGCTGCTGACGCGCAGCGCCGACGAGGCCGGCCTGCCGAGCGACCCCGAGTTCCGCGCCGCCTTCGTGGCGTACCTCGAGTGGGGGTCACGGATCGCGCTCGAGAACTCGCAGCCGGGCGCGACGCCGCCGCCCGCGATGCCGGTGCCGCAGTGGTCGTGGGTGAACGGGGCGACGCCGTCGTATCGCGCGGCGGTCGAGTCGGCCGGGGCCGGGCGACGGCGCGACGCGGAC